>JAJHQM010000007.1 GCA_020833345.1 Ignisphaera sp.
ACATCTACATCCTTTAATGAGTTACTAAAGTTCATTACACATTTAGGAGTTTTGCAGTGCTCTAATCCTAGCAGGTGGCCCAATTCGTGAAGCACTTCTTTTTCTACTCTGTTAAGTAAGGTTACTTTAGTCGCTCCCAATATTAAGCGTGCTAAGAAGACTGCTGCTGTTTTTAGCCATGGAATTGCTAGACCAAATACAAAGTTTAAGCCTGTTACATAAGCGTCCTTACTTGAAAGAAGTATTGTGTACGTGTCTTCCTTTGAAAAGTTACTAGCGTATTCTACAACAAGTTCTGCTATATACTGACCTCTTTTAATGTTATAAAATGTGTCCGGTATTGATATAGTTTCCTCACTGACTATTTGAGCATTAAGAGCCTCTCTTAATGTGAACCTTGCATGTCTTACCACATCCTCTTCAACTTCTCTTTCATATAGCAACTGTATCTTCAGCAATGACCTCACCACCTTCAGCAATGCGGGAAATACATCATAACTCAGCGCGCGAACTTTTCATCACTACGTCACGTAACCAGGTATTTGAAGCTTTCTCTCAATATACCTGGCAATTTCGCTTAAAACTATTGAGAAGAGTATGTACAGCAATGCAAGTAATACATAGACTTCTACATATAGAAACGTCCGAGTAGCTATAAGCTTACCCACGTACATGAGCTCTGAAGCTGTAACAAAATACGCTATGGACGAGTACTTAAAGAGATATATTGCTTCATTAGTTAACGTTGGAATGGCTATTCTTATAGCTTGTGGCAACATGATGTAAATTAATATGTTAAGCTTTGTTAAGCCTAGTGAATACGCTGCTTCAATTTCACTATATGGTATTGAAGACAACGCTGACCTTATATACTCAGCTTGATATGCAGCTGAATTAAGCCCTATGGCTATTATTGAAGCAGTAACAGGGTCAACTCTTATACCTATCTCTGGAAGTGCATAATACACAAAAAAGAGTTGAACGAGCATGGGCGTTCCTCTAAACAACTCAACATAAACACCAGCAAATACCTTTAGAATCTTGTGAAAGAATACTCTTGCAATTGCTATACACAGACCTCCAGCAAATCCTATAGCATACGAAGCTATAGTAATTATAAAAGTAGTCCTCAATCCTTCCAGTAAAAGTAAACCATATTTTAAGGAAACGTATAGCAGTTCGCTAATCACAGTGTTCAGCCCGTATCCAAACTATAAACATACTTCATTCTGTCCATAAACCTTTTCACTCTCTCATTACAGGGATTCAATATTACTTGTTCAGGAGGCCCCCTCTCTAATATCATACCATCATCTAAAAACATTACTTCGCTAGCCACCCTCATGGCAAAGCCTATTTCATGTGTAACTACAATCATTGTCATCTTAGCCTTGGCGAGTCTCTCCATAACATTTAAAACCTCCCATATAAGCTCTGGATCCAGAGCTGAAGTTGGTTCATCAAATAGAATGAGTTTAGGCTCCATTGCAAGAGCTCTTGCAATAGCAACTCTCTGTTGCTGCCCTCCTGAGAGCTGAGCAGGATACCTGTTCCAAAGCTCTTCTGCAATTCCAACAGCCATGAGGGCCTCTTTAGCCTTTTTCTCAGCCTCATGCTTGGGCATCTTCTTTACCTTAACTAAGCCAAGCATAACATTTTCTAAAGCAGTCATATGGCTAAACAGGTTGAAGTGCTGAAACACAAATCCCATTTTACTTCTCACATTATGAATGTCACGCCTCTTAAGCACGTCCTCACCATCAAATATTATCCTCCCTCTATCAGGCACTACAAGTAAGTTTATGCATCTAAGGAGAGTTGATTTGCCTGCTCCTGAGGGCCCTAAAATTACCTTAGTCTCCCCTCTACTTACATCAAAAGTTATTCCTTTTAACACAGGCTTTCCATCAATAAACTTCCACAAATCCTCTACTATTAGAAGCTCTTCTTTCAACATTACACCCCTGAGCCGAGCATTCCCATCATCTTAAGTTTGCCATGGAGATAGTTTGAGAGCATTGACAGTGGATAGCATATGGCTAAGTAGATCAGTGCCACAAATACTAAGGGCCACATATAGTCCATTATAACCTGTGCAACATGAATAGCCTGTGTAAACATTTCTACAACACCAATAGCATATGCTATTGAAGTGTCTTTCAAAACTATTGTAAAGTCATTAATCCATGAGGGTAAGGCTATTCTAAATGCCTGTGGCAATACCACGTAGAGAAAAGCGCTAGCTCTAGTCAGTCCAAGAGAGTAAGCGGCTTCTAATTGCCTATTGCTCACAGCTTTTATAGCTCCTCTAAATATCTGCTCTTGATACCCAGCATCAACAATAGCAATACCTAATATAGCAGCATAAAGCGGTGGAAGTGTTAATCCTAACTTAGGTAATCCATAGAATACTAAGAATATAGATAAAATAAGTGGTACCCCTCTTAACACCCTAGCAACCCAGCTAACAATAATTAAAATAGTTTTTGATGTAAAAACCTCTGCAAAAGCCATTACAATGCCTAGTACTGTGGCGAGACCAAAACTAAAAAAAGCTAAGATTAAGGTATTTGAAAGTGCTGAAAGTATTATTGGTACATATTGTACGAAGTTCTGCCACATAACTTCTAAGACCTTGCTTAGCCACCAAGGTATTTCTGGAGTATTGCTTGCCACTCAGTAGAATTCAGAAATTCTTTTAATGCGTTATTGAGCTTATCGAGTAGCTCTCTATCCTCTTTTCTTACAGCAAGTCCATAGTTCTCATTTGTTACAACAATTCCTGTTATCTTAACGTTTCTAGCCTTTTCAAACATACTTGCTACAGGACTGTCAACAAGTACTGCATCTACATTCCCATTTTCTAAATCTTGCACGGCCAGGACGTAGCTTGGATAAGCCTTAATATTTATTTTATTACCAGTTTTGTTAATATAGTCCTCAAGCAGAAACTGTGCTGTAGTACCACTTTGAACAGCAACTGTTTTCCCAACTAAGTCATCGAGATCCCTAGGTGCAAATGGAGAATCTTTGCGAACAAGAATTGCTTGGTCAGCTCTCCAATAGGGAATTGTAAATGCAACTTTCTGAGCCCTCTCTTCAGTTATTGTCATGCCTGATGCTATAACATCTATTTGCTTATTTAGTAACGCCGGAATGAGGCCGTCAAAATCCATTTGAACTATCTGAACCTCACATCCAAGCTTCTTTGCCAGCGCTTTAATTAAATCTATGTCTATTCCAATAACTTCCCCTGTTTTTTCATCAATATATTCAAACGGTGGAAAGTCAGGCGACGTTCCAACACGAAGTACTCTTTTACCAACCTGCTGGGGGTATAAAGACCAAGCATATATTGCTATTCCTATAATTACTATGAGGACCAAAACGGTTATTATGACAACCCGCTTCGTCATTAAATCACCATCTAAGAGAGTGATTACATTCATAATGGAGGTTAAAAGCATTGCTGAAAATTTGTTTAATAGAATAATTCTGCTTCTTCATGAGCAGAGACGGCATTAAAAGCTTCTCTTACTACACAGATCTCATCTTTCAACTCCTTTCTTATATATAGCCTGAAAACACAGCATTTATTGGCATGCTAGACCATTTAATTAAAAGGCTTTAATAGAGCTGGTAAGTGAGAACTTTATTATTTAAATCTATATCCACATAGAGTACTTTTGCGTAAGGCTCCATTAATTTTTTGTAACTTGAAAGAAGCGAAAAGATCTCGCTAGTTGTTGGCATTGGTAAAAATGATATGTTATTACCGTTACCTACAACTACAAACCTTGATACGTTGAATACCTTCTCTGTAATACTATCATACTTTGCCATTATTTTGTCCCAGTCTGCAGAAGGTTCTATGCATGTTAGTACAGCTCTCAACTTTGAAACTTTGCTAATAACGCATTCAATGCCATAACCCATTTGAGTTGCTGACAAAATATCTTCTGGTGATGGTATTGACACAGGAATAGGATGGCTATGGAGAAACAAATTACTTTTACAAAAGGCTCTATACTTGTATATATGTGTTGCTGGTACTAATCCCCCTAGGAACCTCCCAATGAACAATAGCACATCATCATTACAGAGCGTGTAAATGTCTTCAGCAAGGAAAGAGGCTGAAAGAGGTTTTACTCCTAGTGATAGTACAAAATTTATAGCCTCATCCATGTAAACCTCTGCAAGCTTCTTAGCAATGTCACTACTAACTAAAGGCAAATTGTTTATATCGAAAATTGATGGGACTTCAAAAGCTGTTGATGCCAACAACTCTATTAAATCCTCACTAAACTTTAAACTATTCATGCTACCACAAAACCTGTAGTATTTTTATATAACCAATAATAGGCTTAGTTAAAAAGTTTTTATAAAATCAAACAACACATTATTTAGGCATAGCATGGCATGGCCACATAATATACATGCCTAAGGTTTTTAACATCAAGCCGTGTTCTCACATCCTCATCTACAGGCTGTTTAAAAGAGACAGTTGGGGTCACGGATTTTCAGAAGCGCCAGCCATCATCACATTTCAAAAGTCAGATGGGGTTATAGATACATCATACACTTTTTCACACTTCGATAATGTTCTTACACACTGTTTTTAGCTTTTCTAACATGTTGCTGAGCTCTTGTAAAGAGACTTGGTATGTGTATAGGTATCTCTTAGTTCTAGCCTTAATTTTTGCAATGTTTTTCTTCTCTAACTTCTTCACCCTACACTCTACAGCTCTCTTTGCAACATCAAGAAATTCTTGCTCACTAGATATGTAAATAGGCATGGCATTTCACACTGTATAAAATCTTATAGTTTGTAGAATATAAGCTTATTAATAATGATTTCCAAACTGTTTGCTCTAGGTTATTGAGAAATGCTTGAACAATATACAAATTGGTATAGCTTTGCTTTAGAAGCTCTAAATTACAAAGCTGAAAATGTGAGGAGTTTTAAAGATGTTAAAAGAGTTATTGTAGTTGGCATGGGTGGGAGTGGAATAGTAGGAGATATGTTATCAGTAATAGCCCAGGTTTTTACAAGAATTCCTGTTTATGTATATAAAGATTTTTACTTACCCCGTAATTTTATTGATAAAGACACCTTTGTACTTGCTGTTAGCTACTCAGGAAACACCTTAGAAACCATAACCTCTACACTGCAGGCAATTAGGGCAGGTATGCCTACAGGTGTTGTAGCCTCAGGAGGTGAACTTATAGATATTGCTAAAAGAAGTGTCATACCCTACATTATTGTGAAGCAGGGTTTAGTGCCTAGATCTGCATTACCATTGCTATTAGTCGCTTCAATAAAATTGCTATACTCATGCGAAGTGCTACCAATACCTATGCACATTATTGAAGAGGCTATTCAAAGGTTGGGGAACACTGAAAGGGCTTTTACTATAGCTTCGCAACTTGCTGAATTTTTAGTAAGCTCTAGGCTTCCCCTCATAGTATCCACCACGAGGTTTGCGCCTCTCGCTATTAGATTGAAAAATGAGCTTAATGAGAATGCAAAAAAGCCTGCTAAGGTAGAGATTGTGCCTGAGCTCTTTCACAATGACATAGTTGGATGGGAAGGGGAAAAAAGTGTCAACTATGCTGTAGTAATAGATTCTGACGTTAGTTACGAAAACCTCCTACTAGACTTCTACGCTGAATACCTAAGGAGCATAGGATTTTCACTATTCAATCTTAGACTAGAGGGCAATATTATAGAGAGGTATTTGGAAGGCTCATTAATTGCAGGGCTAGCATCAGTTAGGATAGCCCATATACTAAGCTTCGATCCCCTGCAAACTAAAGGTATAGCTATGTATAAGAACTTCCTTAAGAAATATAGGGAAAAAATTGTGGAAGCAGTTTTCAATACTAAATCAACTGCAGTTTAATATAAGTTATGGTGTCACCTCAATCAATATGCTACGTTATGTAGTAAGGCCTTTTCTCTCCCTTTGCCTCCTCCTTTGGTGGAGTGAGGCTTTTAAGAATTAGCTCAACTTCTCTTTCAATACCTCTGCTTTTTTCCTCAAGTTCTTCAGTATTTATACTGAAATTCCACACCTTATTGAGAACATCTAGTATAAGCTTTGCAGCTTTGTAATCAATGTAGTTAAGTTCGACAATACTTCTCCAGGTTTCTCCGAGAAGACACACGGCGTTTATGTTAAAGATCCTTGCCCATCCGATTACAATTCCGTTTAAGCCACTAATCACGCCCTCATTAAGTGGTACAGCACCGTGTTCAACATACCTCTTTAAAACACTAGTATTGTTTCCAACAACAAATACCCTACGGTTGGGTACAACCATATCTGAAACATAGGCTGCTGCTGCAATGAGCTCTTTAATATTGTACTTTTTGAGGTGCTTAATAATGAAATAGCTTAGTGAATGCTGGTCTACGTCGGAGGCTGGTTGAGCACTACCTGTAACTATGAAAATGCCTGTATTATTAGCCTTAGCATAATAGAGCATTACGTTATTTATATCACCTATACCATTTGAATTCACAATGAGATGTGCAGAAAACTTAGTGCCATAGATAACGCCATAAGGCTCTGCACCTAGAGACTCTATGAGCTGTAAAGCAACAGTTTTTCCCACCAAAGCCATCCCAGGAAAGCCTACAACAACTATGTTGCTATCCACGGGGTTAACATTGTCATATTTAATGAGCTTCCACATAATAAAATACCTTTACCTATAGCAATAATAAGAGCTTGTTAAACTAAGTTTATAAGCTAATAGGCAGTATTGATCTAGCGACACAATAAAATATATTAACCCAAGACTTTAGTAATAAAGCTGTGTTGGGGCCCGTAGCTCAGCCAGGTAGAGCGCCCGGCTCATAACCGGGTGGTCCGGGGTTCAAATCCCCGCGGGCCCACTTACAGTATTGCCAGCGCTAGGGGGTCTGATTATTGAATTCTACTTTAAAATTGGAAGACACTAAAGCTATATATAATGCTATTAGACATGCTAAGTACATCTTAGCCATAGCTATAGCATTGCCGCTTACTTCCATATACTTTCTTTCAATGTACATTCCTATGAAATTTGAGTCTCAGATACTCTATGCTCAAAGGGCATATCTTTCGCTTACTTTTTATTTAGGCATGGTATTACTCCTACTATCATTGTTAGTCAGAGACCTTAACGCATTACTAAGTGAATTACTGATGATTTGTACAATTATTGTTCTTGGGCTCTACTCTTATGGCGCAGGCTTATTATATGATTTAAATCGGTTTAATGTTAATCATTACGTAATTCCTCCATTTTTTATTTACATGCCGTGTCCAGATGCAAATCAATGTGATGGTTTTTCGGTATTGGCAATAAGCATTCCCCTCTCCATAGCTATGGTGATGCTTGTTTACGGCATTTTAGGAGTTTTGAGAGCATGTAGGGCATGAAAGTCCAAAGAATTGTGGGAAGTTTATAAGGGGCCTTGCTTTCATATAGCTAAGCGCTATTGTTGTTAGCGGTAGTATTCTGCGACTTTTTTCAATGATTAAGGAATCTGTTGACGTTATGACAGTGTTTTCTTTTTGTGCAAAGCTTATTATAGCAGTATCAGGTGTTGTTGTTAATGTGTATGTAACCTTTACTCCTCTCAACTTATCATGTAGTATACTGACAAAGGTCTGCGTGTCTTCTAAACTATGGCTAATATTTTTATCGCTAACTATTATAAGCTCTTCGAAGAATTGGTGTTGTTGAAGTATATCTGCTAAAATGCTGTAACTCTCTGTTAGAAAAGCTCTTTCACTGGATCTTAGTTTGGATCCTCTTAAATCCCTTACGAGACAGTCGTCACAGAGAAACACAATATCATGTTCTATTAAAGCTATTATTGTTAGTAAAATATTGTAGAAGTCCATTACTAGTAGCCCATGTTTTGCAGTATCTAAATAATTACACTTAATTTTCTTAAGCGTTTCATGGACATACACAGTACTGTGAACACATCTAAATAAGAGTAGCTTCTCATATTTATTTAGCATATAGCGTTGTGATACTGTATTCAATGCTAACGAGTGGCTATATCCCCTTGAAAGTAGAAATTTATAGTCATAAGCTGCCTCCATTATTTTGTTAACATCAATTTCCTGCTTTTTAGCAGGTTTCAAAACTCTATTGCCTCAATCACTATTGCTTTAGTATAATCTCACAGTTTTATAAGCTGGAATTGCTCTATATGTTTTTGTGTAGAAAATGAGTAATAAGGAAATAGAGCTTAGTGAAGAAGAGCTTCTAAAAATAGAGCAGGAACTCAAGTCTTTAGAAGAAAAGGAAAAGAAGTCTGTAACTAAAGGTAAGCTTGAAAGAGATGTTACTAGGATTTCAACAGGCATTCCAGAGCTTGACAGAGCACTTGAGGGCGGAGTTCCAAAGGGTTCATGGATAGCTATAACAGGCGAACCAGGTACTGGAAAGTCAATTCTATGCATGCACTTTGCATGGGCTGGGCTTAAAGCTGGAGACCCTGTTGTCTATGTAACTACTGAAGCAGAATTTAGAGACATTGTTAGACAAGCAAGAATGTTTGGAATGGACTTTGAGCAGTACAGAATACATGATATTTCAAGTGCTAAGGAGCTCACTGAAACTCCTAATATTGTTGTCATAGACATATTCGGGCTTTTGAAAATTGCTAGGCAAATTAGTGAATCAATTCCAACAGATGTGGAAACAGCTAGAAAGAGAAGGTTTGCTGCACTCGATATTCAGACACTAATAGCAGCGATACAAGAGGCTTATAAGATTCTAGGGGTATTGAAAGAAGGCGGAAAAAGTCCTATGAGACACGTTAGGCTAATCATAGATTCCATGAGCGCTTTCTGGGCTGATAAGCCTGCTATGGCAAGGAAGTATAGTTATGAATTAAAAATAGCTGCACATAGAGAAAATGTTACCACTTATTTAGTAAGCCAGTACGCCATGACTACAAAGTCAACATTTGGCTTTGGCCTAGAGCATATAGCGGATGGGGTATTCCACCTGTGGATGGATGATGTTGAAAGTAGTAAAGAGGTTGTCAGATATATGATAATAAAGAAAATGAGGATGACAAATCATGCAAGAACAGCTTTTAAAGTAGAGATCTTACCTGGTAAGGGCTTTACTTTAGAGCCCTTAAAATAGTTGAAAATAGATATATTAAAAACATCTCTTAGCATTTTAATAGCTTCAACAATTACTATCTCATGCCTGACTTGCTGAGCTAAGCACTCTCTTAAGTATAGCCTCTGCTTTTACAATTATGTTATGTGCGAGTTCATCCAGGTTTTTCATTTGAGAGAAAGTGTAAAGTCCTTGTGGAAAGTACTCCATGTACTCACATCTCCAATAAGGTTCCAAGATCTCACTTGCTTTAGCTATTTTGGCGTATAGAGAGTGCAAGCCTGTGTAAATACCTACTAA
This sequence comes from Ignisphaera sp., assembly GCA_020833345.1. Classification (GTDB taxonomy): domain Archaea; phylum Thermoproteota; class Thermoprotei_A; order Sulfolobales; family Ignisphaeraceae; genus Ignisphaera. The sequence goes on from JAJHQM010000007.1 coordinate 9,442, forward strand.
TATTTCTACTCCATTTAGCCTCCCCAGCAGTAAAACACAGTCGTGGGTCTTTTCTACTGTAAACACTTTTTCAAAACCCTTTTGCAAGAGAAGATTTTTCAATGTTTCAACATCAATGTTCATATTGTTCACCACCTTGAACTATTATAGGAAACACTTTAATATTTCTTCGCTTTACTTACTATACATCACAATGGATGTGATTACCCATGCTCAATAGTATTGCATTGAAGTATTACAGAATGATGAAAATTCCTGCTACTATTTCAAAGAACTACCGCATTTTATATCCACTACTCTTTCTCTTGATTATTATAGCAGATGCTTACCCCATGCTGATTCTGCATCACAGTTCTCTTCAAGAACTTTTTCGCGTTGCTCTTCTACACTTTGTAACTATATTGCTTCTCTTACTAATACTAAAGGTTGCAACTAGGTATATGAGATTTAGGCAAATAGCCAATACAGTATTGTTTATAATTGCTCCCGGCATACCCTTAGAGTTTATATCATCTCCTCTGAAAATGTATGGAATTATGTATGCAGCAATGCCTATTATTGGAACAATAGCACTAAGTAACTTTATGGGGTTTTCCAAAGGAATGGCATGCATAGTTGTTCTCTCATTTGCACTTCAATTACTTTTTACCTTTGCACTTAAAATTGCGTCCCCTCTTTTCATCGCATTAAGAATAGGTGTTGTAGTCCTTCTGCTCTTAACTTCCTTTGCATTCATCAACTCATTAAAGAAATTCTCCAGTATAAATGTCTTTAAAATATCAAATTCGTGGATAAAGTTCATGTTTACTGGAAATGGTGCTGAATTGGAAGAAGTGCTCAATAGCATAGGCGAAGAGCGCGAGTTAAGCATTAAGACCATGCTCTTTACTAGAGATAACGATAATATCGCATTAATTGTACCTGCTGTACACTTTGGACCTTACAGAACTCTTGGAAGTACATACTTTCCCTACACACTAGAACATGCACTTAAAACTTATTCTATAAAGGCCTTTGTATTTCATGGTGCGGGATCCCATGAACTTAACTTAACTAAGAAGGATTATAATGAATTTTTAGTCAAAGAGATTGTACAAAGGCTTGTTGAGTTTAAAGCAAATCAGGATAATAGTACGGAACAACTTTACGAGCCCTTTAGGGTTTATAATCAAATGAGAGAAGCTCTGTGCTTACATACAGAGTACATTTCTTTCTTAATAGTGTCCTCTCCTGTTGTAGGAGGCGATGATTTGCCTCAAGAGCTTCAGCTGGAAGCGGAAAAGATAGCAAATACATACGGTTTTAAGGACGCTGCAGTAATTGATGCACACAATGTTGAAGGAGAAAGAGAGCTTCGACTTGATGTATTCACGCCTTTACTGAAAGCTGCATTCTCAGAAAGAGGACCTGTCTGTGAAGAGCTTAGGGTGGGCTATGGCGAGGATGACATTTTAGAGCATGTTAAAGGCATTTGTACAAGAAAGGTAAAGGTGCTAACAATAGAGTGCAATAAAAATCTCTATGCTTTAATATATCTTTATGGTAACAATGCTAAGCCAGGTGTTAGAGAGTCCTTGAGGAAAATTGCTATTATGAGGGGATTCAAAGACGCAGAGCTTGTAACACCTGATGATCATACATGTGCAGGAATGGTATTTGATACGCCTTACTATAGCATAGAGCTTAATGAAGCCCTGATAAAATCTGTAGACAGGGCCTTGACAAAATCTTTTCAAGATTTAAAGCCCGCAAAGGTTAGAGTCCAAAGCTATAAATTTAGAGCACGAGTAATGAGTAATAGGATATTTGAATTGCTGGAGACAGCGACTAAGGTGGGTTCTGCTATTTTGAAATACCTAAAAGTTGTGATACCAATACTGTACATCGCATGGATCATTATTACCGTATTGACAAGCGTCTTCGCAATGTAATATAGGTTCTCAATTATATATTGATTGAGCATTGAAATGCAAAAACGCCTGCAAAATGAACGTTATACCTTATATAAATTAGCTCTTTGCAAGAATATTAAAGGGATTAAAGTTATGAGTATAGCTATAGAGGGTGTCGCCCCGGTTATAGGTCAAGCAGTAACTGATATATATGGAAGAAAGATAGGTGTTTTAGTAAGTGTTTATAGCGATGTTGATGGTAAGGTAACGGCTGTTGAAATTATGATAAACGATTCTCATTATGAAACCTTACCTAGTGAAAGGCTTGAACACGGAATTGATGGATTAAAAGTAGTTCCTGAGTGGCTTGTGGAGGCTAGAAAGCTTGAAAGAAAGCTTGATATCTTAAAGAAGAGGTTTAAGGCAACAGAAGAACTCTATAAGAAAAATCAAATACCTGCTCACGCCTACCGAGAACTTAAGGAAAAGTTCTCAAAGGAAGTTGAAAGAGCTAAAGTCGAAGTAAAGAATCTGAAGGATGCTTTACGCAAAAGGGTATACGAAATTGAGAACTTTGTTATACACGTAGAAAAAGCCATGACTCACCTTATGGTGAACTACACAGCAGGTGAAGTGCCAGAGAATAGCTTTAAGACTTCTGCAGATCTTATGAGGTTTGCCAGGCAAACAGCCCTCGAAGAGAAGAAGGATCTAGAAAAGCATATGACATTAATTGAAAAACTTGAGCAGGAGCTAAGTGCAGTAACTACTAGTGGAGTTGAAGAACAGCCTCTGGCTCCACCTGCGCAAGTTACAGTACCGGTATCAGCTACACCAGTATCAGTGAAGGTTGTTAGTTAGCATCTAAAGACAGATATAGTGATACTCAATGACAGTAGCACCTGCAGGAATATTGGATCACTTTGCAAAACTACTTTCACTTTCATCTCGTAAGGATCCTCACAAAGGAGCTTTAATATACATTGTTTCTTCATTATCAGACCTTAAGTTAAAGTTAGAGGAAATTAAAAAGAGGCTCAAGGAAAGAGATGATGAGCTTTTATCAAACGCTGTTAAGGCACTCAATGTTAATGACAGAGAAAGAGTTGCCATATACGCCTCTGAAATAGCTGAAGTTAGGAAGCTGATAAGATTTGTACAGATAGCATTACTTGCTGTAGAAAGGCTGTTAGAACGCTTAAAGACAATGAATATAGTAAATGACATAAGGGTGTTGAGCACAACCATAGGCGTGTTAAATCAACTTAAATCAATGTTTAACAATACCATGCCAGAACTCGCTGCTACACTTGACACAATTGTAACAAATGTGAATGCCATAGTTGCTCAGACGCAAACACCAGAATTGAGTGTAAACGTAGCTAATGTGTCTAAGGAGGTTGAAGATATATTGAAAGAAATAGAGCGTCAAGCAGATGAAAAAATAAAGCACAGCTTGTCGCCAGTACCAGTTCAGCTAGAGAATATAATATCACAGCAAATGTCGCGAGATGTCATGGAGTATAGCAAGGTTGTGGAGAGCATGACTTCTGTAGGCGTAACTATGCCTACCTCATACACAAAATCTCATAAAGTATTTGCAACAGCATTTGATAGCGGTATTGAGTATCAAATATATAATTACATTATTGCTAATAGAGGTCTAATTAAAGTTGATGAATGTGCTGCTGCCTTCGGTCTTTCAAAAGAAAATGTAATAGCAATACTAAGGCGTCTTGAGCAAAAAGGTTTAATAAAAATAGTTACATAGTTTTTCTTCCTTACTTTAAATCCACATTTTATTCATTGGTGGATGATGTGAGTGGGAGCCGTGAGTATCTAGAGGCATTAGCAAGAAAGTATGTTCATGAAGCTATGGTTAATGAAAGAATTGGTAACAAAATTGATGCTGCTAAAAATTATAAAAAAGCAGCCGAAATCATTATGATGCTGATAAACAACTATAGAAATGACCCCATGGTTCACATATATAAAAGTATTGCTGAGGGGTATGCTAGAAGAGCCAAGGAGTTAGAAGAAGAGTCTAAAATTTCTATATCGATAGGAGGAGAAAAAGCTGAGAGAGAAGAGCCTGAGGAAGATGTTGTAAAGAGTTACATACTTATTGAAAAGCCTTCAATTAAATTCGAAGATGTTATAGGTTTGGATGAAGCAAAGCAGGCTATAATGGATGCCGTAGTTTATCCAACAAAGAGGCCTGATCTCTTTCCATTGGGCTGGCCGAGGAATATACTACTATATGGCCCGCCTGGTTGCGGTAAGACTTTGCTTGCCGCTGCCGTAGCTAATGAAATTGATGCTGTTTTTATGCAGATTGACGCTGCTAACCTAATGTCTAAATGGCTTGGTGAGGCAGAGAAGAAGGTTGCTACAATATTTGGGTATGCAAGGAAAGTAGGTGCCTCAAAGCCTGTAATAATGTTTGTCGATGAAGCTGATGGTCTTTTAGGCGTTTACTCGCATGAGATAGGGGGAGAGGCTAGGGTTAGAAATCAGTTTCTGAAAGAACTCGATAGTCTTAGTGATAAAGGGAAGAACTATTTTATATATGTAATAGCCGCTACAAACAAACCTTGGAGGCTAGATATAGGCTTCTTAAGGAGATTCCATAAACGTATCTACATACCACCACCAAACAAAGATGCTCGCAAGAGCTTATTTGAGTACTATACTAAACACTTTAAGATAAGCCATGATGTTGATTTCGACAAGCTTGCTGAGCAAACTGAAGGCTATTCAGCCAGTGATATTAGAGACATTGTTATAGAAGCTTACTTGAGAACTGTTAGAGAGCTATTTAAAATGAATAAGCTAGACGATAGTCCAAGGCCTATAACAATGGAGGATTTCTTGCAGGTACTCAAACATAGAAAACCAAGTATTAGTAAGGAGATGATTAGGCATTACGAAGAGTGGGGTAAGAACTTTGGCGCAACTATAGCATAAGCAAGCATACATGGTATCACTCACTTACGAATTTCTACGTATTCTAGTAGTTCAGGTACGTACTTTAGCACATCGTCAATTGTAATAATTCCTAAAACCTTACCTGCTTTATTAACGACGGGCACATGCCCGTGTCCTGTGCCTATCATCAAGTTAACAACATCCTTAAGAGGTGTATCAGATTCCACTACTGTTACGGGTCGGGATAGTATCTCTGAGATCTTCATACTTTTGGGATCTAACCCCTTAGCTAAAACCCTTATTACAATGTCTTTCGCCGTTACAACTCCATATACAATACCATTCTCATCTACAACAATAAGGGATGCTATGTTATGTTTTTCCATGACCTTGACGGCTTCATATACAGTTACCTTTGTTGTGACACATATGGGGTTTGTTACCATCACGTCAGATGCTTTTAACATTCTTCAAGCACCTTCTTAATTTTCTCATTTATCACTATTTTAACTATTCTGCTTTTACCAGGTATTTTAATTCTTAACTCATTGACATCAATAGCCTTTGCAATAAAGTCCAGCCCTCTTCTACTTAACTCATTCAAAAACCTAGCTATAACCTCATCTACCTTCATGTCTCCTGGTTCAATTACAAAATAAGCTTCACACTTCTTCGCAACAGAATCTTGAGACCCAACTACTGCCCTGATATAGCACCCAACTTCAGACTTCAGCACCTCTACGCCTATAGCAAGCTCTAAAACAACATTATGTATATAGTTCTTTTTTCCATATACCATGAATCCTCCTCGTGGAAGATACTGCCCTGAAGGTGGAGAAAGCGATATCTGTGATCCTTTAACCCAGAAAACATCGATTGCATGCAATCCTAACTTCCATGCTTTACTGTAACATGCTGCAAGCAATGCTGCTTCTCTTAAAGATGTGTCATCAACATTTCTTCCACTAGTTTTAATAATTACGGCACTACCTCCATGTATATCTGCGTGAAGTACTATATCCTCATTTTCTAAAAACTTTTTAATTAGGTAAACATTTTGCTGAGCATCCCTTCCACCAAGCACTAAAAATCCACTTAAAGTTGTTATCCAGTGAAACTTCTCATACCATTCTCTTGACCTATGCAACATTAACTTGATTGACTTTTTCTCATCTTCAATAACTGACATCATTTTATCTATTTCCCCTCTTAGTCTCTTCATCTCGCTTTCAATTCTCTTTATATCCCTATCAGTATCGCTGAGCATTTTTCTGTAACTGCTGTATATCTCCACAAGACTCTTCCTAACATCAAGTTCTACGTTGGCGCTGCCTACAATAACATAATACTTACCGCTTGACTTATCGAAACCCGTAATGCTATTGCTACATAAACTAACATTATCCCATCCCTTATCTTTTACAACTCTCTGCACACATTTATGTACCTCTTCTAGTTCAGGGTAATGCTCTTCAAAAGCCTTTAAAATGCTCAATAATTGAACATATTTATCTTTGTATTCCTGCAACCTTTTGCCCATGTCTTGCAGCGCATGCCTTAGCTTTTCAATGTCTTCAGTTAAAGAGCCTATTCTTTCTCTCTGCACTAGCTCTTCAATATCATGTGCAAAGTACTTATTAATAGCCTCGTTAAATGTTTGAAAGGCCTCTACCTTAACTTCGTGAAACTTTGTTAGATGAAGCGGTATGAATGGATAGAAGCCTATTGGCATATTGCGTATATATATAATGCAAGGCTTTGGACTCTCAACCGCCTTCTCTAGCATCCCTTTCATGTTTGTAATGAGACACTTTACAGTACTTATATTAATATGATTACTGTTGCTTACCATACCATCACATGCACATAAAGATGCCTCTACAACTTCAGGTGGTAGTCCGAACATTTTTACTAAATATGACACTATCCCTTGCCTCTTCCCCATGGTCTCCTTCATAACCTCCTCAACATTTATACTCTCAATGTTTAATTCCCATAGCTTAGGCGGAAATTTATATGGTTGTTTAGGGGCTACGACCCTATCCTTCATTTTCTTACGCTCTAGCACTATCTCTATTTCCATGGCTGATGTTGTTAACACCATTGTTCCTCTAGGAAGAAGTTCAATAATTAAATTCCTATCTTCACCGCCGCACATTAAAGTGAAGATTATGATTCTTTCTCTATCATATTGGTTGACATTAACTATTTTACAGTTCTTAACATGCTTTCTCCAAACTTCTGTCAAAGCCTTTGATACACTAAGATTTATTTGTGTATCTAATAACGAAACCCTCTTTCCAGGCTCTATAATGAGGTAACGATAGATTCTATCTCCGCTTTTCTTAAGCCTTAGTAATGCTAAGCTTTTTGAATGTATGTATACGTTATCGATAAAGGTTCCTACAAGAAATGACCCTTGCTCTTTGAGCCACACACTTATATCTAGCCAACTCATAGACTTTTTCTGGCGAATACCCAATGAGTCAATATGATCAGAGGGAAGGCTCATCAGAACTTCGCCTACGTCTTAAGCTCATAGTTGCAAGAGGGCTATACGGGGTCTTCATGGCCATACTGGTGCAATTCGCATCACTATATATGTCATACCAATTTCTTTTAATAAACTTAACAGGTTCTTCGCTTGCACCATTTTTTACGTGGACATTAATATTCCTCCTGTACATACCTAGTATTGTAATTGCGAAAGTGCTTAAAGTTAAGAAAGGTTTTGACCTATACTTCAGGGGGATCACAGTATATTTCGCTTCATTCGTTTTGACACACATCTTGATTGCTAGCTAAAACCCTAGCTTCATATATTGGAACATATTCAACAATTATTCTGAAATACTCCTCAGGAAGCATAACATTGCCTTCATCATCTATTGGAAATGCGTAAGGCAACTCTACTTCTAATTCAATTGCTGAACTCATCTTCTTTTTCACTCTCAATCCAAACACATACTTTATATCACCTATCTCTCTTCCGCTCTCAACAAGTTTTACAACATATGCTGCTCCAGCTATCGTATACTGATGTCTCCCTATATTTCTTGCAGTAGCAGTTGGCATTTTCGAAGTTATGAACTTATGTGTCCTCCCTGCCGGTGGATGGGAACCCATTATACCCCCTATAACGACATAAGCAGTTCTTTTTAAGTCCGTTGGTGTTAGTACGGTTTCTGCTTTAGGGTCTAGGACTATGACATCTGTTCTATCTTTTAGCATCACTGTTACAGAATCTTGAAACACCATGCCGAGCTTTTTCAATATTAGCTCAGATTCGCGTTTCTTAACGTTAGTAAATATAGTTCTTCCTTCAAATAATTTTGAAGCAATTTCATACTCTTTTAAAAGCCATTTATTTAAACAAGGCTCTAAGTGCTCTATAATGAGTGTGAACATTTTCGAATCCTCGTTCTTAATAAACCTCATCATATAAACTTTTAAATTGTAATTAAATAGAGTGAAGTTGTTAGGTTGGATATTATGGCTATAATGCAGCAAAGAATTACATTAACGCCTTTAAAGATACTGAGAGGAGCTATGAATAAAACCGTGCTAGTAAAAGTCAAGGAGAACACCGAGTTCATTGGAAGGCTTGTTATGACAGATCCCACAATGAATGTAGTTTTAGAGGAAGCCACGGAGTACAAAGATGGTGGAGCAGAAGTCATTGCAAAGTATGGTAGGATACTGATTAGAGGAAGCCAAATACTATACATATGTGTGGATTACACAGAAGCTCAGCTAAGGTCTGCTTCAACATAGTGAATTACTATGAAAAGAATGCGTTTACCTAGTACTTGTCCAATAAACTTCGAGTTCTCGGTTAATAATATAGATTGTAAAGTATGTAAGTATTTTAATGCCTGTCTAAATGCCTTTACGAAAGCTGAAAGACTTAGCAAGAGCATTACTAGTAAGAGGAGCTACTAATGCCATGCAGTCATGGTGTTACTCACTATATTGATGTTCTAAGGCAGATATAAGTATATAAGCCACGACATAGGTTAAATAAGGTTAAAGGCTGTTTCGGAGAGGGCTATGGTGAACATTAATGTATCTGAGTACAGATGGATAGGTATCGAAAATATTGATGTTGAAATTGTTGAGAGAAAAGGTGTTGGGCATCCAGACTACATGGCTGACGGCATTGCTGAAGCCGTGAGTAAAGAGCTAAGCAAGTATTATCTCAAAAGATTTAATACTATACTGCATCACAATGTTGACAAGGTTCTCATTGTGGGGGGACAAGCTTATCCAACATTTGGTGGAGGAGAGGTTTTACAGCCAATATATGTAATAGTGTCTGGTAGAGCGACTTCATATGTTAGAACGAGGGAGGGGGTAGAATTCATACCAATTGGAACCCTGGTATTGAGGGCTGCAAAGAATTGGCTTAGAGAAAACTTCAGGTTTCTGAATCCGGAAGAACATGTAGTTATAGATTACAAAATTGGACATGGGAGTGCAGATTTAGTTGGCCTCTTTGAATTAGGCTTAAAGAGAATGCCGCTTGCAAATGATACTAGTTTTGGCACAGGTTTTGCACCTTTATCCCCATTAGAGAGTATTGTATATGGTGTTGAGAGATTTCTGAATTCAAAAGAATTAAAGAATAAGTTGCCTGTTGTAGGTGAAGATGTAAAAGTTATGGGGCTTAGAGTAGGGAAAAAAATAAGACTCACCATAGCCATAGCTATGGTGTCTAAATTTGTTAAAGATAAGGGAGAGTATATGGCACTTAAAGATGCTATAAAGGATGCAATACTTGATTACATAGCTAAGAAGACTGCAGAATATGATGTAGAGGTGCATATTAATACTGCTGATAAACCTGAGGAAGGAATACTATATTTGACCGTAACAGGAACCTCGGCAGAACACGGCGACGATGGTGCTACAGGAAGAGGTAATAGAGTAAACGGGCTTATAACACCAATGAGGCCTATGAGCTTAGAAGCTACGGCAGGCAAAAACCCTGTAAGCCATGTTGGTAAACTTTACAATGTTGTAGCAAATATCATAGCTAATAGAGTTTATAGTGAGGTTAAGGGTGTTAAGGAGGTTTACGTGAATGTACTTAGCCAAATTGGTAAACCAGTGAATGAGCCACAAATTGTAGATATAAAGATTGTGCCAATAGAAAGGCTTACATCTGATATGATTGATGATGCTAAGTCTATAGCTGAAGAAACTATGAACAAAGTTTCTGAGCTGACATACGAGATTATAGAAAATAAAATTCAACTCTTCTGAGCATCTTCCTTAAACAGATTTCTTCTATAATCCTCAATTATTTCCTTTACTTTCTTTAAGTTGAGGGATTCCATTATGCGCTTCCTTTGCTTATATTCAATTAATTCATTATAAGCCTTTGTCACCGCTTCAACAACCTCATTTTTACTGAATACAGCAATATCATCAAATATTGCAAGAGGCTGAAGTTTTTTACACACAATGCCAACTTCAAACTCTAATAGTTTATCTACTACCTCCTCCAGACACTCATTCAGTATTAGTATTAGGGGCTTTTCCACCTTTTTTAACTCACTCATTTCAATGAAGTTCTTGAGTACAAAGATTGCATTTGCCTCCCCTATGCGAATAACCTTGTAAGGCTCAATATCTTTAGCCACGGGTACCAATATTAATTCTCCCTTTGCAATACCCTTGAGGAGGTTACTCATATTCTTCCTCTCCTCTACGTGCCCTCTTAACTTATCTTCAAGAGCTAGTATGTGAGTTTGTAGTTGCTTAATCCTTTCTTTAAGCTCACTAATTGTTCTGTCCTTTGCAACTTCTATATCAATGAGGCCTTTAGTTTCAAACTTTCTCTCAAATTCAATATCTTGAAGTTTGTTCTCTAATTCAGATACACGCTTCCTTAAAAGCTCTCTCTCCTTGACTAATTCATTCAACTTTTCCTCTAATAGCTTTACTTTTTCACAGCAATTAATAGCTGCAGTAACATTGTGAAATAGCGAAGTTATATGCCCTGTACTATTAGAGTTAGAGTAGTAAAGATTTTTTAGATGTTCTTCAATGGCGTATTCTATAGCCTCATTAACAGTCTTTCCTTTTAGTATCTGTAGCTTAATATCATCTATGTCTACATCCAAGCCCAACTCTATTATTCTTCTTTCAACTTCGATAAATTTCTTCTCGAAAGCTTTGTATGCTTTTAGAGCTGCCGCCAAGGCATCTCTTTCATGTGAGGTTTTAATTTCTGTTGTAAGGCCTCTTTTAAGAGCCCAATTTATCAATTCTTCTTTATCCTCTATAGATAAGTTCTTGTGTGGTGCATACAATTGAAGTCCTAACATTGATGCTATTTTCTTAGTGCTTTCAGGTGGGGGATTCTTATCTGTAGCGATGAGAACAGGCGTGCCTAATGCATACACCTTATTTATTATGGACAGCTTATCAAATTCCTTTGATGAAAATGTAAAGCATTGCTTAAGTGAAAGGTCTATTACAGCTACACCTGTCTCTATACCAGGGTCTATGCCTACTACAACAGGCCTCTTAGCGTACTCTTCATTAACAAATTCTATTGTAGTAAACTCTGGTTTTACAAGAACCCTTATATCATTACCGTGGTAAGGCTTCACTATTCTCTTAACTGTAGCTATATCTGCGTAGGCTACCAGTACAGCGCTCTCTAACCCTCCTCTACCTCTCTTAAGAATTATGTCATAGTATATCTGAGCCTCGTCAAGCCTTTTCCTAATCTCCTTTACAGCACGAAGTATAGCTGTTCTCATTCCACGTGCAAAAATGCTAGCCCTGCTTCCACCAGACCCTGGAGACCTGGCTCTAGCAACTATGATCTTAGCTCTCGATCCAACTCCTCTAACAACTGTACCTATATTATTAAGTGCAAGCAAAGCACATATGTATGCTGTTTGCAAAGGCTTTGGCTTTGAGCTTATGCTTATACCAATTTTCTCAGCCTGCTTCACAACGTCAATGAACATTCTATTTTCTAATGTAACTTGATATACTAAAGCATTTGCTGGAAGGAGTTCAAAAATTTTGCTTAGGTATTTCTTTGTAGGAGCAAGTTCAAAGACATTATCAATTCCTATTTTATCAACTTTAAGCTCCCAAGCAACTCTAATAAGACCTTTTAAAGGAACTTCAATAGACTCATACAGAACTTCAAGATCTTCATTAATCACAACTACAGCATAAAGTGGCGGATTTGATTGAGAAAGCGGACTCCCCTTAACTATATCTACACCCATTACCTTCATACTATCACTACATTAGCTTTAAGCGTTGTTTCCCTTCATTATGTACCTTATAACCTCATTTAAATCCTTATCTAACTTAAATTTCCTTTTAAAGAATTTTAATATATTTTCTACATCCTTTTTAAGAACCTCATAAGCTCTAGGATCGGCTGTAGAGACGTACTGTGGCCAGTCAATTATATAACTTTTCATATTTTCCAAGTTTATTATAACATTATGTTCACTAAGATCGCCATGAATAAGCTTTGCTTTGCTATAAGCATTCTTAATAATATCGATTATCTGTTGCAATACCTCTTCAGGATTCTCAAGGTATTCCACAGCATATAAGTCAACACCAGGTATATATTCAATAACAACTGCATGTAGGGCTCCTCCATAGAATTTGGGAACACCATTTATGGAATACCTATTTAATATAGTTAAAGCTTCTCTTTCTCTACTACCTGATACTATGCTCTTAATGAGCCATGATGTGCCCTTAGTTTCATTACCATAACTTCTCACTTTACTTATATTTCTAAAGCTTTTCCAGATTCTGTGAAACTTTATAACTACAGTACCACCATCTTCAGAAATCCCCATGTACAGCTTACTCTCCTTACCTACACCGATCTCATCCCCTATTGCTTTCACAATATTTTTCATAACTAATCGATGTAAAGCTACGCAATCTAATCCGAGAAAACACAATCTATATGCCTCCATAGTTTGATGACGCTCTATTAGCTTAAGCTTAACGAGTTTCTTGACTCGAGCTACAATCTCCTTATCTGAAAGCTTTTTCTTAAAATTCTTAACAATGACTTCTAATGGTATGTATTCAAACCTGTTTAAGTTATGTACAAAGTGCTCTAGCAGCTGAAAGTCTTCGTGAACAAGCTTTTTGTATATAATGCCAATCTTCGTAATACTAACACCTATACGTCTTAGTGTCAGTGGCGGCCGCGTTTCTCTTCATTCCTCTTAGGTCAAGAGCGCGGGATTCTTCATCCATGTGCTAATACTAGTATAACAAATTTTAAGTTTATTAAGGAAATATTTTGATGATGATCATCTATGGCTCAGCACCTCAAGAATCCGCCAAGGATAAAGGTGTTGGAGGCTTTAGGTTGCATAGTTGATGGAAGGATCAAGATTTTAGATGATAATCGTGCTAAGGTGGTGTCATCTGACGGCAGTAGAGAGTATCGCGTTTATGTAGATCTTCGGAGAGGAGTTGTATATAGTGATGATAATGGAACCAAGTTTAGAGGATATGTAGGGTATCCAATAATAGCATTCCTCATGGTTAAAAGCGTTCTGCCATATAATGAAACTGTAGCAAAGGCTCTTGCAGGGCTTCCGTGGAAGAAGCTTAATGAAACATATAAGAGTTATGCGACTGTTGAAGGTGTAGTAAAGGATATTGTTAGGCAGCGTGGCGTGGATCCAAGATTTTTAGAAACACTAGTAAGTAAGGTATTGTCACAACTCTCAAAACTTTCGCTAGTCTATGATCCAAGTATTGAAAAAGCTTGGACTTGAGCACATCAAAGCACATATATATGTTTAAACTTCCTTAGCTTATGGTTTCACAGTGAAATAAAGTCTTTTTCTATTCTTACCCTTATTCTCAGCTTTAATAAGCATTATCTCACCAATTTCACTAGTATTTCTTACATGAGGACCACCATCAGCTTGGATGTCTATACCAGGTATCTCAACAATTCTAAGTCTTGATACTGATGGAGGCATTCTAGAGGCTAGCTTAACTATACCAGGTATTTTCATTGCTTCTTCTCGATTAAGCCAGTATATCTTAACCTCGATGCCCCTCTTAACTATGCTATTGGCTTCGGCAATAGCATCTTCAAATACCTTTTTATCGAAGGTCTCAAGACTGTAATCATCATATGCATATTCTGGTGTGATGTTGCCGCCTGTTATAAGGGCATTGTACTTGGTATACATTATAGCTGCTATAATATGAGAAGCTGTGTGAAGCCTCATAATTCTGTACCTCCTTTCCCAATTTATCACCCCTATAACTTCATCATCCACCTTCAGGTTTTCAATTGGTACTTGAATCTTGTGTAAGACCCTACTACTGTGTTTTTCCAATAGAACTTCTACTACAGTATACCTAATGTCACCCTTAATTATGTACCCTGTATCGCTCTCTAGACCCCCTGTTTTAGGATGAAATGCTGTTCTATCTAAAATTACGTACATGCCTTCAATAATGTCCAAGACCTTTGCTGTGAACTCCTTTAAGTAACTATCATATTGATATAATAGTTCTGTCATACTGCACTCACACAACAAATTTTGCTTATGGTATGTAAAATATTAAAATAGATGGATTTATTAAAGTTTTTGAATATTTCTATAGCTTGATGGCGTGCTTAGATAACATGAACCCATTGTGTAGAATACTTAATCAAAATCATATAAATGCTCAATAGTCCTAGTGAAGATTTTGAGTAAAGTTATGAGGCTATAAAATGATGTAATGATCATATAAAGTCAAGTGTCTCTAGAAGCATTTATAGGCTTTAAAACATGTTAAGTATATGGGTTGCATTTTGGTAACTATAAAGACTCTTCTTCATGAAATAGTTGCCAGTAGAAAAGGAATTAAACCAGCTTTTGAGCCTGCGCATGTAATTAAGGCTCTGCTTATTTTATACGAGCGTGAGCCCATAGGGAGAAATACCTTATCTAAAATGTTAGGATTGCGAGTCACGTCTACTAGAACCTTGATTCGAAGAATGAAGGAGTATGAGCTTTTGTTGGTTGACGTTGTTGGGGGGTGTTACCTTACAGAAAGGGGTAAAAAGATTGTAGAAAAAATTTTAAGCATAATGCCAAGGGTAGGTGAAGTTACGAGAATCCTTGGGGAGGACATTAGGCTAGCTAAATGTGCATGGGCGTGTGTTGTAAGACAAGGTGCTGTGCTCATACAGAACATTGGAGTGGTAAATGTTAGGGATAAAATCATTGCACACGGATCTAAGGCAGCTTTAATAATATTTATCAGCAATGGGCATGCATACCTACCTCCGGAGCGTTTATTCAATGAAGCTAGGTATAGTAACTTGAAAAGTTTAAGGGAATTCTTAGCAGCAGAGAATGGGGACGCTATTATAATTTCTTTTTCTGAAGACTCTGCAAGAGCTGAGATAGCATTACTAAATGCTGTTATTGATCTATTCTTAGATGTTGAATGAAATTGTGTCAAATTCTTTAACGCATAGTTACATGTACGTGCTTACTTAACTTATATATTACCCCGATAATGTCTATGCCTTAGGTAGGAGGCGACACAATAATGCAAGCAGATATTATAAGGTGTTCAAGGCTACCAGGCTTTCACAAAATGACTATAGATGAGAAAATAAATATTGTTAAATCATGGGCTAATTTGAGTGATGATGAAGTAAAACTGCTTAAGACCTTTGGTAATCTCGATCCTAAGATAGCTGAGGCAATGGTAGAAAATGTTATTGGTGCAATGAGTTATCCACTAGGTATTGCTACGAATTTCAGAGTTAATGGTAAGGATTATCTAGTACCAATGGTATTGGAGGAGCCCAGTGTAATAGCTGCTGCAAGCAATGCAGCAAAGATGCTTCGCGAAGCTAATGACGGAAATGGTATAAGAGCTGAGGCTTCAAAACAGTTAATGATAGGACAAATCCATTTAATGAAAGTCCCATCACCACATAGTGCAGCTATGGAAATCATCAATAGAAAAGAAGAGTTGCTCGACTTAGCAAATTCCACAAGCCAAACTCTCGTTAAGCTTGGTGGGGGAGCAAAAGATATTGAGGTAAGGATTATAGAAACTAAAAGAGGCGTATGTCTTGCTGTGCATTTGATAATAGATGTTATTGATGCTATGGGGGCAAACATAGTTAATACTATGACTGAGGCTGTAGCTCCATATTTAGAAAGGATTGCAGGTGGTGAGGCCAGACTTAGAATACTGTCTAACTATGCTATTTACAGACTTGCTAAAGCCTGGGTTAGGGTGGATCCAGAGCATGTTGGTGGTAGGGAGGTGGCTGAGAAGATAGCTGATGCAAGTGCCATTGCAGAAGCAGATGTGTTTCGTGCAGTAACACATAATAAGGGAATTATGAATGGGATAATAGCCGTAGCCTTAGCCACAGCACAGGATCACAGAGCCATTGAGGCAGGAGCTCACGCGTATGCTGCAAGAAGTGGTATTTATAAGCCTCTTAGTACATGGGATATAGATGCGCATGGCTATCTTACTGGAGTTCTAGAAGTACCACTACAAGTAGGAACAGTTGGTGGAGCTATAAAAACTCATCCAATTGCACAAATTGCTCTTAAGATATTGGGTGTTAAAACAGCAAGAGAACTGGCAGAGATTATGGCGGCGGTAGGGCTTGCACAAAATTTTGCAGCATTAAAAGCCCTTGTAACTACAGGTATACAACTAGGTCATATGAAGCTTCACGCTAAAAACATTGCAATAGCTGCTGGAGCGCGCGGAGAACTGATAGACATCATTGCTGAGGAGATGATTAAGGAAGGAAGGATATCATTTAGTAAAGCAGTAGAGCTGCTAAAGAAATACCTAAAGCAGTAATTCTGGCAATAACACATAATGACCCTTAATGTATGAATGTGGCGGGCCCGCCGGGATTCGAACCCGGGACCTCCGCCCATAGCTGGTCTACGGGTTAAGAGCCCGCCGCTCTACCTGGCTGAGCTACGGGCCCATGCAATGTTACACTATTGCGTTTCCTGATATTTTAAGCTTTTTGTATAAATAGTTATGTGATTTTAATGCTATTCTCATTATCAACATGCTCTACGTACTTAACCTCTCTTCTTGCTAACTGAGACTCTTATACCTCAGTATACCCTCCATATAGAGCCCATATAAGGCATGTTCCTTCTGAGGATACCATGCATGGTCCATAGGGTCTTTCTGGCGTACAGGCCTTCATGAATAATGGACATTGTATAGGCTTTGCTAACCCCAATACTACCTCACCACATCTGCACCCAGGCGGATCTGTAGCGGCGTACACTGTGTTTTCTGAAATCCCATACTGTATAGTGGCGTCCCATTCCCTATAACTATCAGCTAGAGTTAAACCACTTTCAGGTACCAATCCAATACCCCTCCACGTAGCATCTACTATGGTGAACACCTCAGCCATCACAGCCTTTGCATAAAGGTTTCCACTCCATGTTACAGACCTTGAATACTCTATGTATATACCCGGCTTCTCTATAGCCAGCATATGGAGAATTCTCTCTATTGCCAGCATGACATCTATAGGCTCGAACCCAGCAATAACTGTGGGTATTCTATAATCCCTTGGAAGAAATTCCCATGATGCTGCGCCAATGACTGTAGATACATGTCCGGGTGCTATGACTCCTATGAGGCCTGCCAAGTCTTTTCTACAATGAACCTCTATGGTGTGCTTCATTATAGGTGGTGTTAATCTTAAAACACTTAAAAATTTCAGATTTTTGGGAACCTTACCATGTTTGAATGGAATAGCATATGAAGGGGCGGTGGTTTCAAATCCTATTCCCAAAAACATAGCTTCTTTTTTATACTCCATAGCATCCTTTATAGCATCTATAAAACTGTACACAACTTTAACATTACCACCTATGCTAGCTGCCTCAGCTAATGATCGAGGGCTCTTTGTAGATGTTGTGGGCAGTTTAAATGCATCACCAAATGTGTATACTCTAATGCCATCTAATGCAAGCCTTACTGCAACCTCTACAGCATTGGCAGGAGTTATGCAAACAGGGCATCCTGGACCCGCTATCAGCTCTACTTCTTTTGGCATAAAGTACCTGATACCATAGTATGTTGTTGTCCATTCATGCGTACCGCAAAAATTTATTATTTTCACATTTCTTCTGTTCAATTCTTTGACATAGTGATTTATGTTACTTAGAATGGTCTTTAAGACCTCCCTGTTGGATTTAAAGAGCTTAATAAAATTTGTGCTCACGTTAAAAAGCCCTGTAATCCTAAGGGTTATAATGATATGAATTCATCAGGGCTTGGCGGTTCCGGTTTTAGTCCTTTTCTCTGCCTTATCCTCCTCACAATGTCTACTAGCATGGAGTCTGGTACAGGAGCCCAACGGCTAAACTCTGTACCCCAGAAAGCCCTTCCAGCAGTAGCGCTTCTCAACTCATTGGCTAAATCTGCAGACTCCGCTACTGGTATTTCTGCAATCATTTTAACTATATTACCAATCATATGGATTACCTCTATTATCCTTCCTCTTCTCTTAGTTATTATAGAGGATATAGGTCCTAGATAGTCCATTGGGAATTTTATTTCAAGCTTTTGTATAGGCTCCAAAAGCGTTGGCCTTGATGTGAGTATAGAGGCGAATATAGGATTTCTAACAGCTGGATATATTTGCGCAGGTCCTCTATGCGCTGGGTCTTCATGAATAACAGCATCGTGTAATATTACCTTTAACCCTCTAACAGGCTCTGCAGCAAGCGGTCCTTCTCTCATTGCAAGTCTAAAGCCTTGTATTATTGTATCTCTAACCTCTCTAAGATATTGCACACCAGAGGTCATATCTATAAAAACATTGATGTTTTCATCTATTGCCCATATTCTCTTCGCTTCATCATAATCCCACCCAGCTTGGTCACGCAATATTTTAGCTCTTTTATGCGAATCCATATCCTCTGTAACTATTCCTTCATGAATAAGTCTTATGCTCTCATCATTTAACGGTTCAATGCTCACGTACAACCTGTTATGCTTATTTGGAGACTTGCCTTCAAAGACCTTGCTTTTCTCTCTAGCAGTTTCCCTATACACAATTGTTGGTGGTGTTGTATCAACCTCTAAACCAAATCTCTCTTTCAGTAATGTTAAAACTATCTCTAAGTGCAGGTGTCCCATACCAGAAACCAGGTACTCACCAGTCTCTTCATTAATTTTGACAATAAGATTTGGATCTTCAATGCTCATCTTCTTTAAGGCATCAATGAGCTTTGTTAAATCACCTGTTCTCTTAGGTTCTACGGCCATGGTTACAACAGGCTCTGATATATACCTCATTCTCTCGAAGGGTGTCATCACCTCCTTTAATTTCACATCTGCTACAGTTTCCCCTGCTCTTGCTAAGTCAATTCCTAATGCTGCAGCAACGTTCCCTGCTGGAATCCTATCGACAACTTCCCTATAGGGACCCATGTATATGCTTACTTGAAGCACCTTTTGAACAACTTTATTATTTATCAAATATACTTCCTGCCCACCATATATAGTTCCGGAGAATACTCTACCTGTAGCAACAAATCCTGCATGAGGATCCCAACGCATATCACATACAAAGAAAACTAAAGGACCATCTGGATCTGCTTCCATCATAGCCTTTCCTATTTCGCTGTTTACCTCTCCCCTCCATATCTTTGGTATTCTGTATCTCTGGGCTTCGCGAGGATTGGGCACAAACCTTACTACCATATCCAGTAGTGCTTCATGTAAGGGTATCTTCTTTTTGAGCTCCTCCAGTCCCTCCTTATCCCCCCTCGAATACACATCAATTAAATCATCTATTTTTACACCTTTTTTCCTGCTCAACGGTACTGTTAGACCTATTGCATCTCTAGCACAGCCAAAGGCAACCATGCCTTGTGCTGGATCTAAAAGCCACTTTTTCTTAAATTCTGGTTCCGCATACGTCTCAATAAGGTTATTGATCTCCTTAATAATCTCAATAAATCTTTGTTTAATATCCTCAGGCCTCATTCTGAGCTCCTTTATCAACCTGTCAACTTTATTTATGAATAGCAGTGGTCTCACTCTTTCTTCAAGGGCTTGCCTAAGAACCGTTTCTGTCTGTGTCATAACACCTTCAACTGCATCTACAACCACTATAGCTCCATCAATCATTCTCAAACTTCTTGTAACTTTTCCGCTGAAGTCAACATGGCCAGGGGTGTCAACTAAGTTGATAACATAGGGCTTACCCTCGAATTCGTGATAAAGGCTAATGTTAGCGGCTTTAACTGTCATTTGCCTTTTCTGCTCTATATCGAGAAAGTCCATTGCTAAAAGTTGCCCTGCCAATCGTGGCGATATTAGTCCTGCTGCAGCTAACAAGCTATCTGTTGTAGTAGTTTTTCCGTGATCTACATGAGCTATTATCCCCACATTCCTGATCTGCTCGGGGTTGTTCATTATTCTTAGTATTTGATCTACTGATTTTACAAACCTCATCTAAGCCTACCCTTCAACAGCTTTTCCAATTTTCACACTTATTAGCTTTTTATACTATGACTACCAGATTTAAAACTACCTTCCTAAAAAGCATTTATTTTTCACACTCATTCTTTGCTCTCATCATGGTGCATATAATCCATCAAAGATTTTGACACTGCACCTTTTACCTCCTTTTTGTATTCTTTATAGACAGCGTGCAGAATTCTGTATATTTCAGCAGCTTTGTTTTCACTTAAACCATCTATTCTAGCGAGCTCAGTTAATGAAGCATTACAAAAGTTAACCAAAGACCCAAACCTCTCTAAGACTCTAGCTGCTATCTTAGGTCCGATGTACGGAAATGCTTGGAGTATGTATAGTTGCCACTCAGTTACATCACTTGATGTAGGTTTTTGCACAGGCTTCTTGAGAGCTACTGTAGAAGATTTTTTTAACTCTCTTAATGCAACTCTTTTTATTACCTCTGCAGTCTCCTCCTCATCGCGAGTATTTAAAATAGGTATTCCCATGTCCAAGGCTAAAGTTATGTAAGCCCCTATGAGAGCCGACTTCTTTAAGTTACTTATCTTTGCAGCTTCTCTAATACTGCCTTCTATTACAATGATAACCTTTTCAAAGGCTTGTACCAGTCTAGAGGCTTGGTCAAAAAGTCTCCCATCAACAATGGACTTTGCAAAATCTACTGCTGTTTTTCTTTCTATTCCAACTTTATCATAAACTACATAATCTCCCACATCCAGAAACTTAAATATTATTGTTACACCCTTCTCCATTAATATCTGTGGTACCTTAGAGCTACGTTCTCTCTCATCAACATATACTACAGGCATTTTCTCAGATCCCTTAAAAGCTTATTCTTTCTTCCGCAAACTCCATAATACCTGTTTCACTAATAGAATGCATTGCCTTAATTAATTGAGCAGTAACACCTTTAAGATCATGCACTCTCAGAATGGCCCCTCCCGCTGCCCTATGCCCACCACCTCCACCACCAAATTCATCCACTAGCTTTTTTATAAACTCTGTAAATATGTCAATACCCAACTGCATGACAACATCCTCTCTACTCCTATAAACTAGTCTAATAGCCTTTAACTTCTCGTCTTCTGTTAAAACAAACGCCATATCATATCCTAATGCTACAAGAGAAGAAGCACAATCAGACTCAAATGCGCCAACATTTGATACAGCTATGTAGACATCCTTACCCTTGATTCTTACCTTAAACCCCCTGTGCCTTAAAATGCACTTTATCTTAGCAATTCTATTCGAAGGTAATTTTTCCACAGCTATAATCCTCAATGCTGTTTGGTAATCAGCTCCAAGATCAATCATTTTAGCTACTATATGGAAGGTATTCGCAGCTATTCTTTGAAATCTCTTTGTATCTGACAACACCCCCGCAAGAAGTATTGTGACAAGTTTCTTTGAATTTTCTGGACTTATTCTATTTAGAACCTTTTCTAAAATCAAAAACACTATTTCTGATGTGGAGCTGTAATGAGTTTCATTACCTATGTAGACAGCTCTTGACCCTGTATATAGCTCTTTAAGGTCTTGATACTGATGGTGATCTAAAATCAAAATGTGTTCACAGCTTTGTTTAATGTAATCCCTAATCAGCCTTAACTGTTCAGATGATGCTACATCCACAACTATACATAGATCATTCAATTTCTGTTCCAATTCCTCTAAGTCAGAATATTTCTTGACTACGGTGATGTGTGTGCCAAGCTCTTTGCATATTTCATATATTCCTTTACTCTCCTGACTCACACCTTCTGGTAGCAGGATCCTTGTCTTAGCATGTCTATTTAAGCTCTTTGCCACTTCAGTCATCACGCAAGCAGACGAAATTGCATCGGGGTCTGCATTAACATGGGTTGTAATTATTATTCTTTGAGCTAGTTGTATCATGTTTATTGCTAGTTCTATACCTTGTAAGGAAGCGTTCGACAGCATCAAACGCCCTCCTTAAGGCACTATCTACTACAGCTTCTAAATTCACGCTATTTGAAAAATATGCCTTTACTTCTACATCAATTGATACTACAAGCTCTTCTTCCTTTACCTCAGCTCCTATCGTTATATTGCAGTCTGTAAGCCTTAACGCTAGAACTTCATTTAAGTACTTTACTATCTCCTCTTCAATTATGTGAGTAAGTTGAGCCAGATCTTCAAGCTGTATCTTGTTTAAATTGATATTCAGTTTCTTATGGCTCTTCACGGCAAATCAAAATGGTGTAATAGTGCTTAAGGCTTTGCAATACCTTTACTGTGTTGACTTTTTGTATAATGAGGAAGCGTATTGTGTTAGCTTAGCTTGAATTTCACTTAACTGCTGTCTTATTAGTGCTTCTTGTCGTGACAAAGTCTTTAAACGGAGCTCTAATAACTCTTTCCGCTCGTTAAGCTCTTTCTCCGCATCACTTTTACTTACTCTTACCAGCAAGTGACCTGCACTTTTATACATTTCAACATTGTCTGCCACATTCTTTAATACATCAAGAGCTCTGTTAATTTCCCTAAGCTCTTGCTCAATCACACCTTTTTCAGCTAACACTTGATTTAGTTGTGCCTGTAATTGTTGATACTTTATTACTTGCTGTTGTAATTCTGGAGGTACTGTTTCAGCCATTTTAACCCCCAAAGCGTATTTATTTAAACGCACTTAAATAATTTCAGGTTACATAATAATAAATGTATGGGTTCCTCACTATTTAAACTCAAGTCATACTCTCATGCATTGCTAATAAGATGGTGCAAGGCATGGTATAGATGAGGCTACAAACATTTAACGTAATATAATACAAATTTTAAACTACTACAAGGAGCTATGAGGAGGAGTTTAGCTCTTATGTAGGTTCGCATGGCTTTTATGATCAGTGCCTCATTCCTGCTCCTCTCACAATCTCTTGAAACTACATATACTTTGAGCGTCTTTGGAGGTGCTTGGGCAATACGGGGCATCATAAATACCCTGTTTCACATCAGTCTTTGACTACTGTTTCAAGTTCAAGTTTCATATAGATTTTATGTAGTTAGTCAGAATTTGCGTTGTCAAAAGTCCATAAGTTTTGAAAACTTGCCTTTAATCAGCATATCATTGAGTAGTGAAAGAGCCTGAAAAAGCCCTCCCAAGACACTCAAGATGTAGAGCCATGTATTATAAGTCACTACAGAAAATTAATTTTTAAACTTTTGTGTAGAGTTTCTATAGATGTAATGGTGTAAACTATGTCATTTATGCCTGCAGCTATGGGATACGATAGGGCTTTGACAATATTTTCACCTGATGGCAAACTTTACCAGGTTGAGTATGCTGCAGAGGCTGTTAGGCGTGGCTGGACATCGATAGGGCTAAAGTCAGAGTACGGCATAGTGCTAATAGCAGAAAGAAGAAAGGTTGCACCGTTACATAACGTATTAGATCTTGAGAAGGTATTTATAGTAGATACTCATATAGGGGCTACTTTCTCAGGGCTAGGTCATGATGGAAGAGTACTAATAGACTATGCTAGGCTTATAGCGGTGAGACATAGATTAACATTTGATGAAGCAATAGATGTTGAATTGCTTGCGAGAACTATATGCGATATTAAGCAAGCATATACGCAGCAAGGAGGAGTGAGACCATTTGGTGTTTCCATAATATTTGGTGGAATTGATAAAAAAGGTGTTGAGCTCATAAAGACTGAGCCTAGTGGCCTATACTTCAAGTACTATGGTGTTGCAGCAGGAGCTGGAGAGCAAACTGTTTCAAGCTACCTTGAGAAGCACTATAACCCTAAAATGAATATTGAAGAGCTGATAATCCTGGGTCTAAGAGCTTTAAGAGCGTCACTTGAAGAACCGCTTAAGGTTGAAAGAGTTGAAATAGGATTTGCAGATGTTTCTGCAAAGACCTTTAGAAAGTTGTCGGTAGAAGAAGTTCAGAAGTTCTTAGATAAAGCAGGTGTTACTTCGTGAGTAAAAAGGAGTATGTTGTTGCAAGACTTGTTGTAAAAGGTAAAAGGTTTGAAATTCTCGTAGATCCCTATAAAGCATACCGCTTCAGAGAAGGGGAGAAAGTAAGTTTAGATGAGGTAGTAGTAGGAGATTATGTTTATAAAGATGCTAAAAAAGGTTTAAAGGCATCACCTTCAGAACTGCTAGAAGTTTTTGGAACTGAAGATATTCATAAGATTGCTACTGAAATTATAAAGAATGGAGAATTGCAGCTAACTACAGAACAAAGAAGAGAGTTGTTAGAGATGAAAAGGAGACAAATCATATATACTATTGCTAAATCAGCTATTGATCCAAAGACTAAAACACCTATTCCTCCAGCAAGAATTGAAAAAGCCATGGAGGAGGCTAGGGTAAGTGTAGACTTATATAAATCAATTGAAGAACAAATACCAGAAATTGTTAAAGCTATATCTAAGGTAATTCCAATTAGAATAGCCAAGGCTTTGATAGAGATAATTGTGCCTCCTGAATATGCGGCAAAAGCTTCGGGACAGTTAATGAAGTTAGGAGAGGTTAAGAAAAGTATGTGGCTTGCCAATGGTGCTTTATTACTGGAGCTTGAATTGCCTGCTGGTATGCAAAGTGAGCTAATAAATAAGGTTAATGAGCTTACAAAGGGCACAGCAACAGTTAAGGTGCTAAGTATTGTCTGAATCTGTTTTAATGAAGAGAACAATTGTGGTACCTGGAGATATCATAGTTGTAGATAAGAATGCCAGTGTTGAAGGAGCAAATTTGTATAAGCTTAGCGACAATACATACATTGTCACAACAATATCCATACAAGATTATGAAGAGGGGGAAAAGAAGAAAATAAGGGTTGTAAGTTTAAAGGGGCGTTATATTCCTAAGGAAGGCGATATAGTTATTGGTATTGTAACAGATGCTACACTATCATACTGGCTTGTTGATATAAAATCCCCTTATCCAGCAATATTGAACGCTTCAGATTATTTAGGAAAATCATTTAATCCCGCCCTCGAAAACATCCGTAAATACCTTGACATAGGCGATGTTGTAATAGCAAAAGTAACACAGTTTGATAGATCAAGATTACCTACTCTAACAGTACAAGACAAGGGTCTAGGTAAAGTTATTGAAGGATCTCTTGTTGAAATTGAGCCAAGTAAAGTTGGTAGGGTTATTGGCAAAAAGAGGTCTATGATTAACATGCTTATAGAGCAAACAAAGTGTGATTTTGTAGTAGGTATAAATGGTAGAATTCTCCTTAAGTGTCCAAACAGTGATATTGAATATATAGCCATACTAGCGATAAAGAAGATAGAGGAGGAGGCTCATACTGTTGGCCTGACTGAGAGAATAAAGGAGTTTATTATAAATGAAAAAGTTAAGAGGGGGTTGATAAGGTATGAAACTGAGTAAGCCGCAGCTAATTGTTAATGGCAAGAGAATTGATGGTAGAGGCCCACAGGACTTAAGGCAGATAAAAATAGAAGTTGGTGTACTAAAAAATGCTGATGGCTCAGCTTTAGTGGAAATAGGCGGTACAAAGGTACTGGCAGCTGTTTATGGACCTCGAGAAGTCGTACCAAGACACCAAGAACAGGTTGACAGAGCTATAATAAGATGCAGGTACAGAATGCTCTCATTCTCAACTTTAGGTGAGAGAAAAAGCCCTGCACCAACAAGGCGTGAAATAGAGCTCTCAAAGGTCATTAGAGAAGCTTTAGAGCCTGCAGTTTTAAGCATGCAATTCCCTAGGGCTGCAATAGACATATTTGTTGAAGTTATAAATGCTGATGGAGGGACTCGAACAGCGGGAATAACAGCTGCGTCAGTTGCATTAGCAGATGCTGGAATACCAATGCTAGACCTAGTAACAGCTGTAGCTGTGGGAAAAGTTGATGGAGTCATAGTACTAGACCTTAATGAAATTGAGGACATGTATGGTGAAGCAGATATGCCTATAGCTGCAATGCCTTCGCTAAAGAGAATAACAATGATTCAACTCAATGGCGTTTTAACACCAGACGAATTTAAAAAGGCTCTTGCACTAGCTTTAGAAGGCATTGATAAAATTTACCAACTTCAGAAAGAGGCTTTGAGGAAAAAGTATGTAGAAATAGAGGAGTGAGGTTAGAATAACATGTCTTTAACACCAGAAATTCCTGTAATTCCAAAAATAAAGCTTGATTCAATACTTAATGTAGTATCCAAAGGCTTTCATATTGATAAGAGACCATTATTAAATTATAGGTCCATTGAGGTAAATAAGAACGTTGCTCCTAATGCTGACTCATCAGTACTTGTAAAGCTAGGACATACACAAGTATTAGTTGGAATCAAAATTGATGTAGGTCAGCCATTTCCTGACAACCCTGAAGAGGGAGTACTGATAGTTAATGCGGAATACATTCCTGCAGCTTCACCTAGTTTTGAACCTGGTCCTCCAGATGAAAATGCAATTGAGCTTGCAAGAGTCATAGATAGATCACTTAGGGAATCTAAGGCTATAGCATTAAACAAGTTGGTAATAATTCCTGGAAAAAAGGTTTGGATAATTTGGCTAGATATATACGTACTAGATCATGATGGAAATTTGCTGGATGCTTCAATGATAGGCTCAATGTTAGCATTGGCACAACTGAAAATACCGTATTTTGAAGTAGATCCTGTAACAGGTAACGTCAAGGTTGACAAAAGTAAGCGTATAACATCTTTACCAATTAACAGGTATATAGCTACTGTAACGGTGTATAAAATAGGTGATGTACTGCTTGTAGATCCAACAGCTGAAGAGGAGGCTATAGCTTCTGCAAGCTTATCAATATCTGTTAGTGAGGAAGGAAACATAGTTGGTATGCAGAAGAGGGGTTTAGGTTTCTTTCTGGAAAAGGAAATTGAACAAGCAATTGAGATAAGTTTAAATAAAGGCAAGGAATTGATTGAACTTGTGAAGAAATTTGCTTTATAGTGTGTCAAAAACGTTTTTAATCTAGAACAATTAAAAGCTTAAATGAGGGATTATTAAATGAGTAAAACTAAAGTTGTTGGTATTGCGGGAAGATTTGGAGCCAGGTATGGGGTTAGTTTAAGAAAGAAGTGGAAGGAGGTTATGGAGAAAAGGTATGCTGAATATCAGTGCCCATATTGCGGAAGCATTACAAAATTTAAGAGAGTAGCTTTTGGAATTTGGCAATGCCCAAAATGTAGAGTTAAGTGGGCAGGTGCTGCATATACACCCTGGACTATAGAAAAGTGAGTTTGTATAGAAATTTGTGTAGTATTCCCATTAACAGAAAATTTCTAACATATTCTCTTGCTTTTGTGAGCGTATATCAAAAGTTATAAAGCGCGCAATACAATTATTAATATGAGTTGATTTTATATTAATTAGGGGGGCTTTATTCAAAGTAAAACACTGCTTACAACATCGCATCGCCCTTCAAGAAATACCCGCCGGCTAGCTAAGGTACTAGCAAAGCTCATACCAGGCTTTACAAAAATAAATAGAGGTAAGCTAACATTTAAGCTCTTAGTTCTTCAATTACTTGATATGAATTACGATAAGCTTGTAATCATCAGAAACAGGAAGGGTAATCCAGGTTATTTAGATCTCTATATTGTAAAACCTCCTGGTGAATTAGTTAAAGAATGTACAATAAAATTGTGTGGATATTCTGTAACAAGCAACTATAGTAAAATAACTAGTGTTAAGCAAGTCCTTTTAAATTTGGCACCAGCTATACTTAGTATTGAAAAAACAAACAAAGCATATATAGATCATATACTACAAACACTGGATTGCATTATAAAGATGTTTAATGTTACAATAACTAATAAGGATGAGGATTTAAAAAAGAGGGCTGAAAGCATTTGCATGAACATAGACATGGCTAAGCCGAAAAAAGATCATGATGCTAAGGATAGAAAAATATTCTTTAAAATAGTGTTCGCCAAATGTTCCAACAAAGAGAGCTACTTAACATTAAATATTTGTAATAATAAGTGCAGCACACGTAGTGATGTACTTCAGCAGTACTTATAGTTTTATTCTACTAAACTCTAGCCCCAGGTAAAGTTATGAATGTTAAAGAGAGCATAAGTAATAAAGCCTGCATTACGTTAACCTTTAGTAGTGAAGAATGCAATATTGCTGAGACAATCTATAATAGTATTTTTGCTGAAGTTGTAAACCCTGCAAATGTTGGAAAGATTGTAACAAACATTGATTTAAATGGGTGTACAATTAAAATTTGC
This sequence comes from Ignisphaera sp., assembly GCA_020833345.1. Taxonomy (GTDB): domain Archaea; phylum Thermoproteota; class Thermoprotei_A; order Sulfolobales; family Ignisphaeraceae; genus Ignisphaera. Next base: position 38,007 of record JAJHQM010000007.1, read on the forward strand.
ATAGAGGCTGATACCTTAAGTCATTTGCGAGCTTTTTTGAATTCTATTCTCTACTTAACTAACACATCCATAGAAGTCATAAAAATTGAGAAGAAAAAATTTAAGTAATTTAAATAAATACAGAGAGCCTCCATACGCCGTTCACCCGAGAGTGGTTGTTTAT
>JAJHQM010000042.1 GCA_020833345.1 Ignisphaera sp.
CGGAAAAATACACTACTACAACCCACAACACCAAGTACTCAAAGCCTATAGCTATGAAAGCTTTGAAGCAGGAGGAGGGCCCTACAGCGTAAACCCAGCAAGCCCAGCAGAGCTCGGGGCAATGGGAGCTCCTGTTAGAAGTGGAGCTAGTGTAAGACTAATATCAGACTTAGCAACAAAGAAACTACTCGTAGCATTGCCTGGAGGAAACCACGGAAATCCGTATAGCCCGTACTACCAGAATCACTACAAGAACTACTGGGTTACAAAGAAGTACTACACAATAGAGCTGGGAGTAGAGCCATCAGCAATAGCTCAACTAACTATAAAAGGAAGTTGAGCCTCAAAACCTCTACACATTTTTAACTTTTTTGCAAAACTAAACCCCCTCCTAACTAGAGCTCCTTTCTATAGACGCTACGTAGCCAAAAACATTAAGCAGTGCATTACACGATAAGGTAACTCTTATTAATCTGCTTTATGTTCTCGGCTTTAAGGAGAGGTTGTGTTATATGGGTCTTAAAACAAAATTCGAATATATTGATAGTTTAAGGAGGCAGAAGCCCGCTATTTACATATATGGTGAGCAGGTTGAGGATCGCACAAAACATCCAGCACTTAGACCCGTGATAGAGTCAGTGGGGTTAACATATGAATTTGCTCACCACCCTAAGTATCGTGAGTTGGCAACTGCTAAATCTCATTTAACTAGTGAGGTTATTAGTAGGTTTAATCATATTCACCAGAGTAATGATGATTTGCTGAAAAAACTTCAGCTAACTAGAGCTCTTACACGATTTGCTGGTTGTGTAGCGCGTTGTGTAGGTTGGGATGCTCTTAACACACTCTCTATAGTTGCTTATGAGATTGATAGGAAGTATAAGACTGGTTATTATGAGAATTTTGTTAATTATTTGAAGTATGTTCAGAAAGAGGATTTGGCATTGGCATGCGCAATGACTGATGTTAAGGGTGATAGATCCCTAAGACCAGCAGACCAGCAAGATAAAGACATGTACGTACACATAGTAGAAAAAAGAGAAAACGGAATAGTAGTAAGAGGGGCGAAGGCACATATATCAGGAGTTATGGTCTCTAATGAGATTATTGTTATGCCTACTAGGGCTATGAGGGAAAAGGACAAGGACTATGCAGTAGCCTTTGCAATACCTGTGGACACCCCTGGAGTGATAATGGTGGGCAGAACTACTGCTCCTCGCGAGGTGGGGAAGATGGATGCTCCATTTAGAAGCAAGTGGGGGGCTAGTGAGGCATTTGTTATTTTTGATGACGTGTTTGTTCCTTGGGATAGGGTGTTTATGTGTGGTGAGTGGGAGTTTACAGGAATGCTTGTTGAGATCTTTGCTACTTATCACAGGTTTAGCTATGCTGGGTGCAAGCCAGGGATGTGCGATTTGATTATAGGTACTGCAGCTTTACTTGCTGAGTACAATAATGTTGAGCATGCTGATCACATTCAGAGAAAGCTTACAGATATGGTGATGACAAGCGAAACTGTGTATGCATGTGGTGTTGCTGCAGCTGCGCAGGGCAAGCCCATGGGGCCGGGAACATATGTTCCAGACGTGCTCTATTCTAACATAGTAAAGCACACTGTGGCTACAAAAATTTACGAAGAATTTCAGCGTATTCACGACATAGGGGGAGGACTTGTAGTGACAACACCTTCAGAAAAAGACTTTAACCACCCCAAGCTCAGGCCATATCTAGAGAAGTACCTCAAAGGCAAAGTGGATGTCTCAGCAGAGTACAGAGTAAGGGCGTTTAAGCTTGCAGAAGACCTAACAGCACACGGCTTTGCGGGGTGGCTCATGGTTGTCAGCTGCCACGGTGGTGGCTCTCCAGAAGCACAAAGACTAACAATATTCAGATCATACAACTTCAACAAGCGCAAAGAGCTGGCCAAGTGCATGTCAGGTATAAAGCCTCTTGAAGAATGCCTAACACTAGAAATGTAAAACACCCAAAACACTTTTTCTTATTCTTATTTTTACTCTCTTCTCTAATGTTCAAAATGTGTTGTGGTCAGAGCACAGTTTGTGAACTAGGTTGAGGAGGAGCGCCTCAAGCTCTTTAAATGAGTTAGAGAACTTGCAGTGACTTTGTATTGCTCTTATTCACAAAAATGTTTCAAAAAGTTAATATATGTGTAATGCATTAAACTGTATGGGGGGCTGTATGACTCGCATACCTCCTGTTCATAGAGTAGCATACATGCATGAGTTTGGCGCTCCATTAAGTATAGAAAGTGTTCCTACACCAAAGCCTGTAGGTGAACAGGTGCTCATAAAGGTTGTTGGTGCTGGTATTTGTCATTCGGATGTGCATGTGTGGAAAGGAGAGTTTACTGAAGTTAACATGCCTCCGAGGCTGCCCTGGGTTCTCTCTCATGAAATAACAGGTGTTGTTGTTGATCGTGGTGAGAGAGTTCCTGACACTATTGGAATTGGGCAAAAGGTCTTGGTGTTTGCCTGGGGCTGGACTGAAGAGGATGAGTGGGTGTTGAGGGGCTACTCAAATATAACTGAAAAGCCGTGGCAGCCGAGCTTAACTGATGAAGGTGGCTTAAGGGAGTACTTTCTAGTGCCTCACTACAAGTTTCTGGTAGATATGGAGGGTATTGATGACCTCGTAGCGGCAGCTCCACTGGCTTGTGCTGGGCTTACAACGTTTAGAGCTGTTAAAAAGGCTAGGAATGTTCTCGATGTGGATGACTATGTTGTTGTTGCTGGCCTTGGTGGTCTGGGGGCCTATGCTGTGCAGTGGCTAAGAATTCTTGCACCATATGTAAACATTATTGGTGTTGATACTAGAGATGAGGCTATAGAGTTTGTATCAAAGATAGCTAAGCTGGATGAAGTTATTAATGCTAGTAGGGAAGACCCGTTTGTCCAGGTGATGATAATTACCAAGGGGAAGGGGGCTAAGGTGGTCCTGGATTTCGTGGGGCCCAAGGCCCTGCCAACATACTTCCTCACTCTTTCAAAACGAGGTGTTTACATCTTAGTTGGGTTAATGGGTATGGAGACTACGATAATGAGGCTACCGCTTCTCACATACAGAGAGCAGACAATAATGGGCTCTTTTGTAGGAACTCTTCCAGAGCAGTATGAAGTTGTGTCACTTGCTAAGAAGGGTAAGATTGACTACAAGTCTGTTGTCACAAGGAGGCTGAAGCTCGAGGAAGCTACAGCAGCTTTAGAAGCGTTAGAGAAGGGCCAGGTGCTGGGCAGGCAGGTAGTAGTATTTGAGTAAAATACTGAAGAGAGTGAAATAATGCGCCTAAAGGATGTTAAGGTTCACATTGTTTCAGTACCCCTTAAAGAGGCTATTCACTGGACTTGGCAGATAATCCCAATAACAGCTTTTGATTTTGTTGTGGTTGAGGTTAGGGACGAGGAGGGTAATGCTGGCTACTCTGCGCTATACGATGGTGTGTCATCTAAAGAGCTCTTGATGAAGTACAAGATGTTTATAGAGGGTATTGTTAAGTGGGCTTTGACAAGTGTGGAGTTCGAGCCCAGGGATTTGCACAGAATTGCAAGCATATGCACGCATCACTACATGAGAATAGGGTTTCTAGAGGCAGCGGTATGGGACTTGATGGCGAGAAGAGAGGGAAAGCCTTTGTGCAAGCTGCTCGGGGGGTGTAGGAAGAGGGTGAAGGTCTATGCCAGCATGGGCAGGCTAGTTGATGTAGACATGGCGAAGAGGCATATTGACTGGTACCTTAAGCAGGGAATTGACATTGTTAAGGTGAGGTTTCACAGGCCAGACCCTATGGAGGATGTAAAGGTGCTTAAGGAGCTGAAGAAGATTTACGGCAGTTCAGTGAGGTTTGCTGTTGATGCTAATCAAGCTCTAGCAGTGTTTCCACCGTTTTGGGATAGGTGGACAGCATTAAGGGTTGCAGAAGAGCTTTACCAGCTTGAGGTTCTGTGGCTAGAAGAGCCTCTCTATAGAGAAGATGTAGAAGGCTATGTGTGGCTCAGATCAAAATCTAGAGTAGCTATAGCTGGTGGCGAAGCTGAGTACGGCTTATCAAACGTGCTGAGGAGAATAGATGTTGGCATGTACGACATAGTTCAGTACGATGCAACACTTGATAACGGTGTTTACGAAGCCCTTACAATAGCAAACTACACAGCACTTAAAGGCCTCAAATACCTAGCCCACGCGTGGAACCCTGGACTAGGCTGGCTAATAAACCTACACATAACAGCATCACTACCAGAGCACCTCTCACCATACATAGAGACCCCTCTAGACCCATCATGGTTCTGGGAAGAAGTAATGTTTGCAGTGTGTGATAAAGAGCCGCCAAAAATTGTCGATGGCTATGTAGAGATAGGGGATGAGCCTGGCACAGGCTATTCAATAAGTAGTGAAAAAATAAAGAAGTTTTCAATTTCATAACAAGAAGTACAAATACCTCTAGATCACATTGACAACAATTCACAAATTTTTTATTTTTCACTTCACTAGCCTATTTTATTGCGTGTTTAAAGCTGTTGCCTTTAGTACTGTGCTTTGGTGATTTGTGTGGAGTTCTTTGAGAAGGAGGAGCCCATATCACCGTTTATTAGGGTATCTGCCAATAGTTTGAAGAGGTTTGCTTGCGAGGTTTTCAAGGCTTTGGGTGTTAGAGAGGAGGATGCAAGTGTTGCTGCAGATGTTATGGTTACTGCTGATCTCATGGGGATTTCCAGTCATGGGGTGCAGAGGCTTGGCAGGTATGTTGGTGGTATTGAGAGTGGTGCTATAAATGTCAATCCTGAGATGAGGTTTGTTGTAGATAGCTATGCTGTAGGGGTTTTAGATGCTGATAATGGGCTTGGGCAGGTAGCGGCATACAAGGCTATGATGAAGGCTGTGGAGAAGGCTAGGCAGTTTGGTATAGGCATTGTCTTAGTGAGGCGCAGTCACCACTTTGGCATTGCAGGTTACTACGCTCTCAAGGCTGTGGAAAACAGCATGATTGGAGTGACGATGACAAATACAACACCATTAGTAGCCTACATAGGTAGCGTTGAAAAGTATTTAGGTACTAACGCCATAGCTTTTGCAGCTCCACGAAAACAGCCACCGCCTCTACTCTTCGACGGAGCGCTTTCAGTAGCACCTATTGGAAGGCTTGAGCTCTACAGCAAGACTGGAAGGGAAATTCCTGCGGGCTGGGTCATAGGCATAGATGGAGAGGTTATGCGGGGAGACGCTAAAAAGATTTACGATGCTTTTACAAAGGGGTTAGCAGCACTACTACCTCTAGGGGGGCACACAGAGGAGCTTGGTGGTCACAAGGGCTCTGGCCTAGCACTAGTAATTGATGTTTTCTGTGGAGTTCTATCAGGAGCGTCCTGGGGGTACCACGTGAAGTACACAACAGTAAAGAATGCTAATGTTGGGCACACGCTAATAGCTATTGATATAGCAAAGTTTATGAAACTAGAAGAGTTTTACGAAAGGCTAGAGCAAATGGTTAGTGAGATAAAGGCTTTGAGAAAAGCCCCGTGGACTAAAAACATATGGATTCCTGGAGAGAGGTCGTGGCTCACTATGCAAACAAGGCTTAGAATAGGCATACCCCTACACCTCAGCATAGTTGAAGAGCTTAAGAGCATTGCAAAAAGAGTTGGCGTTAAATTTGATGCTGAGACTCTGTGAATGTGCCTAAACAGTGATGCTGTAGAACCACTTGTGAAGAAGATTAGACCCGAGCTGCAGTCCTTGTCTTTGAAAATGTGCTATTGTTGCTGACCTAGCTGCTTCTTCAACTCGCTGAGCTCTTTCTCAAGCTGATTTAGCACATCTCTTAACTGCTGTATTAACTGCTCCAAGTGTTTAATTCTGGCCTCTATAGATTCACTTACTTCTTCAGCTGGAACTTGCTTTGTAACTAAGGTAAGCAGGGTGTCCGCTGTTAAAACTCCTTTGACTTGAAAGCCCCACTTTGTCACATCAATAGAGGTCACAGTACCTGTTTTTGCGTTTACTAAGGCTACGAGCACAAGCCCCCTGTAATCTCTTGTCACTACAGATACTTTCCAATACAACGTGTTGTTAATTAGAAGTGGTGTTGGTTCTTCTACTGTAAACTGGCTCCAGTCATACATTGGGAAGTGCTGTTTGATGTAGCTCTCAACTTTGCTTATGCCAATCATTGGAGTGGGGAGTGTGTAGATATAGATGGCTGGCTCTAGGCTTAGCGGGTCTACATACATAATGTACTTAGCGCTGTACGCTTCTCCAGGGGGCTCTGCTACAAATACCCACCACATCCTATCCCTGTCTACAGAGAGGTAGGGCTGGGGATTTGTCCCAACATCCCTAATAGCGTAGGTGTTGCGGTAAAAGTAGAAATCTACAAAGCCAACGTGATACCTCCTAAGCTCAGCCCACTGCCTAGCAATAACCTCTGGAACAACAGGTATGCTCCTAAACCTCGGGTCTCTCAGCGCGTCTTCAGCACGAACAAACTCTATTGAGCTATTCTCATGAACAACTGCATAGCCGTGGAGTACAGGTACACTGTAAAGCAAGCCTCTTCTCCACCCCTGAACAGGCACAAGTATTAAGAGCTCCCCATTGTAAACAACCTCAATATTGTTCTCTAGAAGCGGCTTGTACTGAATCCCTACACGAAGCACTATCTGCCTGTAGAGAGTGTCAAAGAAAAGCCCATAGAATCTAGCGTTGTGCAAACCCCACGCTATATCCCTTTGAATAATCTCTACCTGTGGCGGAAACACGTCTCCATAGACAAATATGAAGCCCTTAGGGGGCTTTGTAACTTCATTCCAAAAGCCCTGAGGCTCTATAATCCAGTTATACACGCTTTTGCCATTAGCAAAGTAGACGTAGCTGTCATCAGCATATACCCTGTGAGTAGGTATCTGGAGCCTGTCAACAGCATAGGCGTAGGCAGTCATCAGTGGGATGAAGCGCTTCAAGGCGTTTACTTCAACAGGGCTGCTAACCTCAATGAAGTCTATGTGTTGACTTGAAGCAATTGGTGTGTAGAGAACTAGGAGCACGTATGTGATAAGGAGTGGTGCTAAAAGAATACACAGCTTTACCATTTTTACAGTAGCTCTAGGCACCCACATACCCCTCCTGGTAATGCTAATACCAATAGCAATAACAATTACAACTGCTATAAAGAGGTATAGCACTAAGGCAATAGTGTTAGCTAGAGCGTAAATTGCAAATACTATGAATAGCGTTAAGAAGAGCCCAGGTAAAAACCCTGGGCGAGCTCTAATCAACAGAAAAGCAATAGGAGCACCAGCAATAACTATCATAAGCATTTCCAAAACAAGAACTAGAATAGGCTTGGATGCAAAGGCTATTGCAACATGATTAAAGTATACAACAAATCCTCCAGATACCAGTGATAATAAAATTAGGACAACTAGTACTCCTAAAAACATGAGTGCCGTGCGAAGACCTCTAGAACTTTCGTAAGCATAGCGCGAGCCCCTATAACTCATGGCACCACCACGCCAATACATCAATTAACTAGGCTATGCTACTGACCACTTTTAATTCTTTTCAGGAAATAAAATAAAAAGGCATTAGGTGGAGGTTGGCAGGCAACTGCTGGTGTTGGGCATGTGCATAAAAATTTGTATTTAGCGAAAGCTATAAGTATTAGTATTAGCAGTGCCTGTTGCTATATCTGTGGCGTAAGGCTTGTGCTGGTGGTGTGAATGTATAGGGTTAGGGTGTTTGTGCTGGGCTCTTTTGCAACAAATACTTATGTTGTTTATGATGTGCGTAGGCGTGAGGCTGTGCTTATAGACCCTGGCGATTGTAGTGATGAGCTTGTTAACTGGGTTGATGAGGAGGGGCTTAGGCTTAGGCACATTTTGGCTACTCATGGGCATATAGACCACATTTCTTGTGTTGATCACTACAGAGATGTGTTTGGAGCAAAGTTTGCTATTCACAAGGCCGACCTCATCATTCTCAACTCTAACCACATATTTGCCAGGTTCCTCGGTGTTAGCTATAAGAAGCCTGAGCCCGACATTGTTATAGAGAGTGAGGGTGTGCACAAATTCGGCTCAATAGAACTAAGCATAGCACACACCCCAGGACACACACCAGGCTCCATCACACTCTACATACCCACCACAGCAACACTACTCACAGGAGACACACTCTTCGCAGGCTCTGTAGGAGCAACACACTACCCAGGAGGATCAGAAGAAGAGCTATTCAAAAGCATATGCAAAATATACAAGCTCTACCCCCTAGACACAAAAGTACTCCCAGGCCACGGACCCCAAACAACACTAAGAGAAGAATACCTCACAAACATCTTCGTAGAACAAGCCCTAAGCTACTACTGCATAGAAGAATCCTACAACACAGACCTAACTCAATAAATTTTACAATGCTATTCTTCTAAAACTTATATTTACTTTCTCTACTACCTCAGTAATACTTCAACATTTTGAAGCTTAAAACCTTAAGACCTGTACCTTTTGATAGCTTTTTTAACAGCTTCTCTGTGCAATGGTGTTTGCCAAGCAACGTACCTTCCAATGCCTATTTCAGGGTCTTTATCTGGAGGCGGCACGTCTATCCACAGCTCTGGGTTTCTATCCCTAAGGAAGTAGACTATGAGGTTTCTAGCTATGAGCTCATTTATGAGGTCTTGAGGAGCATCAGGAGACCAAAGTGCGTCTGGATCCTCAACTGCTTTCTCTAGCCACTCTCTCCACTTGTTGATAAGGCTTGGGCTAATGCTTTTCTCATCTATGAG
>JAJHQM010000022.1 GCA_020833345.1 Ignisphaera sp.
TTTAAGTTAGGTAAGCATATTTTAAGTTTTGCGGTATGATTTGTTTTAGTATGTTTTTGAGTGAGAGCTTTATGTAGCTAGAAATGTGTAGTTGAGGTCATTTTATTTAGGTATTGTTTGAGTTGAGCTTATAAGCACGCTATCTAAAGTGTAACTTTACGCTATAACGTAATATTTTTTGTTATGGTGCTTTCCCCGGTGTGTTTTAATGCCAAGTAGTAAAAAGAGGGTTTTACTTGATCTGTTAAGTAAAGTGTTAGAGCATGAGTTAGTGCCTAGACATGAGGTTTTGAGTGTTGAAGAAGGGGCTAGAGTTTTGAAGGAGTATGGTATTAAGCCTGAGCAGCTTCCTTGGCTGCGTGCTAGTGATCCTGTTGCAAGAGCTATTGGTGCTAAGCCTGGGGATATAGTTAGAATTGTTAGGAAGAGCCCAACAGGAGGTGAGGTAGTAGTTTATAGGTATGTGGTGCCGGGGTAGGGCCATATGAGTAGTATAGCTATAGCCGGTGGCGAAAGCATTTCTTCATCAACAGGACCAATACCACAAGCTCACCCAGTATCTAAAGTTCTGAGTCCTGATGACAGATGGGCTGTTATAGAGGCGTTTATAAAGGAGAAAGGTATTGCAAGACATCACATAGAGTCATTTGATGCATTTGTTAATAGAATACTGAAAGAGATAATATTGGAGGAACCAGTTATAGAAACCTCTATTCCAGGGTTTAAGCTGATTATAAGGGGATTTAGACTTGGCGAGCCGCAGGTAAGAGAGGTTGATGGGAGTGTAAATAGAAATATAACACCTATGGAGTGTAGGCATAGAGATTTAACATATGCAGTTCCTCTATACATAACTATGGTGCCTATAGAAAACAATGTTGCAGGTAGTCCTGTAGAGGTTTTCGTAGGAGAAATTCCTGTAATGTTGAAATCCTCTATAGACCCTCTTTCAAAGATGAGTGAAGAGGAACTTGTAAAAATAGGAGAGGATCCAAAGGACCCCGGAGGTTACTTTATAATCGATGGCACAGAACGCATTATCGTAGCACAGGAAGACCTAGCCCCCAACAGGGTTCTAGTTGATTATGGTCAAGAAGGGCTTAATATAACACACACAGCAAAGGCAGTCTCTTCAACAACAGGCTTTAGAGTACCTGTAATCCTAGATAGGCATAAGGATGGCACTTTTCACGTATCATTTCCATCTGTTCCAGGAAAAATACCACTAATAATTATGATGCGTGCACTAGGCCTGGAATCAGATAGGGATATAGCGCTTGCTGTTTCTCCAGACCCTGAAATTCAAGCAGAGCTTTTTGCATCATTTGTACAAGCAAGTGATATAGCAACAGTTGAAGATGCTCTTGATTACATAGGGTCTAGGGTAGCTATAGGACAAGCTAGGGAGAGTAGGATTGAGAGAGCAAAGTACATACTAGATAACTACTTCCTTCCCCATTTAGGCACAAAGCCAGAGGATAGATTAAAGAAAGCATTATTCCTAGGTCAAATGGCTTGCAAACTCATAGAGTTTGTTTTAGGCAGAAGGCCTGCTGATGATAAAGACCATTACGCCAACAAGAGAATAAAGCTTGCCGGAGATATGCTTGCCTTACTATTCAGAGTAGCTTTCAAAACATTTCTAAGGGACTTAAGGTATCAAATAGAGAGGGCAAAGATTAAGGAGCGGAGAATAAACATAGCTCTTTACGCTAGAAGTGATATTATAACAGAGAGAATAAGGCATGCCATGGCTACAGGTACATGGATTGGCGGCAGAACAGGAGTTAGCCAAATACTTGACAGAACCAACTGGCTTTCCTCTTTAAGCCACATGAGGAGAGTCGTATCCCCCTTAAGCAGAAGTCAACCACACTTTGAGGCAAGGGATCTTCACGGAACGCAATTTGGAAGGCTTTGCCCATTTGAAACACCTGAAGGCCCTAACTGTGGGCTTGTCAAAAACTTGGCACTCATGGCAACAATCTCTGTTGGTGTGCCCGAGGAAGAAGTTTTAAATACTTTGTATTCGTTAGGCCTAGTGCCATTAGAAGATGTTTACAGCAAGCTTAAGAATGGTGAGCTGGATTATGTGACAGTATCAAAGTGGAGTAAAGTTTTTCTAAATGGAACGCTCATAGGGTACCACCCGGATGGAGAAAATTTTGTCAAAGAGTTGAGAAGTTTAAGAAGAGCCGGTAAAATACACTACGAAGTTAACGTTGCTCACTACAGGACTCAGTACATAAATGAAGTTTATGTCAATTGTGATGCTGGTAGAATCCTTCGCCCACTCTTTGTAGTAGAGCAAGGAAAGCTCAAGATATCAAAAGAGCATATAGAGAGGCTTAAGCATGGAGAAGCGTTTGAAATGCTGTTGAGAGAGGGTGTAGTAGAGCTTCTAGACGCTGAAGAAGAGGAGAATGCATTGATCGTAACAAACCCAGAGGAGGTAACACAAGAAACAACACATGCAGAGATATGGCCTCCAGCAATAATGGGAGTCTCAGCCTCAACAATACCTTACGCAGAACATAATCAGTCTCCGAGAAACTCCTATCAATCAGCTATGGCTAAGCAGGCCCTGGGCTTTTACATGGCCAACTTTATTCTTAGAGTAGATACGAGGTCTCACATACTACACTATCCACAAACTCCACTAGTTCAGACAAGAGCACTGTCAATTATGGGGTACAACGATAGGCCATCAGGTCAAAACATGGTTGTAGCTGTAATGAGCTATAGTGGGTATAACATGGAGGACGCCATAATAATGAACAAGTCTTCTGTTGATAGAGGGCTTGCAAGATCTAGCTTCTTTAGGCTATACTCAACTGAAGAGCTGAAGTACCCTGGAGGCCAAGAGGATAGAATAGAGATTCCAGATACAAAAGTTCTGGGCTATAGAGGTAAGGAAGCGTATTTGAAGCTCGATGAAGATGGTATGGCCAAGGTTGAGGTCATGGTAAGGGGTGGCGAGGCTGTGATAGGCAAGACAAGTCCACCTAGGTTTGTAGAGGAATTCAAAGGTTATGGAATACTTGCGCAGAGAAGGAAAGATGCTTCAGTAACTGTAAGGCATGGCGAGGTCGGGTGGGTTGACAGCATATTTATATCTACATCATCTGAAGGGTATAGAATAATTAAGATTAAGGTAAGGGACTTGAGGATACCTGAAATAGGAGACAAGTTTGCTTCAAGACACGGGCAGAAAGGTGTCGTAGGGGCTCTGATTCCACAGTATGACATGCCATATACTGTAGAGGGCATAACACCAGATGTGATAATAAACCCACATGCACTACCTTCAAGAATGACGTTAGGGCAGCTCATGGAAAGCATAGCAGGTAAGGTTGCGGCATTGAGAGGGAGGTTTGTTGACAGCACGCCATTCTTTGAGGAGCCTATAGAGAGCTTAAAGAAACAGCTTCTGATATTCGGATATCCTCTAGATGGCACAGAGCCTGTGTATGATGGGAGAACAGGTGAGCTTATTGGAAATCCAATATTCATAGGTATTGTGTATTACCAGAAGCTTCACCACATGGTTGCAGATAAGATTCACGCAAGATCAAAAGGTCCTGTGCAGCTATTAACTAGGCAGCCTACTGAGGGGAGGGCTAGGGAAGGTGGGCTGAGATTTGGTGAAATGGAAAGAGATACGCTAATAGGTCACGGAGCATCAGCACTACTAAGAGAAAGAATGCTTGAAAGCTCTGACAAGACCATAATTTATGTTTGTGAGCTCTGCGGCTTTATTGGCTGGTACAACAAGAAAAAAGAAGTCTATGAGTGTCCAATTCATGGCGATAAAGGGGTGCTGCACCCTGTGGCAGTGCCATACGCATTTAAATTACTTATTCAAGAGCTAATAAGCTTAGGTATTAAGCCAAGGCTTATCCTAACAGAGAAGCATAAGAAGTATGCTCAGTAGGGGTGCATACCAGTGGCAGAGGAGAAGATTGTTGAAGCCGTAAGATTTGGCATATTGTCCCCAGATGAGATAAGAAAGATGTCAGTTGTTCAAGTGACTTCGCCAGAGACTTACGATGAGGATGGCTCTCCAAAATCCTACTCAGTAATGGATCCGAGGTTAGGAGCCATAGAGCCCGGTCAGATATGCCCTGTGTGCGGCAATACAATAAAGGGTTGCCCAGGGCACTTTGGGCACATAGAATTAGCACTTCCAGTAGTAAATGTTTTGTTCATTAAGCACATCTATGAGCTTCTTAAAGCAACATGCTCTAGGTGTAGCAGGTTAAAGATTCCGCCAGAAACCTTTGAAAAGTATAGAAAGCACTTATTCAAACTAAAGGAGAGGTACCCCTACTTAGCAAGGCTATTCATGGAGTACATAAAGAGACAGGCAATGAAGGCGCCAGAGTGTCCATACTGCGGTACCAAGCAGCCAAAGATAAAGTTAGAAAAGCCTACGACATTCTATGAGCAGGACCCTGAAACGGGAGACAGGGTAAGGTTAAATCCGAGGGAGGTTAGGAAAAGGCTTGAAATGATACCGAGTGAGGACTTGGAGCTCATAGGTTATGACCCTAAGGATGCGAGACCTGAGTGGATGGTGTTCACAGCTTTACCTGTTCCTCCAACAGCAATAAGACCCTCAATACTCATAGAAACAGGCATTAGATCTGAAGATGATTTAACGCATAAGCTTGTAGACATAGTTAGAACTAATGAGAGGTTAAGAGAGCACTTAGCTTCAGGAGCGCCAGAGATAATTATTGATGACATGTGGGAGCTTTTACAATACCACGTTACAACATATCTAGATAATGAGGTTCCAGGAATACCTCCAGCAAAGCACAGGTCTGGAAGGCCGTTAAAGACCTTAGCTCAGAGGTTGAGGGGTAAGGAAGGCAGGTTTAGAGGAAACTTATCGGGTAAGAGAGTAGACTACTCTGCTAGAACTGTTATAAGTCCAGATCCATATCTTAGCATTAATGATGTTGGCGTTCCTATAGATGTAGCAAAGATTTTGACTGTACCAGAGAAGGTTACAGAGTGGAATATTGATGAACTGAGAAAATACGTACTGAATGGGCCTTATAAGTGGCCTGGTGCAAACTATGTTGTTACACCTGACGGAAGAAGAATTGACTTAAGGTACGTTAGGGATAGGAAGAGTGTTGCTGAGTCACTCGCTCCTGGATATGTGGTTGAAAGGCATTTAAAGGATGGGGACGTGGTGTTATTTAATAGGCAGCCCTCCCTCCATAGAATGTCTATGATGGGGCACGTCGTTAAGGTACTGCCTGGAAGAACCTTTAGATTACACTTAGCTGTATGCCCACCATATAACGCTGATTTTGATGGAGATGAAATGAACTTGCACGTACCTCAGACAGAAGATGCTAGAGCAGAGGGTAGGATGCTACTTAAAGTTCAAAATCACATTCTTACTCCTAGGTATGGAGGAGTGATAATAGGAGCTATACAGGACTATGTTAGTGGTGCCTATTTCTTAACAATAAAATCCACAGTATTAGAAAGAGATGAAGTTGTGACTCTGTTAGCAGCAGCAGGTGCTGTAAAGGAGCTTCCTGAACCAGCAATTTTATCACCTAAAAAGCTGTGGACAGGAAAGCAAGTTGTTAGTATGTTTCTACCCCAGGACTTTAACTATCACGGAAAAGCCAACATATCTTCTGGTCACTTAAAATGTGATGATATTAACTGCTTCTGGGACTCATATGTTGTTGTTAAGCAAGGTAGGTTGCTAATGGGGGTGCTGGATAAGAAGTCCATTGGTGCAGAGCAGCAAGATAGCCTGCTATACTGGCTTTCTAAAGAGTATGGTGTTGAAGTTGGGGCTCTGTTCATGGACAAGCTCTTCAGGATGTTTCTTAGAATGCTTGAAATGCGTGGATTTACATTGAAACTTGATGATGTTGCAATAGATGAGGAAGGCAAAAAGCAAATACTTCAGCTACTGCAAGAAGCCTTTGAAAAAGTGAGGAATCTTGTTGAGCAGTATGTGAGGAGAGAACTTGAGGTTGTACCCGGTAGGTCCATGGAGGAGAGCCTTGAGATAAGGATTCTAGAGGTACTTGCAGAAGCAAGAGACAAAGCAGGTGATGTTGCTGTTTCACGGTTAAACCCATTTAACAACGCTTTTGTCATGGCTAGGACCGGTGCTAGAGGCAATATTCTCAACTTGACTCAAATGGCTGCTACACTAGGTCAAATGACTGTTCGCGGCGAGAGGATTTGGCGTGGTTATATGGGCAGACCCTTACCTCACTTTAAGAGAAATGATCTGGGGGCAATCTCAAGAGGTTTTGTTGTTAACAACTTTTACTCAGGGCTTTCTGTTACAGAAATGTTCATGCATGCAGCAGGTGGGCGGGAGGGCCTTGTAGATACAGCTGTCAGAACCTCACAAAGTGGTTATATGCAGCGGAGGTTAGTTAATGCATTAATAGATCTTCATGTGGAGTACGATTATACTGTGCGAGACTCTAACGGCTCCATAATACAGTTTATTTATGGTGAAGATAAGGCGGATCCCACGAGGGCTCCACACGGAAAAATAGTAAATGTTGAGAGGATTATTGAACGGGTTTTGGGGGCTGCCTAGCCATGGGCACACAACGATATGTTGATTCTAAAACTCTTGAGAGCGTTATTGAAAATAGACTTGCAGGTATAGTTTCGAGAAGCATTATTGAGGAATTGAAGAGCGCTTTAATAAGATACCAGTTAACTGAGGAAAAGCTTGAGGAACTAATTAACGAAATTGTGAAGGAGGTTGAAGGTAATGCTGTTGATCCTGGAGAGCCTGTAGGAATGGTTGCTGCGCAGAGCATTGGAGAGCCAAGTACGCAAATGACTTTAAGAACATTTCACTATGCGGGAGTAAGAGAACTTAATGTTACACTTGGCTTGCCTAGGCTAATAGAGCTTGTAGATGCGAAGAAGACTCCGTCTACACCTCTAACATACGTCTATCTCAAGCCTGAGTACAGGAATAGCAGAGAAAAGGCTATTGAAGTTGCACGAAAAATGGAATTGACGAAAGTAATTAACGTAACACTGAGAATTGACGTTGACTTTCTAAATAACACCATAATTGTTGTACTCGACAAAGACATGCTTGAAGATAAGGGGGTGTTAGTAGAGGATGTGGTGAAGATTTTGCAAAAAGCAGTGAAGAAAGCAAAGGTTATGCAGAGTAGTGAAAATCCATATGAAGTTGCAATACAATTTGAAGAGCCCTTGGACCCAACAAAAGTTGAGAAGCTTAGGGAAAAGATCTTGCAAACAAGGATTAAGGGTATTAAGGGTATAAATAAGGTTATAATTCAGAGAAGAGAGGATGAATACGTGCTTGTATGCGAAGGCAGCAATCTTGCTGAGTTAATGCAGCTAGAGGAGGTAGATTACAGGAGGATTAAGACGAATAACATTAAGGAAGTTGAGGCAGTGCTTGGTATAGAAGCTGCAAGAACGCTATTAGTAGAGGAGATAATGAATGTGCTTGAGGAGCAGGGGCTTGAGGTAGACATAAGGCATGTAATGCTTGTAGCGGATATGATGACAAGAACAGGGGTTGTTAAAGCAATTGGGCGTCACGGCATTATGGCGACTAAGGATAGCCCCTTAGCAAAAGCTGCTTTTGAAATAACGGTTAAGAATCTTGTTGAAGCAGCTGTTAAAGGAGATGTTGATAAGCTTTTAGGTGTTACGGAGAGTGTTATTGTAGGAAACTATATCCCTGTTGGCACAGCTAAAGTAGGTGTTGTTTTTAATCCATATGTAAGAGAGTAGAGGTGATACTATATGGCACTGCGGGAATCTATAGACAATATAATAAGGTATATAGCTAGGACAGGAAAAATTGTTGAAGGGTTCAATCAAACGCTTAAGTACATTAAGCTAGGGAAGTTAAAGTACGTAGTAGTAGCGTCTAATGCTCCTGAGGAAATGAAAAACGATGTACTGTACTATGCAAGACTTTCAGGAATACCCGTTGTAGAATACCCTGGTACAAATAGAGATTTAGGAACACTTATAGGCAAGCCTTTTTCAGTAGCTTTCTTAGGTGTAATAGATTTAGGGCAGGTTTCAGAAGACATGTTAAAACCATTCATAAAGATGTAGCAATGGGTGGTCTTGAGAGTGTCCTCAAAAATAGGTGACATAAAACCACAATTCAATGTAAAGCTAACTATGGAGGAAATGAAGTACATGACGGTATTTCAGGATGTTACAGGGGTTACGCCAAAAGATTGCATCATAAGCGATGAGCTGAGCTCCATAATATTTATAGTTGATAACGATAAGGTTGGCTTAGCTGTTGGGAAAAAGGGAAGTAATGTTAAGTACTTGGCAAAGCTGTTTGGAAGGAGTATTGATGTTGTTGGCTGGGCTGAGAACTTAGAGGAGTTTGTTAAAAACATATTCACTCCAGCAAGAGTATACAGGGTACAGCTTATCGAGTCTCCTAACAGAAAATTGCTGTACGTATACGTGGATCCAAAGGATAAGGGAGTCGCTATTGGAAAGAACGGCAGAAACGTTACAAAAGCAAAGATATTGATGAAGAGGTATTACGACATAGATAGCGTTGTAATATTTTAAGCTAGACATTTAATAAACCTTATAAGCTTGCAGGGCTAAGAGCATAAGAGTAAGGATTAATATAGTGCAGAGCTGGGGGGTAGCTTGTCCGGAAAGAAAGCACCCTATGGGCTTTACGCAGCCAGAAAACTGAGAATTAAAAGACTGAAGTTCAGATGGTCACAGAGAGATTTTAGAATTCGAATGTTGCAACTAAAGAAGAAGTATGAACCGCTTGAAGGAGCTCCAATGGCTAGGGGTATAGTTCTTGAGAAGGTTGGTGTAGAGGCTAGGCAACCTAATGCTGCTGTAAGAAAGTGTGTTCGTGTTCAATTGGTTAAAAATGGTAAAGTTGTGACAGCTTTTGTTCCATATGATGGTGGGCTAAACTTTATTGAAGAGCATGACGAGGTTTTGATAGTTGGAATAGGGGGTACGAGGGGCAAGTCAATGGGTGACTTGCCTGGTGTAAAGTACAAGGTTATTGCTGTTAACGGTGTTGCTCTTACAGAACTTCTCAAGGGTAAGAAGCAAAAGCCTTTAAGGTGAGAATGTAGATGAGTATGGAGTCCCAATTGAAGCTCTCTAGCATTGTTACAGATTTAGACTCTATGAAGCTCTTCGGTAAGTGGAGCTACAAAGATATTGTTGTTTTAGACCCCAGCTTAAAGAAGTACATTTCTTTAAAGCCTGTTATAGCGCCTCACACAGCTGGTAGACATGCTCATAGAAGATTTGGAAAGGCAGAGGTTCCAATAGTTGAAAGGCTTATAAATAGACTCATGAGGAAAATGAAGAATACTGGTAAGAAGCACTTAACATACAACATAGTTAAAATGGCTTTCGAATTGATACATATAAAAACAGGTGAAAACCCTCTACAAGTACTTGTGCGAGCAATTGAGAATGCAGCACCGCGTGAAGAAACTACGAGAATAATGTATGGAGGCATAATATATCATGTAGCAGTAGATGTATCGCCTATGAGGAGAGTAGACCTAGCGATAAGGCATCTCACAGAGGGAGCATTTCTATGCTCATTTAGATCCGTAAAGCCGATCGAGGAGTGCTTAGCTGATGAAATTACTGCAGCAGCTGCAAATGATACAAGAAGTTATGCTATTCAGAGAAAAGAGGAAATAGAGAGAATAGCTCTAAGCTCGAGATAAACCCTCAATTTTTCTACGTGCCTAGTTTAGCAATACACTTATAAGTTCTAGTCAAGAGTATTTCATACTGCGTGATGCAAAAGCGTGTAGTGGGAGTAAGTTATGAGTGCAAAGCCTCATCTAAATATTGTGATAATAGGTCATGTAGATCACGGTAAGAGCACTCTAGTGGGCAGGCTACTTGTAGAGACTGGAGCTGTAGATGAAAAGACGTGGAAGGAGACTGTGGAAGCGGCTATAAAGGCAGGTAAGGAGAGCGAGAAGTATGCATGGCTGATGGACAGGCTAAAGGAGGAGAGGGAGAGAGGTTTAACAATAACCCTAGCCTATAGAAAGTTTGAGACGAAGAACTACTACTACACAATAATCGATGCGCCAGGACACAGAGACTTCGTGAAGAACATGATCACAGGAGCAAGCCAAGCAGATGTAGCACTTCTCGTAGTCTCTGCTAAGAAAGGCGAGCTTGAGGCAGGTATGAGCCCTGAGGGACAGACAAGAGAACATGTATTACTGGCCAGAACTATGGGCATAGACCAGCTGATTATCGCTATAACTAAGATGGACATTACAGAGCCTCCGTACTCTGAGAAGAGGTTTATGGAGATAGTAGAGCTCTTAGCGAAGTTCCTAAGGCCCGTAGGGTATAGGTTAGAGAATGTAACGTTTGTTCCCGTATCTGGCTGGGTAGGGGACAACGTAACTAAGCAAAGTAATAACATGCCGTGGTGGAATGACCAGAAGATTGCAGAGCTTAAGAAGAGAGTTGGTGTTAATGGTGCTAGAACTCTGCTTGAGGCTTTAGATATGGTGAAAGAGCCTCCAAAGCCAATTGATAAGCCTTTAAGAATACCAATATCTGAAGTATTTGTAATTTCAGGTGTTGGTACAGTGCCTGTTGGTAGAGTTGAGACTGGTGTACTTAAGGTAGGGGATACAGTAGTCTTTATGCCTCCCAACGTCTCCGGAGAAGTTAGGAGCATTGAAATGCACCACCAGAGAATAGAGAAGGCAGTGCCCGGAGATAACATAGGCTTTAACGTTAGGGGCATTTCAAAAGAACAGATTAAGAGAGGAGATGTTGCAGGGCACCCAACAAACCCGCCCACAGTAATAGAGGAGTTTACAGCAAGAGTTATGATTGTTTGGCACCCAACAGCAATAGCACCAGGCTACACACCAGTAATACATGCTCACACAGCCAGCATACCATGTAGAATAGTGGAGATTATAGCGAAAATAGATCCGAGAACAGGACAAGTAACTGAAAAGAATCCGCCGTTCATAAAGCAGGGAGACATAGCAATAGTGAGGTTCAAGCCCCTGAAGCCAATGGTTGTAGAGAAGTACAGTGACTTTCCACAACTCGGAAGATTTGCAATGAGAGACATGGGCAAGACCGTGGGAATAGGCACTGTTACTGATATAAAGCCTGCTGCAAAAGCCTAGAACCACAGGAAGAATAAGCATGTCATCAGTAGTAAGAATAAGGCTTTGGAGCACAGACCCAAACAACCTAAACTACGTTGTATCACAAATAGTTGACATAGCGAAGAAGGCAGGAGTTAAAGTAAAAGGACCTGTACCACTACCAGTAAAAAAACTAACAGTACCCGTACCAAGGCTACCCCACGGAGAAGGCAGCAAAGTGTGGGACAAATGGGAACTCAGAATACACAAAAGGCTACTAGACATAGAAGCAAATGAGCATGTAATAAGACAAATAATGAGAGTACGAGTACCTGAAAACGTATACATAGAAATTGAGATAAAAAGAAAATAATTTTTAAATCTTAAAACAAAACTAGCTTCTAAAGCGTGCCGGGGTGCCCGAGCGGTCTAAGGGGCCGGCCTGGAGAGCCGGTGGGGGACCACCCCGCGCGGGTTCAAATCCCGCCCCCGGCGCCAAAATGCGTGGTAAACCTCATGTTTCTTGCAAGAGCTATGCTCTTGTTATAGGTGTCTTGGTATCTTCAAAATACCTTAACATCCTCAACTCCCTTCTTTCGCATCTCTAGAAACTACAGAGAGATTTAAGAAGTTCATGAGAGTAAATGAAGTTAGTTACAAACTTGAATAAAGCTAAAGGGTAACTGTTATGCTAAGGCTGTTAGTTATAAAATTTCAAGTTAATGATTGGTGATGCCTATATTTGTGTAGGAACTTTGTATATACATAACCTGGTTGAAGTAGACTTATATACCTTGTACTCAGCCGTTTTATGAAAAGAAAGTAGGCTTTAAGACGCTATGTCTAATTACATTATGTTATGTAGGCGATGTAGGTATGGCTACAGTGCTTAAAGTAGAGGACTTGAAGGTGTACTACTTTACTAGCCAGGGCACTGTTAAGGCTGTTGACGGAATTTCGTTTACTATTGACGAAGGTGATGTTCTGGGAGTTGCTGGGGAGTCAGGTTCTGGAAAGTCAACTCTTGGCTATGCAATACTGGGGCTTGTGCCACCTCCAGGTAAAATTGTTGGTGGAAGAATAATTCTTGATGGTATTGAGATAACTTCCCTTTCTGAGGACGAGCTTAGGAAAATTAGGTGGAGCAAGGTTAGTATGGTATTTCAAGGAGCGCTCAACATCTTGAACCCCGTTTTGAGGATAGGGGATCAAATAGCAGAGATACTTATGCATCACAAGGGGTTGTCAAAGAAAGAAGCCCTAGAAATTGCAGCACAGCATCTAAAGCTTCTTGGACTTTCACCAGACGTTCTTAGGAGATATCCACATGAACTTAGTGGCGGCATGAAGCAGAGAGTTGTAATTGCTATGGCACTTTTACTTAAGCCAAGGCTTGTCATAGTTGATGAACCTACAACAGCACTTGACGTTGTTATTCAAGCGCAAATAATGAATCTATTGAAGCAGTTAAAAGAACAAGAGAGGGTGTCAATGATGTTCATAACTCACGACTTGAGCCTAATAGCAGAGATAGCAAATAAAATTGCAATTATGTATGCAGGCAAAGTAGTTGAGCTAGGTTCTGCTGACAACATATTTGAAAGGTCGCTACACCCATACACACAAGGACTCATAAGAAGCATACCGTCATTAAAACATAGAAGGGCTTTAACATGGATTCCAGGAGCACCGCCAGATCTACGAAATCCACCACCTGGTTGTAGGTTTCATCCTAGGTGTCCTTATGCTATGGATGTTTGTAAGAGGGAAGAGCCATTGCTAATTGATGTTGAGAAGGGGCACAGCGTTTCATGCTGGCTATATATAAAGAAGTGAACAAGAATGTAGCGTTTAATCTCTTCTCCTCGTAAGCAGGAAATAAATTAATAGGGTATTACCAGCGCCAAGCACAATTAGACTAGCTATGGCTAAATACCAAAATCTCATTTCTATTACAACAAGCTGAAGCTTAAATAACGCTTGGCAATAACCCACATTCATTACACTAAGAAAAGCTTTGAATCTCAGCGTTTGTAATTCTATGCAGCATGAATTACACAGCGTTCCATTAAGATGCTGTTGCGCATCTATAAACGCTATTGAATAGTACAAAGTGCAATTATGAGGCTCAAAAGTTACACAAATTTTAGCACTTTTTACAGAGCCATTAATCCCGCTAGTAAAATTAGCCAGCGTTAAGAGGTACAGAACGTTATTGCTAAGGTAAAATTTCTTCTCAATAACGATGACACCTTCTTCAGTGCTCATACTGGTTAAGGCTAGTAAAAAAGCTAGAAAAAGCATTATAATGGCTGTTAGAATTGCAATCGCAGATCTCCTAGCCATGTAGGGAACTCACGCTAAACCTACGACATCACATAGATTTATAAACTGTTCTCATAGAAAAGTATTATCCCTAGGGTATCTGTATGAAAAGGCATGTGTTATATGCAATAGCATTGTTAGCAATAATTGTGGCTTCAATTCTACCCCTTTACATGCCTTATGTTGCTGCACAACAGCAGAAAGGTGGAGGATCAGAAAGCATAACATTTATCAGAGTTCCAACAGACCAAGTAGGTGAAGCTTTTAGATCAGGACTGCTAGACGCATATATATTTGGTTTAAGAGCTACACAGCTTGATCAGTTTCAGGGAGTGCCAAACATAAGATTTGTTGCAGCTCCAGCAGGACTCCTATCGCTAATTCTAAATCCCGCACCTGTTAAGACTGTTAATTTAACTGGTGACTGGACAAAGAAGAGCTTAGATGAAATAGCTAAGGCTATAGGCTATCCAAAGGAGGTCATATCTCAAGTCTACTATGATAGTGAGAAAAAAGTAACGTTTGTTGATTTGGCGGCTGATGGGAAGAGCATAAATCCATTCGCATTAAAGGAGGTTAGATGGGCTGTAAACTTCATTATTGATAGAGACTTCATAGTGAAGAACATACTTAGAGGCTACGGTGCCCCAATGGTCACATTCCTATCATACTACGACCCCTCATACATGTTCATATCAGACATTGTAGCAACATATGGTTTAACATATAACCCAGCTTATGCAAAGCAACTTGTTGAACAGGCTTTGACTAAGGTAGGAGCCACGTTAGTTGGTGGGAAGTGGCACTATGCGGGCAAACCAATTCAGATAATCTTCATTATAAGAATTGAGGATGAGAGAAGAGACGTTGGAGACCTTATTGCAACAGAGCTTGAAAGACTGGGCTTTGTTGTAAATAGGCAGTACTTACCATTTGGTCAAGCTCTTGCGATAGTCTACGACACAGACCCTAAGGAGATGCAGTGGCACTTGTATACAGAAGGCTGGGGTAAGGGAGCTTTAGAGAGATATGATGTAGGTACACCGGCGCAAATGTGCGCACCTTGGTACGGCTATATGCCTGGGTGGCAAACAGAAGGCTACTGGTGGTATAGAAACGACACTCTCGATGAGCTCACACAGAAACTTTTCTTCGGTAAATTTATGAGTTATGAGGATTTCGTGAATACATACAGAAAAGCCACAGCAATATGCATACAGGAGTCTGTAAGAATATGGATTGGTACAAGAATGGACATACACGTTGTTAGAGCTGACATGCAGGGACTAACAGACGATCTTGGTGCTGGTCTTAGATCACCATTTAACACAAAGGCCATGTACGTGCCAGGCAAGAAGGACATAACAATTGGTCACTTATGGGTTTACACAATTAGAACAATATGGAACATCTATGGAGGATTTACAGATGTTTATAGCGTTGATATTGAAAGAGCAACATATGACCCGCTAACATGGAGAGATCCATTCAATGGTAGACCAATACCGATTAGAACTAGATATGCAGTAACTACGGCAGGGCCTACAGGAACTCTGCAAGTACCTTCAGATGCCATTATATGGGATGCTTCACAAGGAAAGTGGGTTAATGTAGCGCCAGGAACAACAGCTAAATCAGTTATAAAGTATGATATGTCACAATTCATTGGTGCTAAGTGGCACCATGGAGTAACTATAACTTGGGCAGACATATTAGCAGCATGGGCTCTCTGGTTTGACTTGGTGTACAACTCAACAAAAGCCTCATTTGAAACACCTATTGTGGGTCTAAACAAGCCGTTCTTTGATACAATTAAAGGTATTAGAATAATACCTGAAAACAATATGCTAGAGGTGTATGTTGATTACTGGCACTTTGATGAGAACTACATAGCAGATTACGCTGCTTTAACACCGATAAACCCAGCAGAGCTTCTTGTCCTACAGCATATCATAGTATTTGATATGCAGAAATATGCTCTTACAACAACTACAGGTACTGCAAAGAAGCTTCCAACACTAAACCTGGTGTTAAAAGACCACGCAACAGCCTTAGCCAGCATCGCACAACAGCTATTATCAGCAGGGCACTTCCCAGCAAAGTACTTTACAACACCGAAAGGATCCTTCATGACTGCTGATGAATGGAAAGCTAGGTTACAAGCACTTATAAGCTGGGTTAATGGGCATGGCCATGCATGGGTATCCCAAGGGCCTTACTACTTAGATTCATTCGATGACAAAGCGCAGAAAGCTGTTATAAAGGCGTACAGAGATCCGTCATATCCATTCACAGCAGATTACTGGATAAAAGGATCAACATCACCAGCATCAGCATCTGTACCTGCTACTCCGACAATTATAGTAGGTAATGCAACCTCGTTCATTGTGAATGTTATTCCACCAACAGTAACAAGAGCAGGTAGGACAACTGTGTTTACAGGCAACATCTATGTACAGTACATTGTAAAAGATGTGCAAACAAATGTTGTCATTAACATGGGTGAAGCAAAGTTATTAACAGCTGGCGCCACAATGCTTACTTATCAAATCACCATACCAGCTGATGTAACGAAACGCATGGCTCCCTATACCTATTATCAAATACTAATCTATGTGTTTAGCGAAGATGTTGCAGTACCCGCGTATGCTTCTATAACCGTGCAAGCACAGCCAAGCCTTCCACAGATAATAGGTCAGCAAATAGCTCCAGTACAAGAGCAGATTGCAGGCATTACACAGCGTATGCAGGAACTTGAAAAGAGCCTTACAAGCCTTTCACAGCAATTTGGAGTACTGGGACAGCAGTTTGGTCAATTATTACGTGGACAAGTAAATGCAACAATGAGCCTTACAAACGTTGTTGGGCTCGTAAGCAACCAAGTAGCAGCACTTGGATCCGCCGTCAACACACTACAATCATCTGTTACTGACTTGTCTAGTAAGGTTGATAGACTGCATAGTGAACTCTCTGATGCAAGTTCGTCCATCAGTGACTTAAGAAACGCTATTAACACATTGAATAATGCTATGTTAACTCTAAGCAACTTTGTGACAGCATTAACGGTACTCGTCATAATAACATTGATAATAAACATAGTATTAATATTTAGAGTAATGAAGAAATAAAGTTGCTAATCTAATATTTAAACTTTTTTAAA
>JAJHQM010000004.1 GCA_020833345.1 Ignisphaera sp.
TATAAAGTTGGTTCTCTTAGTGACAGACTTGTTGTAGTATATGCTACATTCATGAATGCTATCCCTATTTGGTGGTTTGCACTAATAATGATATTTGTATTTGGCTATAGACTTGGCATAGCGCCTCAGCAATTTAGAGGCGTTATTAGTGCTCTCAACACGGTGTCTGAAGCTTTTTTAAAAAGTGATATAGCCAAGTTCCTTGCAGGATTTGCAGCTGTATTGCATTATGCTTGGCTACCAATAATAACAATTGTAATTGTACTTTTGGGGCCATGGCTTTATAATGTAAGAGCAGTACTCTTGAGAGTGGTGAGAGAAGATTTTGTTACAGCTGCTGAGGCTAGGGGGCTACCAAGGGAGGTTGTATATCAAAGATATATATTAAGGCCGTCACTATCGCCAATCATGACATCAGCTCTTCTCGGCTTAGCAGGCACTCTTGGAGGATATATAATAACAGAGTCTGTCTTTGACTGGCCTGGCATGGGAACGCTGTACTATGTAGCTATTAGTAGCGGGGATCCTGCAACAATTCTTGGACTTACTTACGTATTGACTTTGGTATACGTAATTGCTAGGCTTATTTTAGAGATACTTTATGTTGCTCTAGATCCTAGGGTGAGGCTATGACCCTAAGTAAAGGTTTTAAATCTATAATGGATACTGTTAAAGCTGAGATATGGAGTCAGACAACAGGTAAAGTTGCATTAATGCTACTTATATTACTCGTGGCTTTAGGTATTGCAGCAGCTATAATGCTTCCTCCAAACTTTGTTCAAGTATGGAATGATTTAAAGCCTTGGGGGTTAAAGCCTAAAAATGTTCCTCCACAATGGGCGTCAATTTTTGGATATGCCTGTGCACCGCACTATGAAGTAGACTTAAGGGGTGTTACATATAGGACAAATATAACGGGTAATGAAGTTGTTATTAGGTATATCTTAACATATGATTTTATAGCTAATGGCTATCCGCAAGGAATAGCTGTTAGTATAGACGGATTTTCGCTATCAGCAGCCCAAAGCTTTAAAGTAACGGTAAATATCATTAGACCTGACAATGTGAAGGTACCAGAAGTAATATCTTATCTAACAATACCTATAGGTATGAATATACGTGTTGATGGGGCCCTCTTGAATCCGGATTCAATGAAGCTTGCTTCAACCTTAGTGACGCTGTATCCACAGCTATTAACTATAGCGAACGTATATGACATTGCTATGAAGTATACAATATATCTGTTCAGTAAGTTTTCTAATGCAACAGGAATCCTTCCGTTAACAGGTACGTATAAAGTGGAGGTAATTGTGAGTGCAATGTACTCTAACATACCAACAGCAAAGGATGTGGATAAACTTATTACAGCCATTAGAAGCTCTAACAGCTTTGGATTTGCTATTATAGGTACGTGTTATGGTGCGTTGGGAACGGACTATAGGGGCAGGGATTTATTTGAAGCACTATTCTTTGGACTTCCAATAGCCTTGCTGATAGGTTTTGGTACAGCTGTGGCAACAACAATAATTGGGTTATTTGCAGGGTTAGTGAGCGGGTATTATGGAGGGCTCATTGATGAGTTCATTCAGAGGTTTGTTGATGTACTCGGAAGCATACCACAATTACCAATACTAATACTTTTAGCTGTAGCCATTCAACAGACATACGGTGCGCATCCCAATAAGCCATTCATAATGTTAATGGCAATATTAGGTGCGTTAATAGTATTTGGCTGGGGCGGCCTAGCCATTGTAGTGCGTTCTATGACTCTTAGCATAAAGTCTGAAGCTTATGTTGAGGCAGCCAATGTTGTTGGTGCGTCAAACTGGTGGATTATGCGTAAGCACATTATACCCCAGCTATTGCCATATATAGCTGCACAAATGGTTTATGCCACGCCTTCAGCAATATTAATAGAGGCAGGACTCTCCATTCTAGGACTGCAGCACGGCCTTCCAACTTGGGGTGGAGTTTTAGCTGATGCAAGAATATATGGCAACATAGCTTACTGGTGGTGGATATTCCCACCAGGCATAGCAATATCTGTAACTTCACTTACATTTGTTTTGTTAGGCCTAGCACTTGAAAGAATTGCGGAGCCTAGGCTCAGGAGGGTGTAAAACTGTGACCGGCGAACTCATACTAATTGTTGAAAATTTAAAAAAGTATTACATGCTTAGAGGCTCACTTCTGCAAACCCTAGGGCTCAGTCCTCCAACATATGTTAAAGCTGTTGATGGTATAAGCTTTACCGTTAATAAAGGTGAAATATTCTGCTTAGTTGGAGAGTCAGGTTGCGGCAAGACTACTACGGGTAAGGTTATTGCTAGGTTATTAGAGCCAACATCTGGTAAGATATTGTATAAGCCATCTCAAACTGCTAGAGGGGTTCTGGAAGCTTTTAACTACAGGGATGAGTATATAGATATCGCTAAGGAGTACTCCAAGGAAGTCGATAAGGCACTTAGAAGAGAAATTCAAATGGTGTTTCAAGACCCCTTCAGCTCGCTAAATCCAAGAATGAAGATTAGGGATATATTAGAAGAGCCTCTTATTATTCATAAAATTGGACGAGATCGAATGGAGAGATTAGAACTTATTACAAAGGCTTTAGAGGAGGTGAAGTTAGTTCCAGCTCAAGAATTTCTTGACAGATATCCGCACATGTTATCAGGTGGCCAGAGACAGAGGGTAGCAATTGCTAGGGCGCTAATACTTGGCCCTAGCTTAATTGTAGCTGATGAGCCTGTATCAATGCTCGATGTATCTATACGTGCTGAAATATTACAGCTAATGCTTGAAATAAGAAAGTCAAAGAACATTTCATACGTATTTATAACCCATGACTTAGCTGTTGCTAGCAATATTTGTGATAAAATAGCTGTTATGTACTTGGGTAAGATTGTTGAAATGGGAGAAACCCTGAAGGTTGTTAACAATCCACTACATCCATATACCAAAGCACTTATGCAAGCTGTTCCAGAGCCAGATCCACGCAATAGACTCAAGTTCAGAAAGCTTGATATCAAAGGTGAGGTACCATCAGCAATTAACATACCACCTGGTTGTAGGTTTCATCCTAGGTGTCCTTATGCTATGGATGTTTGTAAGAGGGAAGAGCCATTGCTAATTGATGTTGAGAAGGGGCACAGCGTTTCATGCTGGCTGTATATGAGAAAGTGATTGAATTTGATTTTCTTTATAACTTAAAAGCTGTATCAAGTACAATACATGTTGTTAAGCTTATGGTGTAGGTGTGTTGTATTAGGGTGAAGTAGCTGAATGTCGCCAACTACCAGCTTTAGGCATATTGTTAGAATAGCTGAGACTGACATACCTGGTAATATTGGTTTGGCTTGGGGGTTGGCAAGGGTGAAGGGAATAGGGTATAACATGGCTGTTGCTATATGCAGAAAGCTGGGTCTTGATCCTAACATGCCTGTGGGGTATCTTAGTGATGAGGATGTTGTGCAGATAGAGGAGGTTGTTAAGAATCCTTTAAAATTTGGCTTTCCTTTGTGGGTGTTGAATAGGAGAAGGGATTATGAAACGGGGCAAGATCTTCACTTAGTGTCGTCAGAGCTTATATACTATGCTAGGCAGGATATAGAGAGGGAGGTTAGGATAAAGAGCTGGAGAGGTATAAGGCACTCGCTAGGCTACAAGGTCAGGGGCCAGAGAACCCACACAACTGGGCGTGTTGGGCCTGTTATTGGTGTGCAGAGAAAGAAGACAGCACAGCAACAGCAGCAGAAGTAGGTGTGGTGAGTTTTTATGGGCGATCCGAAGAAGCCTAGGAGGAAGTGGGAGTCACCTGGACACCCATGGATTAAGCCAAGGCTTCAAAGGGAAATGGAGCTTTTAGGAAAGTATGGCCTGAGGAATAAGAGGGAGCTGTGGATTGCTGAAACAATGCTTAGAAGAGTAAAGCACCTTGCAAGATCGCTACTGGCCCTGCCTGAGGAAGAGAGGGAGAAGAGATTGCAAAGCCTTGTAACAAGACTTTACAACCTTGGGATTCTTCAAACACTAAACGCTACAGTATCTGATATACTGAACCTAAGTGTAGAGGCTATTTTAGAGAGAAGGCTTCAGACAATTGTATGGAAAAAAGGACTTGCAAAAACACTTCACCAAGCAAGGCAGATGATAGTGCACGGCCACATAGCTATAAGGGGTAGGAGAGTCACATCACCAAGCCACATAGTTTCAAGAGAAGAGGAGAACTACGTGAGTCTATACCCAACTTCACCATATGCAAAGGCCGTTGCAACCCCTACTAGTTAGCTTAAGGTGATATATGGTGTCGTTTAGCAGCAGAGAGTTGAAGTGGGGTGTTGCACACATATACTCCTCCTTCAACAACACAATTGTGCACATAACAGACATCAGCGGGGCTGAGACTGTAGCTAGGGGCTCTGGAGGCATGGTTGTAAGAGCGGATAGAGAAAAGCCAAGCCCATACGCAGCTATGATGGTTGCCTACAGGATTGCTCAGGAGGCCATGGAGAAGGGAGTTACAGCTATTCACATAAGGGTAAGGGCGCCAGGTGGCCACGGCCCTAAGATACCTGGTCCAGGAGCACAGGCAGCTATAAGGGCTTTGGCTAGAGCAGGGTTTATTATTGGAAGAATTGAGGATGCAACTCCAATTCCTCACGACACTACGAGAAGGCCTGGTGGTAGGCGTGGTAGAAGGGTGTAAGTATTGGTTGTAGAGGTTAGGGAGTGGAGCTCTGAAGCCCTCGAGCTTTACTTAGACGGGTTTCCCCTACCTATTCTGAACTCTATTAGGCGCTACTCCCTAGCCAAGGTGCCTACTTACGCTATAGACGAGGTAACGGTAGTTGTTAACACTTCAGCAATGTTTGATGAAATGCTTGCACACAGACTTGCTATGATTCCTCTCAGAAGTGAGGAAAGTGTTGATAAGCTTCTTTCTGTTGATGTAATGCTATGTGAAAAGTGCTCACTTGATTCTGAAGAGAAGCCTCCGAAAGATGTATGTGATAAGTGCTTTGTGAGCATGTATCTCGAGGCCGAGGCCCACGACGAGGAAGTCACAGTATATTCAAGTGAGATAAAGTCTGAGGATCCTCATGTAAAGCCTGTATACGATAACATTCCTATTGTTATACTAGCGCCAGGGCAGCGCATATCTCTAGAGCTAAGGGCTAGGATTGGAAGGGGTTTAGAGCACGCTAAGTGGAGTCCTGCAACAGTTGCTATAGCTAGAAATGTTGCTGAGATAAAGATAGATAAAGAGCTTTGCAACTTATGTGGAAAGTGCGTTGAAGTTTGCCCTAAGAAAGTGCTTAAGGTAGATGGAGGCAGGATTAAAGTAGAGAGAGCACTCGATTGTATAATATGTAAGCAGTGCGTAAATGTGTGTCCTGTTAAGGCTATAGATGTTGTTAACATTGTGGATAAAAACATTTTAAGGGTGGAATCCAGTGGTGCTCTAGAACCAGAAACTATAATTAGGCTATCCCTAGAGCTCTTACGCAGAGACTTGGAGGCTCTGCACAACTTTGTTGAGAAGGTAAAGAAGGGTGTTAAGGCTTGAGAAGAACAGGCCCCACAAATTACATATTGAGGAAGACCATTAGGCAGTTGAAAAAGGTTGCTAGAGTTAATAAGGCGAGAATATGGAGGTATGTAGCTGAGCTTCTTGAAAGATCTGCGCGAAAGCGAGTTGCTGTGAATATTTATAAAATAAATAGGTTAACTAAGGATGGCGATGTAGTGATCGTCCCTGGGAAGGTCTTGGGAGTAGGCAAGCTAAATCATCGAGTGGCAGTAGCAGCAATAGCCTTTTCTAAACAAGCTATAGAGAAGATTAAGGCTGCTAATGGAAGGGCTATGCACATTCTTGAGCTTGTTAATGAAAATCCTAGTGGAAGTGGGGTGAAGATAATCATATGAGCGTAGTCGAAGTAACGTCGAAAGAAGTCTTTACAAGGGTTTTAGCTGAAAAACCCGCTGAGATTGTTATA
Organism: Ignisphaera sp.; assembly: GCA_020833345.1. Lineage (GTDB taxonomy): Archaea > Thermoproteota > Thermoprotei_A > Sulfolobales > Ignisphaeraceae > Ignisphaera. The sequence goes on from JAJHQM010000004.1 coordinate 5,997, forward strand.
GACGCTGATTCAATGGTTTTAGGTAGGTTGGCAAGCACTGTTGCCAAGCTCTTATTGCTAGGCGTAAAGGTGCATGTTGTAAATGTTGAAAAAGCTGTTTTAACTGGGAATAGAAAGAGGGTTATTGAGGGCTATAAGTTGCTATTTGAGGTAAAGACTCATAAAAACCCGTACAGGCATGCCATTCATAGACCTCGCAATCCGGTTACGTTATTTAAGAGAACTGTGAGAAATATGCTGCCCAAGAATCCTAATAGGCGCTTAAAACTGCTTAAGAATGTAAAGGCTTACATAGGTCTACCTCCTGATTTCAGTAATAAAGTTTTGGTGAGAGTTGTAGACCTCTCAATAAATGTTCGAAAAGCGTCAAAATACATGACGCTAGCAGAGCTTGCAAAGGCATTGGGTTGGAGCCCCGGGGTGTAGTGTAGATGTCGCAGCAGGAGGCAGAGTTAAAGGTTTTGGGAGCATACCCTCAGATAATAAGTGGTAAAAAATATGTTTTAAGCTATGGTAAGAGGAAAACAGCTGTTGCAAGGGCTGTCATAACTCATGGTAGGGGGTTGTATAGAGTTAATGGTGTTCCTGTAGAGCTTTACCCAATAGAACTAGCACGGCAGAAAATGCTAGAGCCTCTGCTATTGCTAAGCGAAGAGCTTAGAAATTCCATAGATATAAATGTTAGCGTTCAGGGAGGGGGCGTCATGGCCCAGGCTTATGCAGTTAGAACTGCTGTTGCTAGGGGTATAGTGATGTTCTTTGAAAATCCCGTAATAAAGCGGCTATTCAATGAATATGACAGGACAATGCTTGCAGGAGACCCGAGGAGAACAGAGCCCGAGAAGTGGATGAGGTATAGTGCAAGGAGGTTTAGGCAAAAGTCTTACAGGTGAAAACATTGATAATTCCCGTAAGATGCTTTACTTGCGGATATCCCATCGGAGCTAAGTGGGAAGAGTTTAAGAGGCGTGTAGAGAATGGCGAGGATCCTGGAAGGGTTTTAGATAGTCTAGGTATAAAGAGGTATTGTTGTAGAAGAATGTTGCTTTCTCACATAGACTTATTTAAAAACGTTACTAAGTATGGTAATGTAAAGTAGGTGGTGTTGTCTGGAAGAAGAACGTAAAGTACTTGAACAACAGCAACTAGAGCTCCTAGTCCCACTAGAACTGTACTTGCAAGCAGGTGTGCATATAGGTACACATACATGTACAAAACACATGGAAAAGTTTGTATTTAGAGTGAGACCTGACGGACTTTACATACTCGATGTTAGGAAAACTGATGAAAGGCTTAGAGTAGCGGGGAAGTTTTTAGGCAGGTTTGAGCCTTCAAAAATAATGGTGGTTTCAACAAGGCAATATGGTAGGCAACCCGTATTAAAAATGGCTGAATTAACTGGTGCTAAGGCTATACTGGGCAGGTTCGTACCGGGTACCTTAACAAACCCAAAGCTAGAATCTTACTACGAGCCCGATGTTGTAGTACTAACAGATCCGAGAATAGATTCACAACCTCTTGACGAAGCAATTATGGTCGGAATACCTGTTGTCGCTTTTGTGAGTACAGATAATAAGCTCGAGGGAGTAGACCTAGCAATACCTGCTAATAACAAAGGTAGGAAATCCTTAGCATTACTGTACTGGATTTTAACAAGGCAGGTATTGAGAGAAAGAGGAAGCATAGGCCCCAGCGATAACTTACCTGTAGGTCCAGAGGCCTTTGAATCAACGTCTTAGCTATACTGTGATTTAATGGAAAGGGTAGTAAGGAAGAACATTCCAATTCCTTTTCCAATAATAGGTATACCCATAAGAAACCTATTCTCACCTTATGTAACAATACCTTCAACAATAAATTGCGATTTGCATATTAAGATTTCTGAGAAAGCTAAGACACTAGCAAGTTTAATAAATAGCTTCCAAATTGAGAAAGCAGACCTCGCAAGTAATGAAGCTGTGTTTAGCTATGTAAATAAGTTTTTGAATGAGTTAAACTACAGGATGGCAGTAGATGGCAATTTTTCTATAGAGTGCACAGATGACCCTCCATCTATGGCTGTTTTTGCTGTAGTTACAACAGAAATTCTTAAGGCTATGCTAAAGCCTAGCTATAGTGACTACACAATAATGCTGAATACCCTCGCACTATTTGATGAAAGAAGCCTGGGTCTTGACCCAGGTTATTGCAAGGCCTTGAGATGCTCGTATTTGTACAACAATGTGTGTATTGCTAGAGGTTATGATGAGCTTATTCGATTAGGCATTAGGAAGCTTGCAGTTAAAAAGCTATCAGAAATCACATGCCCGTCTCTGTGCAAGGTTATTGATAATCCTTATGATGCCAATACACTCTCATTTTTTTACAAGTTTTCTACACATATAATAGGCTTATTAGCACAGGCTATTAAAGAGTGGAGCAATGAAAAGTTTAGCCTTTTACGCAAGTTTCTAGATTTATACATGATATTAGAGAGTAGTCTCGTTAAAGAATTCATGAATAGTGAAAACCTGCCCTTAGGTTTTGGTGTAAAGCCTATAGTAGATTACAAAAGCATTAAGCTCTATAAAATTAATGCAATAATATAGGAGGTGATGGCAATACAACTTACAAATATTTTAAAACTTGGGGGCTCTGTGATAACAAATAAGCAAGAACATTATTCAGTGAGATACAGTGATGTTTACAGAATAGCGCTGGAAATTAGCCTGGCTTACAATAAGTGTAGCAAGAGAGTAGTACTAGTCCATGGTGGTGGGAGTTTCGGACACCACACTGTTGCTACATATGGTGATGTTAAGAGCTCTGAAGCCGTATCGCAAGTTGTGTACTTTATGAGAGAGTTAAACATGATTATAGTAGACGCGCTGCATGCTTATGGAGTACCTGCAATTCCTATAGACACACACGCAATCTTCTATAGAACTAGTGAAAATGACTTACAATGTTTTTGTAAACCACTAGAAGAGGCTATTGAAAAAAGTGTTATACCCGTGCTTTACGGTGACATTATTTTCAGTTACAGAGGACCTGAGGTGCTGTCAGGTGATGAGATAGCATGGAAGCTTTCTACGCTATTTAAGCCCTGCAGACTGCTATTTGCATCTGATGTTGATGGTGTTTACGAGAAGCCCCCAACTGAAGGAATTGAGAGAAAGGCAAAGCCTCTAGATATTGTAAGGCTCAGCAATTTAGAGGCAGTAGAATTTAGTTTTCAAGGCAGAGCAGATGTAACAGGGGGAATGAAGGCGAAGCTTCTTCACGGGCTTAGGTACTGGCATAGTGGCATTGCTGAGGTACTGATATTCAATGGGCTTAAAAAAGGACTCATATATAAAGCACTTTGTGGCAAACCCACTCCTGGGACAAGGGTTACGCTATGAGTATAGAAAATAGGAAGCAGGATCACATAGAGTTAGCACTCTTACCGCAATCCCAAGGACCTTTAACTACGCTATTTGAAGACGCTGTGATTGTTCACAACGCCTTACCCAACATATCTTATGAGAAAATAGATACTTCAACAACTTTTTTAGGATTTAAATTAAGTGCACCTATAATAATCTCGGGAATGACTGGAGGAACTGAGAAGGCATACGAGTTAAACAAAAAGTTAGCTCAAGTGGCTGAAGAATTTCGCATAGCTCTAGGAGTTGGAAGCCAGAGAGCTATGATTGAAAACCCTTCTTTAATAAACACGTATAGAGTGGTTAGAGAAACTGCACCTAGCATACCCATAATATCTAACATAGGTTTTGCACAGCTAAAGAAGTTAAGCATGGAGCAAGTGGAGAGTCTTGTTACTAGTATTGAGGCTAATGCACTAGCGATACATCTTAACGCAGCACAAGAGCTAGTGCAACTAGAAGGAGATAAAGATTTTGAAGACGTAGTTAGCGTGATAGAGAAGCTTACACATAGGTTAAGTGTTCCTATAATAATAAAGGAGGTTGGTAACGGGCTTTCAAAAGAAGTTGTAGAAACTCTGTATGCCATAGGAATTAGAGTATTTGATGTAGCTGGTGCTGGTGGTACAAATTGGGTTAGGATTGAGCTAATGAGAATTGCAAAAAGCGACAAAAAAGCATCACTTTACGGCGAACCCTTTGTTACGTGGGGTATACCTACAGCAGCATCAATTTGTGAAGCAAGAGCTGTTGCTAATGAGATTATAGTGATTGGTAGTGGAGGCATTAGAACAGGCGTAGATGTGGCAAAAGCTATAGCACTTGGTGCAGATATTGTGGGCATAGCCCAGCCTTTTCTTAGGAGCATTATAGTGGGGGGTGGTAGAGAGTATGTATCTTCATTGCTAGCTCAGCTGAAGGTGGTTATGGCTCTAACTGGTGCTAGAAGCGTAATGGAGTTGCAGAATGTGCCAATAGTCATTATGGGCAGGCTCGCCCAATGGATTTGCGCTAGAAAGCTAAGGCTTAGAAACACACGAGCTTATATACACTGTTGCTCTAATGTATAGTGTGTTTAGCTATGGAACTACTTAAGTATGCAGAGGAGGTAGGTAAAGAAGTTGAAGAATTTATATACAACGTGATTAAAGGAGAGCCTTGGAAAGTTTATGAGGCTTCGCTTCACTATATAAAAGCAGGTGGTAAAAGGCTCAGGCCTCTTGTAGTGATTTTAGCAAGTAGAATTGCTGGTGGTAGTGAGGAAATAGCAATACCTGGTGCAGCAGCAGTAGAAGTCCTACACACCTTCACATTAATACATGACGACATTATCGATAAGGATGAGCTGAGAAGAGGAGTACCAACAGTTCACAAGCTGTGGGGAACTGACATGGCCATAATTGCAGGGGATCTGCTTTTTGCCTATGCATATAAGTGCTTGCTAAAGGCTCTAGAACTAGGGGTTTCAAGTGATAGAGTTGCAAAGGCTATTGAAGCCTTAACAGATGCTGCAATAACTGTTGCTGAAGGCCAGGCTTTAGACATGATGCTTCCTGAGGTAAGGGAGGCAAGAGTAGAAGACTATATAACCATGGTTTCAAAGAAAACAGCTGCACTCTTTGCTTACTCAGCTAAAATTGGCGGTATTTTAGCAGGAGCCCCTGAAGAGTTTTTATTAAATATCTTCAACATAATGATGAATGCTGGCGTAGCTTTTCAAATAAGAGACGATATACTTGGTCTAGTAGGGGATGAGAAGGTTTTGGGAAAGCCTGTTTATAGTGACTTAAGGGAGGGGAAGAGGACAGTACTCGTGATATACGCGCTAAACAATGTTAATCTTGAAAAGAAGGCCAAGCTTCTCAAGATCTTAGGAAACAGAAATGCAAGTCTTGACGAGTTCAAGGAAGCTGCTAAGATAATACTTGAGAGTGGAGCTCTAGAGTATTCTGAATCTCTTGCTGAGATGTATGCTACCAGAGCTCTAGAGCTTCTCAATGAGCTTAAACCTGTGAATGTAGAGGCTTTTGACATGTTTAAAGAACTGATAAGGTTTATGATCAAGAGAAGGTATTGATATAACAATTTAGTAGACCGGTAGAAAAGGATATGGAGCCAAATGCGAAAGGCATAGGGAGGTTTCCTATAGGATATGTGGAGGAAGGGTATGCTTTAAAAATAGCTGGAGAGGAGGGCATAAAGGAACTCGTCAACTTTAAATCAAAACTGTGTATAGATAGAGATCACATGTGTTTTAGTGAGATGAATTTATGTAGAAGTGGCAAGAGCTTTGTAGAGGTGGTGTACGAAAGAATACCAGAACTCATTCTAGATGCTGAAAGAGGTACTCTGAAGTCTGACATAGCAATATATAGTCCTGTAGTTGATCAAGTTCTTTATGTACCTAGTAATACAAGGGTGTTTTTAGTGGAGGCTAGTGGGAGAAGCATCTATCCTCTCGTTAGTGAAGGTGAAAACGTGAGTAATGATAGAAAACTATTTTATGTTGTAACAAACAAGTTTGAAGTGAGGGTTGTTAGGGCAGGGGTTTCTGGAGTAGTCATTTACGTTGGTGATGTTGTAGGAGGGTTTGTGATAGCAAACAAAATGTTATGTATTATAGTGAGTGAGAAAGATGTCTGCAGGCTCCGTAGATGCAATCAAACAAGTAATTGAAAGATCTGTCCTAAAGTATGCTGTAGAGAACAGGCTAAGATATGGTGAAGCTAAGCTAGGCCCAGTGATAAATAAGGTTCTGGGGGAGTTCAGGCAGTTCAAGGCTATGGCTAGGGATATTGCAAAGATAGTTGATGAGATTATCAAATATGTTAATAGCCTAAATGAAGCAGAGCTACGTGATTTAGCAGAGAAGCTGGGGCTTTTAGAGCAAAAGGAGGTTAAAAAGGAAGAAAGAGCTTTACCACCACTACCCAATGTAGAGCAGTGGGGTACTGTAGTAACGAGGTTTGCTCCCAATCCAGACTTTCCAATTCATTTAGGTAATGCGAGAGCCGCTATCCTTAGTCACGAGTATGCGAGAATGTATAAAGGAAGGTTTATACTTAGATTTGAGGATACTGATCCAAGAATCAAGAGGCCCCTTACATTTTCCTATAGTGTTGTGGAAGAGGATTTGCTATGGCTTAGTGTAAAGTGGGATGAAGAATATGTGCAGAGCTTGAGAATGGAGAAGTACTATGAGGTTGCTAAGAAGCTCATAGAGCTTGGCTATGCATATGTTGACTTATGTAAAAGTGAGGTATTTAGGGAGTTGCGAAACGCAGGCAAGGAGTGTCCTCATAGAAATCTCAATCCATCTAAACACCTAGAGTTGTTTGAGAAAATACTTGTTGGAGAATTTGGTGAAGGAGAGGCTGTAGTAAGACTGAAAACCGATTTAGGCCATCCCGATCCAGCAATACGTGATTGGGTTATGATGAGGATAATAGATGTTGAAAAGCACCCCCATCCAATTGTAGGTGATAAATATAGGTTATGGCCGACATACAACTTTGCAGCGGCCGTTGACGATCACTTGATGGGGGTAACACATATCTTGAGGGGAAGGGAGCATGCTTTGAACACCATAAAGCAGCTCTACATATACAAGTATCTTGGCTGGCGCTATCCCGAAGTAATAAACTTTGGAAGGGTAGGGTTAGAGGGGTTTATTCTTAGTAAGAGCTGGATTAAAAGCAAGCTGAAGGAAAGCCCGGACAAGTTCATGGGATTTGACGACATTAGGTTTGCAACGATAGCAGGTCTTAGGAGAAGAGGCATTTTACCTGAGACCATTAGAGAAATTATACTTTCTCTCGGGCTTAGCCCTGCTGATGCAAGAGTAAGCTGGGTGAATATAGCAGCTGTGAATAGAAAAAATGCTGACCCCTTAGCAAAAAGGGTATTTGTTGTGTGTAACCCAGTTAAGGTTCATATTCACGGTGCGAATGTGCCTAAAGAAATTGAGATAAGCTATCACCCTACTAAAGACCTTGGAAAGAGAAAAATCACTTTAACAAAACCTGAGGTATTTGTATCTAGTCACGATATTGAAAACTCAAAGCCTGGCGCCATAATTAGGCTCATGGAGCTGTTCAATATAGAGATAAAGCGTGTGAATAAAGATGTTGAGGCAGAATATCACAGTGCAGATCTTGCTGAAGCTAAAAAGTATGGGGCTCCAATAATTCAGTGGGTTCCTTGTGAAAGTAACGTAAAGGTTACAATTATTAAAGCTGATGGTCTAAAACTGAGAAAGCAATATTGTGTAGCAGAAAAAAGCCTGGCAGAAATGAAAAAAGATGAACTAGTGCAGATGGTTAGAGTAGGTTTTGGAAGGATTGACACTATTACAAGAAGCAATGTTATAATTATATATGCTCATGAATGAACTTTGAAAACCTCATTATATCTTAAATACCCGAGGCACAGACTTGTATAGTTAAAGATGTGGAAAGGGGTTAAAGATGTCGAAACCTTTTTACGTAAAATTTGAAGTACCGCCAGAGGTCTCAGAAAAAGCCTATCAAGCACTTAAAAAAGCCAGGGAAACAGGAGGAAAGATTAGGAAAGGGACAAACGAGGTTACAAAGGGAGTTGAAAGGGGTCTCTGCAAATTAGTACTCATAGCAGAGGACGTAGATCCGCCAGAGGTTGTAGCTCACCTCCCACTACTTTGTGAAGAAAAGAAAGTGCCATACCTATATGTGCCTAGCAAAAAGAGATTAGGAGAAATGGCAGGGATTGAGGTAGCAGCAGCCTCAGCGTGTATAGTAGAGCCTGGTGAGGCTAAGGCAGAGCTTGATGAATTAGTAGCCAAATACCAGGAACTAAGAACAAAAGCAGGTAAGTAACTAAGCAAGTTTTAAACTTTGATTTAGAACTACTTTTTCACTTCAAATAAGTACATAATGATGATTTTTGTAGTATAAAGACCTCAGTTACCTTCTTACAGTTAACTTCCTAGCTTCTCTCTCAGTTTCCCTCAGTATTACAATATCGCCTATTCTCACAGGCCCCTTAACATTCCGTGTTAAAATTCTTCCTTTATCTCTACCCTCTAAAATCCTGACCCTTACCTGAATCACCTCACCAGTTACACCAGTTCTACCGATTATCTGTACAACTTCAGCTGGAAACCCTATCTTTTCAACAACATTAATTTCATAATCCTTACTCTTTTCCTCTACAACAACATTTGTCATTATTTAGCGCCTCAGACGACATCAATTATTATAAAAAGAGCTTTTAAGCTTTAACAAAGGTAACTCTATAACAAATTGTCGGTGATCATATAGTGGTTTCAAAGCATGTGTGCAGCTTTTGTGGCAACCTCATTGAGCCTGGTACAGGGCTTATGTTTGTAAAAAATGATGGTAGCATAATGTGGTTTTGTTCAAGTAAGTGCTATAAAAACTTCAGAATGGGTAGGGACCCCAAGAAGTTGCCATGGACTAAGCTATATCTAGGTAGAAGCAGAAAGTGAGTTAACTACTTTCAAGCTGTTTAAGTAGTAGAGAATACTCAATTTCCTTTAGCGCCTTAATCTTTAATATCTCTTTTAGAACCTCTATGGAGTCTTGTGTAAGCACATTCTTAAATTTTGTAATAAGAGCCTTTGCATGGTCAAGTGGTATGTCTGTATAGAGTATGTCTCCTTCATCAATGTGTCTGCCCACCATAACATTGCCTCTTATTGATATTGCTACCTCCTGCCCTGCTCGGGCCTCCTTAATTTGTTGCCCCATGTGCTGAATCTGCATTACCTCGCCTATTCTCTTACCATCAGCTTTCATAAGTGGTACACCAGCTCTTATTAAACCGCCCAACACCTCTACACCAACAATTGCAGGATCGCTTCGCCTAAAAACAAAACCTGGCAGGAGCTTTATTTTAGCAGGAGGCACCAGCACTTCAAATTCTCTTTGCAACTCCGCTTTCTTTTCATTTTCAATCCACTGAAGATACTCTTCAACAAGCCTATATATTATGTTATTTGAAAAGATCTTAACCCCCTCTTTTCTTGCAAGCTCTTCAGCTTCAGGCAAGGGCTTAACATTGAAAAGCAGAATTGCACCATAGTACTTGCTACTCTTTGCTACAATTGAAGCCTCTATAACCTCTCTTTTTGAAAGAGGTCCAACATCAGCAAGTCTTATTGGTATACCTCTCCTGCTAAGAGCATTAATAACAGCCTCCAGAGTTCCGAGAGTATCAGCTTTTACTACTACTCCATTAACATCCTTCTTAAATCTTATAGCTTCAACTTCTTCTACAATAAGCCTCTTATACTTTTCAACATCTTTCTCTGTAGGCGCGACATAAAGTGGTGAGCCTGCGATAACCTCATCTAGGTTAGGTGCAACAATTCTAATACCTGCAGCAGCAGATACCTCTTCAACTGCTTTTAGTTCTGATTTTGCAACTCTTATATCAGTTACAGTCTTTGGCATTAATATTGTCCTAACTCTTGTAACTACAGGACCATTAATCCCCGCTAGTACCATAATATCCTTCTCTCTAATAACACCATCATAAAGAATCACATCTATAGCAATTCCAAACCCCGGTTGTTCTTTAACTTCAAGAACCACACCTTTACCAGGACCCTCAGCATACACAAGCCTATCACCTATGTACCTCTGAGCCATCCCGGCTACTACAGCTAGTAGCTCAGCAATTCCCTCGCCAGTCTTTGCTGAAACAGGTATTATGGGTATAACCTTTAGGAAGTCCCTAACCTTCTCAAATACATCTGCTGTCACATTATAATTAGAAAGCTGTGCTACAAGCTTGTAAAGCATTCCTTCAAGCCTTTTTGCAATGGCTGGTGCTTGCTTCCTTAAGCTTATTGTAATGGGCTCATCAGGATTAGGCTTCCAGCCAGGTATCTTATCTATTTTATTAGCCGCTATGACAAATGGCACTCCTCTAGACTTCAGAATGTCTATGCTTTCTATTGTTTGAGGCATAACACCCTCATTCACATCTATAACCAATATAGCTATATCAGCAACACTGCCCCCTCTTTTTCTCAAATTAGAGAAAAGCTCGTGACCGGGCGTGTCAATAAAGAGAAGTCCTGGTATAGTTAGTCTAACTGGTATAATCTTTTTAAGAGGTTCAATTACCTTTTCAATAACTGATGCCGGAATGTTACTTGCTCCTATATGTTGTGTCATTTCTCCAGCTTCTTTCTTAACCACAGCAGTTCCTCTAATCTTATCTAACAATGTAGTTTTTCCGTGATCTACGTGGCCAAGTACTACAACAATAGGTTGCCTAAGCCTCCTCCCTCCACTCACTTTAACCACACCACATGCAGTATAGTTGAGCATAGCAACTATAAAAACCTATGATGAGTATTTCTATGCCAGACTTTCAAAATAGCTTTTTAGTTCTTATTTTTATTTGAAAGTCTCTGTAGAAGAGCTATAGTAATGGGTGTCCAAGTCTAATGCCTGATTTCAAAATAGTGGTGTCTGACCCAACAGCAAAGAATATCAGGGTGATACCAGTTAAGGTAATAGGAACGCCGGATCTATCATATGATGAGAGGCATAAGGAGCAAAGAGAATTTGTATTATGTAAAGCAAATCCAAAGCTAATAGAGATGCTTAATCCAGCCCTAGGGGTAGTCGTAATCAGGATATGGAAAAACAAAGCCAATAGAGAGAAAGTAAACATAATAGCTAAGATAGTAAAAGATGCCTCATTAGATCTTCAGACTGTTTTTGTTCCAGAAGCTCTATTGCGTGAGAAGCTTGGAGTAGGAGAGGCTATAGGAGAAATATTCAGAGCGCCAGCGTTCCAAATAAGAATTAGTGGAGCAGACGCAGCTAAGCTAATTGGCTTGAAAATAGGTGATAGGTTTGAGGGCTCATTAATAGGGCTTAGCAATGTTCAGCTAGAAATTAGGGGTGGGTCAGACCTAGCGGGCTTTCCTATGCGTATTGATATTGCAGGGCCTGTGAAAAAGTATGTATTGCTTTCTCAAGGACCAGGCTTCAAGCCTAGAGAGGACGGTGAGAAGAGAAGAAAGCTTGTTAGAGGTAATACCATTTCAGAAGACATAGTACAGATAAACACTGTTGCTATTTTCATTAAGAGCTAAATTACTTAGAGCTTTTTTCAGCCATGCCTTAGAGATTGGGGATTTTGTGTGAATATTGGAAAAAGAATGGATATACCAAGCCTAATCATAGGTGTTGTGGGTCATGTAGATCATGGAAAGACAACACTAGTACAAGCTTTAACAGGTACATGGACTGCCAGATATTCTGAAGAACTAAAAAGATCCATGACTATACGTCTTGGCTATGCCCAGGGCTCTGTACTTTATTGTGAAGGTGTGGAACCACCATCATCATATATAATGCATATAGATTCTTGTCCAAATAATGTTGAGCCAAAACTCTTAAAGACAGTTTCCTTTGTTGATGCGCCAGGGCATGAGATACTCATGGCTACAATGCTTTCTGGAGCTGCATTAATGGATGCTGCAATACTTGTTATAGCAGCTAATGAGCCTTGCCCACAGCCGCAAACAATTGAACATACAAAAGCTCTTGAAATCCTCGGTGTAGAGCAGCTAATTGTAGTTCAAAATAAAATAGATGTTGTCCCTCCAGAGAAGTTACATGCAAACTATAAGCAGATTAAGGATTTCTTAGCGACAACAAAGTACACTAAGGCGCCAGTAATTCCCGTAAGTGCTCTCCATAGAGTAAACGTTGATGTTATTGCTATGGCAATAGCAAAGCTGTTTAAAGAGCCAGAGAGAGTACTAGGAAGGCCTGCAATAATGCAAATTGCGAGAAGTTTTGATGTAAACCTTCCTGGCACCCCTCCAGAAGAGCTTGTGGGGGGAGTTGTTGGAGGTGCGCTTATGAAGGGAGAAATTAAGGTAGGAGACGAGGTTGAGATAAAGCCTGGTGTAAGAGTAGTTGCAAAAGGGAGGATTACTTACGAACCTCTGGTAACAGAGATTACGAGCATTAGGTACGGGGAGATAGAGGTAGATGTTGCAAAACCAGGAGGGCTTGTTGCATTAGGAACAAAATTAGACCCCTCGTTGACAAAGGGAGACGCCCTTAGGGGGCAGGTTTTAGGTCATAGTGTTCCAGATGCCGTACAAGAGCTTCGAGCTGAGTACAGAATGTTGGAAAAAGTTGTTGGAGCTAGAGAAATGGTTCAGCCTCCTAAGCTTAAGGCTAGGGATTCAATAACACTAATAATTGGTACGAGATTTGTAAATGCTGTGGTAGATGCAGTGACAAGCGATGAGTTTGAGGCAAAGTTAGTTGAGCCAGCAGTAGTGTTTGAGAAGAGCAGGCTCGCAATATTAATGAAAATCGGGGGGAGGCTTAGGCTAGTTGGTTGGGGGCGGGTGACGAGCTAATGGAATGCTCTATAATTTTGGATTCAAGTGCTCTTTTTGTAATAGCTGAGAACCTCGCATCTCTTGATAGCATTTATGAAATTGCCAGTGAGTGTGAGGTTATTGTGGTGAAGCCTGTAATTGAGGAGCTGAAGAGTATAGCGGGAAGAGATCGTAGCAGAAAATCACTCTTAGCTAAGTGGATTCTGCAGAATTTAGTGCCAAGATTTAAAGTTGTAGATTTAAATGTTAAGGGAGAAGCAGATAACGCCATACTGGAATACGCCTATGAACTTAAAAGAAAGGGTATTAGAAGCATAATAGCTACAACGGACGGGGAAGTAAAGGAGAAAGCACTTAAGAGAGGTATTGATGTTCTTATATATAGAGAATCAGAGAGAATATTTGAAAGCCCTTAAAATCTTTTAAATGCTTTCAAGCCTAAAACACTAGGTTATAGCTGGTGGCATTACTTTGTTTAGAGTTCTTAAGTTAAGGGACGTTGTTAGAGTTGACCCAGCGAAAATGGACATGCCATTGGAAGAAGTAGTGTTTGAAGCACTTAGAAAGAAATACGAAGGTTTGAAGGATAAAACACTAGGTATAGTAATAGCGGTAATAGATGTCAATGTGAATCCCATGGGCTATATACCCGTAGGCGATGGCGCTCCATACCATGTTACAGAATTCACAGTTTTAACTTATGTTCCTATAGTTAATGAAGTTGTGGAGGGCGTTGTTGAAACGGTGGGTAGGAGTGGCGTAACCGTGAGTATAGGGCCTATAGAAGGATTTGTACATATTCAGCAGATAGCAGATGATGAAACTACATATGACATTGCGAGAAATGTCATTGTGTGCAGAAACACAAAGAGGTTTGTAGCGCAGGGGGATAGAGTACGAGCACGTATAACAAGCGTTTCACTAGGTGCATCAGGAAGGCCACCACGGGTTAGCATGACCATGAGGCAACCATATCTTGGTAAACTTGATTGGATTTTTAAAAAATCATAGTCACACTGTTTACTGTATGTGATGAGCCTTGTAAGGGCTGATTACATGATGAAAAAGGGCCTCTGAATCTATGGTATGGGTTAGTAAAAGAGAAATAGCATATTACATAATCTTGAAGGAGGAGTTTGGAGATAGAGTTTTTAATTTAGGTGAAGCTATGGATGTTTTAGCCTTTATAGGATCGAGAAAAGTTGTTAGGAAAGTCATTAAGAACTTGGTGAAGAAGGGGCTTTTGATGAGAGTTGACTACCTAAACTATAGGGTAGAGGATGTAGGGGAAGCATTTAGGAAAATGCTTTATGAATATATTAGACAAAGAATTTTCAGAACTATGAAGTCTAGGGGTTGTGATGCGACTATTGATAAAGAGACTGGAGACATAGTTATAATGTGTGAAGAGGGTGTTAGGCTGGGTTTAAATATACCTACAGCACTAAAGAAGTTTGGTATTAAGGTGTTAAGGTGTAAAAAAGAGCTGTGTTAGTGACGAAATAATGGTGTAAAGTTTCTTGTGCTATGCTATTTAGTATTACTCTTTCTTTACAACAACAATTTCTATTGTTGAAACTCTGCTTTGTCTTCCATCGCTGCTTGTAATGGTTTGACTTCCTATTTTTATATCCTTTACATCTACCTTTCCTGGTAGGAATCTGTTTCTCACAATCTCTATTGCATCAACAGCTTTACTTATTGCTCTACCCCTAGCCTTTACAATTATTTCATTTACTCCCTGGTTCAGTAGAGTTAGCATTGCTAGTACATAGTTCATTACAGGTTTCTTGCCTACAAGTACTGTGTTTGCAGATGGTGGTGTTTGTGCCAAGGCCCATCCCTTTTCTCTTTCTACTTTTTGCATTCTTAATTAAACTGCATAAGTGGGAATTAAAAGTTTATGTGTATATTTTTTACATGCTCAGCAATTTGCTGTAAGCAACATCAGTTGTGCTCTTGAGGTGGGGTGTGAAAAGGACTAGTAAATACTAAGACTCTCACTATTTTTGAGTATTTTCTATTAATGATTATAGAGTTAATGTTGGGAGTAAAGTTGCTGAATATTGCGTACAGAATGCTTCAAAGTGAGTGTAGGGAGTTGCGTAGCGAAGCTGGGGTTATTAATGTTTGTGGTTTTGGCGATTCTAATAGCCCTAGTAAATTAAAGGAATTGCTTAGAGTGTTGGAAAAGGAGGTAGAGTTTTTTAAGCAATTCTTTAAGCAGTGCACAGGCTATGAAATGTGGTCTCTTCAAGAATACTGGAGTAAAAGACTTCTCATGGGAGAGTCCTTCGCACTTGTAGCTCCTACAGGGGTTGGCAAATCAACACTTCTAGCTGTTTATGCTCTTTATAAAGCTCTTGTATATGACAATAAGGTTTACATAATTACCCCTACCAGGGAAATAGCTAAGCAAATGTATACGAAGATTGTGGAGTACCTAGAGAAGGCAAAGGGTTTAGCATATACAGGTAGTAATAAGGTAAAGGTGCTATTTTACGATTCTTCTTCAAAAAACGTTGTTCAAATAAAAACCGATATAGTTAATGATAATTTTAGTATATTAATAACATCAGCAGCATTTTTATCGAGAAATAGGCAATTGATAGCAGATAAGAAAGTAGATGTAGTTATAGCTGATGACCTAGATTCCATACTTAAGAGCTCAAAGAGTGTTGAAAAGGTCTTGCAGTTACTGGGATTTGATGAGGAGGTAGTGGAGACGGGGTTTAAGCTCATAAAGGCTAAGCAGAACTTACTACTAGCAAAATTTTCAAGTAGTCAAAATACTATAAATGAGTTGCAGAAGCAGGTTATAGAGCTGGAGGCTTTTGTACGAAACAAGGTTTCTCAAACTAATACACAGTTAGTTGTAGCATCTGCTACGGGAAGGTTAAAGGGATTGAAAACCCTCTTGCTTAAAGAACTACTGGGATTTGATGCCGGTGCAGTCTTTGAATACCTAAGGAATGTTGATGACTTTTATAGTGGCGTTGAAGATCTCAGAAGAATTATTGATGTAGTTAAGGAGATGGGTAGTGGCATAATATTTGTAGCACCACTATACAAGGATTACTTAAAAGCTTTAGAGGAGCTACTTAGTGAAAATGGTGTAAAGTATGCCATTGTTAAAAGTGGTAATAAAGTTGTTGACAAATTTAGAAAGGGAGAAGTAGATGTACTGATAGGACCCGCATCATATTATGGGATACTAGTCAGGGGGCTTGATGAACCGCAGAGAGTAAGATTTGCTATATTCCTTGGAGTGCCCCACATAGCAAGAAGACTCGAGGATTCTTTAAATAATGTGAGAACGATGTTTATTGTATTAAAAGCATTGAAGAGTGTTGGTTGTAGTGTAGAAGAGGAGATAAAAAGTGTTGTTGAGGTTATACAGCAGAGCACACCTGCAATGCTTACGCTGTGCTCAAAGGTTTTGAGGGGCCTAATAGAGCCTCCAAATAACCTTTCTAAATACATAGAGGTTTTAAGGAGGGCAAAGAATAGGGTAATAGAGGAGGTCCAGAGTTTACTTAGAAAAAGGGAGTACGTCGCCATAGAGGGCTATGGTATTATAGCTAAGACGCCTAATGGTGTTTACCTAATAAAGCCAGATCCATATACATATATTCAGGCAAGTGGCAGAACCTCTAGATTACTTGGAAATAGTAAGACACATGGTATAGCGATTGTATTTGAGAGATATAGAAAGCTTGTAGAGCTACTGGAGATGAGGCTAAGAAAGCTGGTTGTATTTTCAGGCTTTAAGGAGCTAAGAGAGGACATACTCAAGGAGGCTATTAGGAAGGCTTTGAGAAGTAGAGCTACTGCTAAAGTTCAGGAGGAGCCCATAACTAAGAACATAAAGCCTGTGCTTTTCATCGTAGAATCACCTACTAAGGCCAAAACCATAGCATCAATGTTTGGAAAACCTGCTAAGAGAGTTTTTGGAGATATTGCAGTATATGAAACAGTAATACCACTTGAAGACCAGGTGTATGTGGGTATAGTAACTGCTACTAGAGGGCATGTAACCGATCTTATTACTGACAGAGGCTTTCACGGAGTGGAAATTGGTGATGGTAGGTATACAGCAGTTTACGACTTTATTACAAAGTGTAGGAATTGTGGAACGCAACATGTAGGGGTCTACGAGTCCTGCCCGTATTGTGGCTCTATAAACATATTCACTTCATTAACTGTATGCCACGTGCTGCAAAAGCTAGCCTCAGAAGTGAGTATGGTGTTTATAGCTACGGATCCTGATGATGAGGGTGAGAAGATAGCATTTGACTTATACAACTTGTTATACGAGTACAATAAGAACATCTATAGAATAGAATTTAGAGAGGTTACGAAATTGGCTATTCTTAAATCGCTTAAAAGTCCCCGAGGGCTAGAGTTAAATAGGGTTTTGGAGCAGATTGTGAGAAGAATTGCTGATAGATGGATTGGCTTTGAACTGAGCATGTACCTGCAGAACCTCTTTAATAAACCGTGGCTTGGTGCAGGGAGGGTTCAATCACCCGTGCTTTTATGGACTGTTAAGAGGTACGAGGAGTATAACGTAAAGCGTGGTTACGCTGCTATTGCTACGTGGAGCGGATACAAGTTCAAAATATTTTTGGGTAGTGGCAGCAAGGCTGAGGCTGAAGAGATTGCTAGGAGGATGATGGAGAAAGGGGCTAGGATAGTTGATGTTGTATATGAGGAGAGAGTTGAAAATCCGCCACCCCCATTTACAACAGATACTCTCATATCTGAAGCCAATACGCTTTACGGATACACAGCATCAAAAGTTATGAACATCGCTCAAAACCTCTTTGAGTTAGGATTAATAACATATCATAGAACAGATTCCACAAGAGTCTCAGCAGCGGGAGTAGCTGTAGCTAAAGAAGCTTTAGATAGGCTGGGCTTGCTCAACATGTTTTCCCCGAAGACTTGGGGTAATGATGAGAATGCTGAGGGAGCACACGAAGCTATAAGGCCTACAACACCTTTACATGCTGAAGAGGTTGTAGAGGCTATAATTAGAGGTGATATAGGCGCTTTAACAAGAATTTCGAGTGATCATGTAAAGCTTTATGACCTCATATACAGAAGGTTTTTAGCAAGTCAAATGAGTCCTGCGAAAGTAATTTATGCCAATATGGTGCTAGAGTCTTGTGGCTATAAATTTGTACTATCCCTACCTGTAGAAGTAGTTGAACAAGGCTTTACTACTATATATCAACTTAAAGTGTATCCACAATTTAGAAATCTTACTCGAGGATGTGTTATAAACTTTGATGATGTTAAGGTAGCACAAATGTCGGAAACAAGGCTTTATAGAGTTGCTGACTTGGTTAAGCTCATGAAGATGCACGGCATTGGTAGACCTAGTACATACGCTAAGGCTATCGATAATAACTTGAGGCATGGTTACATAATCTTAAGCAAGAGAAGGGGCGCAGTCATACCTACTAAGCTTGGGCTTGAGGTTGCAGAGGTAATAGAAAGAGATTTTATAGATATTGTGGGAGTTGATATGACGAAAAATTTAGAGCGATTACTAGATGATATTGAAAGAGGTCAGGTAAATGTAGTGCAAGTACTAGATAGCCTAAGAGCTATTGTTGAAAATATATGGAACAAAGGCTCTGCACTGCATCTCCATGGTTTAGCTGTTGTTAATACAGCAAATGATGTTAATGTAGCTTCCTGTAATTGAGAACACCCTTAGCTAAGGTCTTTTACTTTTACTAGTTCCTGGTGTACTAAACTTATTTCTAATAAGATACTTATCAATAATGCTTTCAGCAGCTCTTCTTCTAGTCTGGTGATCTTTTAAAAATCTTGCAACTCTATCTGCTAACTCAGCCTTGCATTCACCGCAGAGAAGAGCTCCAGATTTGCATGAATTATACCTCATAGTCAGCTTCTCATCATCTTCTTCAAATAGCATTTCAAACATTTTAAAAACAGGACACATATCAGGATTGCCGCCAAGTCTTCTTTGAAGCTCTGCTGTAGGTTGACCGCCTGTGAATGCCTTCATAACCTTTTGCCTAGCAATCTCAGGTGAGTCTGTTGTGTATATAGCTGTTTCGGGTTTTGATGAAGACATTTTACCTCCTATGCCAAGTCCTGGCAATAGCTTATTGTGTATTTGTGCAGGTTTTGGATAGCCTAGAGAGGGCGCCATATCTCTAGCAATTCTCCAGTACGGATCCTGGTCTATACCAGCGGGTATCAAAACCTCAACCCTTTCACCATATAGATGCGTTGGTAGAAATGCTACTGATATTTGTAGAGTTGGGTAAAATATCATACCAACATTAGTTGAATCAGTAAAACCAAAAGCTGCTCGTTGTGTTGAAAATGTTATTTTCTTAGCCACCTTAACAGCTATTGGATAAATAAATGATATATCCTCAGAATCTATGATTACATGAGTCTTTGCAGGGTCAAGTCCAAGTGCTGCTAAGTCAAGAATGTTTTCATATGCAAGTCTATTGTATTCCTCAAATGAGCCCCCTTCACTATGCCAGAACTTTTCATCGTCTGTCATCTGAAAGAATAGCTCCAGCCCCATCTTATCTTGCAACCATTTTGTAAAGATCCATGGTAAGATGTGTCCAAGGTGTGTGTGTCCTGAAGGTCCTCTCCCAGTGTATAGCGCACATTTAATGCTTGATCTATATGCCTCTAAAAACTTATCAAAATCTCTATGTGAGTAAAAGACATAGCGCCTTATCATCAGATGAAGCTCTCCTGTGATGCTTTTCAGTAACTCTATTTCACTTTCTGTTATAGGTCTGGATCCGAAGATTTTTATGAGTTTATTATAATCTACAAAAGCCTCTGCTTCCCAGGGGGTTACACGAATTTCTTCAACTTCCACAACAGCTAGTCACCAACAATTATCAGAGTTTACACGTTCTTATTTATGGTAGTATTGATTAGACCTAAAAAGCTTTTTAATAAGGTATTTATAGCGAAGAGATAAACACTCAGAGGAAAGCCATGAGAATTCTGCGGCCTTTCTCACTAAGAAACTTTATCCTGTTCAGATGGCCTGGCAATTAAGATAAGCCATGCGAAATCCGTCCATACAGGGCAGGTTATGCAATGGCTATGGATATTATACCAATTTCAAAATTCACACTATGAGAACAATGCCTATACTCACCCACTGCATAAGGAAAAACATTAAAGGCTATTACAGAACTGATGGTAAGTTTAAATATTTGTGAATACCTGTAAATACTTGGCTCTTAGAGTAATGCTTAAATACCTCTACACTTTATGGATGATCCGCACTGCGGTGATATAGGGAATCAGGTGGGAGCCTTGTGGCGCTGGGCTCGACAGGGGTCCATGGGGTGTGGGTGATGCTGGTGAATCCACACAGAGGCCCAACCCCGCTAACGGAAATACAGCTATTTACAGGTACCATCAAGTACCGTTAGCGGAGAAACACTATAAAGGTGAGCCTATAACAATGGGATTTTTTGAGTATCTCCTCTGTATTCACATTACTCTTCTCTGTCTTAACTCCTCTAAGGTGTCACGTAGTAGAATGCAGGCGAGGTGGAAGATTATAGTTGCATCTATGGAAAGTATCAGGTTTTTAAAGCTCATTTAAAATATCCTTATGGTATTAAGCATTGTAGCAAGTAGCATTACATACTGTAGCTCAGGTATTGTGCGCCTCAATGTTATTAGCATACCACTTCTCTAGCCACTCCCAGCATCATTGTGGCAGTAGTTAAAGTATCAGGACTTAAAGCTCTTGAGAAACTGATAATAAGTGTTCGCAGAGGTAGTGAGGTTGTAGAATCATGCCTTAGTCCCTAGGAACCTCAATCCACTGAAAAGATGCTATGTCATGAACGAATTGGGTTAGTATGTCCAAGACATGATGTAAGCACTCTTCATTACCCTCAAGCCCTTTCTCATTACAAAGTCCCTTGATGATATTCCAACCACTAGCATCTTCTGTAAGTATTGTTACGCACCCTTCTTCAAACCTTCTACTGGGGGTTTTATAAAGTGCAATGTAAGCTCTAAGGCTGTTGAGTAAATCGAGAAGCCTTATCATTCTATACCTAGCTGAACATACATCAAGTCCGTAAAGACTGTAAAATGCTGTTCTTTCAACTGCATCCAGCTCAGCAGCTATTCTAATACCGTCCTCTGTTATAAAAACTCCCCTATTCTTCAACAGCATCGCACCCAGTTAAGGAGGCGCTATTCACATTCTGTAAATTAATAAGTAAGGTATAGGTATTTAACATATAAACTTTTTTGACTATAGCTCTCAAACAGTTGTGCGAAATTTGAGGTGAAGTTACATGGTAGAGAAAAGCGCTTGTTTACAAGAAGAGCTTTTGAAGTTCTTACTAACTAGAAGAAGTATTAGAAGGTTTAAGGCAGAGCCTGTTCCTATAGAATTAGTAAAAAAGGTTTTAGACATAGCTAGGTACGCTCCTAGCGCAGGAAATAGACAGCCATGGATATACATAGTTGTTACAGATCCTGAAATAAAGAAGAAGCTTGCGAGCATACATAGATGGGCATACCCGTTAGAGGATGCCCCCCTAGGCATAGTAATTGCTTGTGATAAGAACATCTCGCCAGATTCTTATCATGTTGATTGTGCTAACGCTACAATGTACATTATGCTAGCACTACATGCATTAGGTCTTGGCAGTGTGTGGCTACAAACACTTAGAAATGTTGAAGAAATTCAGAGAGTTCTCAATTTACCATCAAACTTCGTACCAATAGCTATGCTGGCAGTAGGATATCCTGCAGAGTCTCCAGCGCCTAGACCAAGAAAAGAGCTTAAGGAAATAACATATTTAAATACCTATGGCAATCCGTTACTGTAGAACCTTCTCCGCTATTTCAATTCTTTTTTCAACTTCTGTTACCAGAGGCTCTACGAAGCTTAGTATTTGTGAAGAATACTTGGTCTTCCCTCTCAAAACTCTTATCAGCCTTACGTTTTCGCTAGGATCAAAAGGCAAAGCCCTAATATCAGCCAGCTTAGGATGAGCATAGAATACTCTTTCAAATATCGGTGATTTTAGAGCTTCTTCCAACTCCCACTTCATGCCATAAGATGCGTATGCTTCTTCAACAATTCTCCTAACCCTCTTTCTATAGATCTCTATATTTGCTTTCTCAACTGTTCTAAACCTTGTCAGTACAGCTCCAATAAATGGTGGTTTATCATTTGGCGGCGTTCCTCTCATATCTCTTATCAAAAAATATAAAGCTGTTAAAGCAAAGCTAGTCTTAGTTACGGGAGTTATCAGAGCACTAGCCATTTTTATTAAAGGTCCTATTAATCCATACATTTGTGGAGGTAAATCTAGAATAACATAGTTAAACTCTGTCAGCTTGTCATCTATTTCTTTTCGTAATGTATATACTCTTTCAGCAGGTACAATCAAGTATTTTGCCAAGCCTATGTACTCAGGCTTTGAGGGAACTATAGCCAAGTTCTCAGTAGCTCTATAGACAATAGGCTCACCTGAACCAACAATCCATTCAAGAGAAAAAACTTTTTGCTGCGTCTTTGCATAGCCAAGAACCTTCTCGAAACTAGTTGGAGGAATAAAAACCTCTGTAATGTTTGACTGCGGATCAGCATCAATAATTAGAACCTTCTTACCAAATTTCTCAGAAAGAGTTGCTGCAATAACACTAGCCAGCGTTGTCTTACCAACACCCCCCTTATAATTAGCTATAGCAACAATCCTGGGCACAAAGCTTCACTTGCTAAAAGCTTTCTCTTAAGAGATTATTAAACTTTCATGAAATCTATTATAGAGAACAAAGCACTGCTCTCCATCAGAATACTCCTCAGCATCTTACATAAAAAGTGTAGACTAAGATCATACTCCCTATATACAAAAGCCCTTACAATGTGATTTAATTTAGCAATTTTAAACAACTCAACTATTGTTTCTACAATAGAAGACCTTAGCTTGAGCACTATTTTTCACATTAGTTACTGCTCTGCATAGGGGGAAGGTGTTGTATCAAAAGTGCAATTGAAAGCTATAAGGGCTAATACGCATTATATATTATGAGTTTAGCAGCGCAATTAAGGAGATGATGACTGCACGTCAGGATGATTTGTGATTGAATAGCCGTAAGCTGATTTATTAACTTAGAAGTAGAGGTTTAGTAGTAATCTCCTAGTAGCCACTCGTTTCCTATGAAAACTCTTCTTAAACCCGCCTTGTGAACAGCCTCTATGGCTTTTTTTGCGTGGCTTTTACTAGTTGGGGGCAAGTCTCTTAGTAAGTGATTTGGGTAAAAGGCGAGAAGTACTACAGGAGTGGAGCTATCTACTGATGCTATATACTCAGCAATGCCATAAACCTCTTCATCATCTACATAGCCTGGCACTAGTAGTATACTTATAACAAGCAGTGGAATTTCCCTTCTCTCTGAAGCCATATCAGCTACAATCTTAGCATTTCTTTTCAGCTGTTCAAGAGCCCTCCAGCCATCTACACCTGTAAGCGCTTGGTACACTGAAGGTGTCCAAGCCTTCCAGTCAATCTTAACTATACCTCCGCTAACAAGGCTTAGCTTAGCCATTTCCTTCATAACGTTCTCATTAACAAGACCATTTGTTTCCCAGCAAATTCTCTTCACAACATCCTTTTTCTCTGCTTCTTCAACAACTTTTTTAGAAAGCCTGAGGGCAAAAACAATATGCGGCCCAGGGTCTCCGCCAAAATAGCATATACATGACACTCTATGCACCATAGCAGCTTCAAGAAGCTCCTCCTCGGGCACCCTATACCTAGCTCTAAGCCCTGCATCTGCAATAATGTTTTTATGTTCCCAATTCTGACAAAAGAGGCAATCGAGATTGCAACCTGCGAAAAATACTGCTAAGTTGTAGTATCCATACTCAGGCCCTTCTGATAAAGCATATTTAGGGTAACCAGCACCTGTATACGCAGGGCATACTGGTGTAGCTACGCAGTTAGTTGGCAGAGGATCTAGGTAGTAGTGTGCAACACCATAACCAAATGCTTCTACAGGTTTTAGCATACCTCCAGCATTTTTCCACACTCCACAAAAACCTATGCCATTCAAAGGAATGGAGCATTCATTTACACATAATGAGCACTTAACACCATTGCCATTCTTAGGAGGTTCTGGTGGAAGTCCTAATTTCACTCTATACTCTCTATGCGCTCTTACTGCTATGGGTAAAGCCTCATCAGGTTTCTTTCTCAAACAATCAACACATACTCCAAGAACATCACTAATGGTCTTACTACTCTTACTACAAAGCTTGCAGTACCCCATGGCTAGCCCGCGTAATGTAGAGTACAGCAAGAAAGTTAAAAAATGTGATTTAGAATACTAGCCCCCTTGTGAGCATAGTATGAGTAATGTATGGGCTCTTTTCAATCTCTTTATAACGTTTTTGAAAATAGGTGCTGTAATGTTTGGAGGAGGCTATGCAATGATACCTATACTCAGGTACGAAGTTGTTGTACGCCACCAGTGGCTTTCTGAAAGCGAATTCCTAGATTTAATAGCAATTGCAGAGTCTACGCCAGGCCCAATAGCAATTAATAGTGCTACTTATATAGGATACAAAGTAGGGGGTGTTTTAGGTTCGCTACTAGCTTCGTCAGCCGTGATTATACCACCCTTCACAATAATCCTGGTCATTGCAATTGCCCTGCAGAGGTTTTATGAAAATTACTATGTGAGAAGTTTGTTAAATGGTATAAGGGGGGCTATAATTGGTCTTGTTACAGCAGCTTTAATTACAGTTGTGAAGGGAGTTTTCAAGGATCTTAAACCACTATCAGCAATGGCTACAGCAGTTATAGCAATACTAACATTTTTAGCTATAGCTGTATTTGATGCAGATCCAGTCATAGTTATAGCAGTATCAGCTGCAGTAGGCCTACTACTCGGCATCTTAGGTATTTGGTTAATGTAGTTGTAAGGGTGTTGTAAATAGGGCTTCCTGGGTTTCCCTACAAAACGCCTAGAATTGGCCAAACAGAGCTTGTAAAGCTTATCATTGAAAAGCTGAGAGAAGGAAATATGATGGTTTTAGCAGCGCCCCCAGGCTTTGGCAAAACAGTTTCAGTACTCTATGCTGTCAAGAACCTTATTGAAAAAGGGCTTTACGACCGTGTTTTTTACGCTGTTAGAACTAGAAATGAACTTGATCCATTCATAAGAGAGTCCAGACTTTTGAAAATGCGTTTTGCTATTCTATATAGTGGTAAGAGAATGTGTCCACTGCTATACGCCTTACCAAGCAATGAATTGTCTTCAGAAGGATTTCAGCTTTTTTGCAGCGCCATGAGGATGCACGGCAAGTGTAGGTTTTACTCTAGACTTCAGCTCTTTCACCCACAGATACTAATGTCTACAGTATCTGACTATACAGATCACTACAGTATTGCGAAAGGGCTTGCAGAAAAGCTTTATGTATGTCCATACTTTGCAATGATTGAAGCTATAGAGCATGCAGAAGCCCTCGCTCTCACATATCCTTACATCTTTAAGGAGAGGATTTGGAAAGCAGTATTTAAAGACGTAGATACATCGCGTACCATACTAGTAATTGACGAGGCTCACAACCTTCTTAACATAGGAAATGTGATGGGAGATTCAATAACATTACAAGAGCTTTTTAAAGCTCTTTCAGAAGTAAAAGAGCTTTCTGTTTCAAGCAATGTTGTTCATAGCATTGAGATGCTCATAAAGGAGCTGTCTAAGGTGAAGGAAGGTGTTGAGGTCAAGGGGTATAAACACATAAATAAAAATATTTTAAATGTGAGTAGAGGGTGTATAGATGAGTTAAAGAATGCCCTGTTCAACTTAATGATTAAAACGTCTTTTGATGTAAATAGAATAGTGATATCTGCAATACCCCGTCTTGTAGCAGTACTTGAGCTTGCTCTGGATGAAGCGTATGAGGCTTTCGTGTATAGAGATCCTCAAGGACTTGTGGTGCTTTCAGTAATGCCACAATCTTTCAAACCCCTTAAGATAGTTTTAGAGAGGTTTTCAAGTGTAATAGCTTTGAGTGCAACACCCCCTTCTTCAGTGTTTTTCAAAGATGTTATAGGAGTGGATAAAAAGGTGCACTTTGTAGATGTTGAGGATTTTGGTGCAAAAAATCTTCTAAAAGAAAATGCTGCTATAGTAGTGTATACAGGTGCAACAACAAGTTATCGGGCTAGGAGCTCTACAATGTTTAAAAAGTATGCTCAGCTTCTCGAAGCCTCATATAAAGCCCTGAGCCGGGGGGTGATGCTAGTAGTGTATCCCAGCTATGAAGTTATGAGAGCTATAGTAAGTGAACTGCCTGACATAGTAAATACTATTACCGAAACCTCGCAACCACTTCTAGAAGTTGTTAGACAGGTAAAGGTACTTGACAAGGCTATTCTAAATGCTGTTGCTGGAGGTAGATTAGCTGAGGGAATTGAAATAGTAGAGAAGGGGGAGAGCATAATCAGGCTTGTTATAATCATTGGCGTACCATATCCACAACCTGACGACTATACACAGGCTATTGTGACAGAGATTAACAGAGCTGGAGGATCCTCAGCAGATTTCTTTAAAGAAGTTGCTACAGTAAGAGTTCTTCAGGCAATAGGCAGGGCCATTAGATCTGAACAGGATAGAGCTATGATAGTACTATCTGACAGCAGATACATATCACAACAACTGCTATCAAGACTGGGCTTGCGCGCAACTCTAGTTACAAATAGAATTGATGTTATAGCAAAAGCTGTTGTGCAATTCTATGACAGTTTAACCTCACCACCATTTTAAGTGTCGAGAGCTTCTCAAGAACTCATAAGCTTACACCTATCTTTTGCAAGAACAAGCTCTCACAAGGTTTTAAGTTGTGCTTCACCTCTTCCTCATTGTTTCTTAGACTTGTGTCTATTCCGGGAGGTGTTTAGGGCTGCTCTTAGGTTTTACATCTTGAATTGAGGATATTTGTATTCTTAAAGCTTGTGAGCATTTAATAGTGCCAGTATATCAATCTATATGGAGCTATGTACTATATGAAATGCTGAATCAATGCTCTTAAGCAGTTGTAGTGATTTAAGGGCTGCTTATCATTGGAATTGGTAAAGAGCTTAGAGTGCCTTATCTCCACTTCTGTCCTAAAAAGTTGCTTTTAGTTGCAATTCTTTAAGTAATGCTTCTAAGAATTAATCAGGTGCTCTAGCCATATTATGCCTACTTCAAGTTCTCTATGCAGATTTTTCACGATGTCTAAAGCTCCATTAATACAGGTAGTTGTGTTGCATATGCATTTAAATAAATGTGAAAAGCTTTTCTTATCACTTGACCCAAAGCCTTTTACAGCTGGGCTCCAGCAATTAGCTTTACAAAGCTCATCAGCCAAAGCCTTCTCTAAATCCATATACGTTAACACGTAAATAATACATGCAACACTTACATCAGGTCTTGAAGTGAGGTAGTCTATATGCCACCACAGCCTCTTCTTATCTTTTGAAAGGTGGTGCTCTATTCTACTTCTCAATCCTCCAACTCCTCTAGCAGAGCCTACGTAAGCATAGAGCCCAGGTTCAAGCACTACAAAGCCTATGGACAGCGAAAGCGATATTAAGGATTCTACTCTTAGAATAAGAATATAAACCCCCTTCTCATGTGGAATAGATTCTAACTGCATCACAAAACATAGCACAAGACACGCTTTTTAACCTGTATTGCTCTAAAGCTATTTTACTTTCGTTAAGATACAGTGACATTATGGCTATAAGCTCACTGTTTTTCCTGCAAAACTTTAGTAATAGCACTGCCGTGAAATAGTCATAAAGAATGCTTTTCAAAGTAGGGAGTAGATTTTATCACATAAGTGTAGCACTTATGAACTTGTCATAACTTAGTGCGTACTGTTTAGAAGCTTCAACAGCTCTTTGCAAATCTCTTTATGCAAATGCCTCACTTTTGCAAACACAAAAACTAATACACTTCATGTCTTTAGCCTGTATAGATTACTACAACGATTACAAAAAAGGAGTATGTTAAGGTAACGCTAAGTCGAGGTGTTTTTAACTAGTTCCAGTCTTAGAAAAGTGGATAATGCTTTCAATGGCTTTTTCATGAAACTTTTCATCAGAGACAATCTTATCTATAAGCATGGTTATAAAATAATCCCTACTTATAAAGTCCTTTATTAATGGTAGAAGAAGCTTGTGGTACGTTTCTTCACCTGCAAAATTCTCGATTATGATTAGAGATTCAAGAAGCTTTGCCAGTTCTTCTAAACCTAAACTCTCTTTCTTATGCAATTCATACTCTACTCTCTCGAGATCTATATAGAGTGCACCGAGGAACTCTCTACAATCAATGCTTTGAAGCGCTAAGTTAAGCAAATTTGCAATTTCTCTCAATATTAAGGCGTGTTTTTCACTTTCAAACGCTATAATTTCTAAGAGCACCTTAGCACTTAACTCACTTACCTTCTTAGCTAAGCTAAGGTATACCTTAGAAAGCTTTTCTTCTAGAGCAATTGAGCAATTAAGAATTTTCTTTAGAATCTCTACATTTATATTATACATATACTTAACTTTACAAGCTTAAGCATATAAATACTTTTCGCACTATAGTGTGTGAAACGCTATTGAATAACTTTTCCTTCTATCTCCAACAAATAAAAGAAAGGCTATTGCCATGCTCACACCCACCATTATTACAAAACAACTCTATCTTTCAGTATTGAAGTCTCCTGTAAGTTCTGTGGAGGAGAAGGAGCAGCAGTAATGTAAATAGCTACTGTAACTCTTTTTATCCTATAGCATCAAATTTGTTAAAAACTACATCATGTTAAATAAAATTGAAATCAGGGTTTTATCTATGTTCGCTAATGTTATTGGAGATTGGCATTTTCTGATAATTAGATGGAAGGGAGGTTACCTGGTCAGACTCTAAGTAGTTTAAGCAAAACTATGAGTATAAGTATTACGAAAACGATTATTATTATAATGTGTAGTCCCTCACCTACTCCACTAGTACTTGTAGTAGGTATGTATGTGTGTTGTAGTGTTATAGTTACAGTAGTGGTTGTTGTGATAGTGATTGGAGTGTTAATACATTGAGATGGTTGTAGTGCTAATGTTGCAGGGCTACCTTGTAGAGTTTTTGCCTCTACTTCTAATATGATATATGTTGAAAGAAGCATTGATAGCCTTGCCGTATTATATAACCTTGCCTCCGTAATGCCAGTGTTGCATAGTTCGAGTAGGAGAGGGATGTCGGGAGGTATTGAGCTTTTCAGCATAGTTAGCGAAGCTTCTATAGTTTTATTTAAAGCTACTAAAGATGTTGACTCGCTTAGCATAAATGTGTAGAGAAGCGTCAAGTACATGTAGCTTAAGGAGCTAATGCCCAGCGCTATTCTATCTATAGCTGTATTAACAGAGAGCATTAAGTTGTACCTAGCCTGGGCTTCTGAGAATAAGTCTTGTGGTATTGCTGTTTGAGAAGAGAAGGCTATGATATAGCTGTAAATGTTTCGAGCTAGTGAAGAAATTGTTATTGAAAGTTCTTCAAGGTCGCTAGGCGTAATAACAATGCTTGTAGATGTTACACTTGAATTTAGTAGCCTTAGCCAGAACTTAGCGGTAAATACTCTTGCTGATGCTATTGCTAAGTTCTGGGTAGCGCTATCCAACCTATTTGAAGCCATGCTTTTATTTGCATATATTAGAGCTTCGTAAAGTCTATCAACAGTATTTATAAAGATAGAAAGTCTTGAGACATCTAAAGGCTGTGCAATTAAACTCCAAACATTCTTTAAAATATCATGTATATTGCCTTTTACTTCATCAGCTGCATTACTAATGTAATTACTATCTATAGCGGCATTGAGTAGGTGTAATCTCCAGTATGCATATATTAGGGCTTGAAAGTATGTAGATGCTGCAGCATATAGCTTGTTCTGAGCCTCAAGGTTGCTTCCTAAAGATATGTAGCTACTTAAACTACTGTCTATGCTTTTCAGTAGCTGTGTTAAGTAATATGCAGAGCTTGTGCTTAAAGCGAGGCGTTCTACAGATTTGCTTAAGTTCATTACTCTACTAATCTCCTTTTTCATATCATTTATGCCATTCTTTAACATTAGTGCTATAGAGCTGTACATAGCCTTTACAGCTTCTTCATAACCTCCAACACTATATGAAAAGCGCCTATTTGTAAATACACTAAGAGCTTCATATATGTTAGCAACAGGTTTAACAATAACACCATGCTCAGCTCCATAAGACGTTAAATTTACTTGCTGTGGCACTGTTCTATAAACAACTACAGGGCCCACTCTTTGTGCAATAACAGTGTACATAACATCTACTGTTTGACCATAGGGCACCAAAAACATTTTTGCACCACGAGAAATTGCCGCTTGCAGCTTATAGTATACACCTCCAACAGGACCTATACTCCCATCAGGCATTATCATGCCCGTCATTACTATGCTTTCATTTAACGGAAGGCGTAAAAGAGCTGCTGCAAAAGCTACTGCTGTTACTCCGCTAGCGCTTGGTCCTCCAACAATAGGCGAGTCAGACCTTATTGAAGCATAGAAATCGCAGCTACGAGTACTTACATTTGCTACTATGCTAGCCACAATAGCTGCAACTCTTGTTGATGCCTGTAAATCTATTTCAGCTAGGGGGAAGGTCTCAACATATACATGACCACCTCCAGGACATACAACTCTCACATAGAGATCAGCTGTAACACCGGTATACGAACCATTAGGAAGTTGAGATACTGCAACAATTGTTACATGCCTACTTTCATCAAGAACATAGTATTGTAAAGCATCTGTGGATAATCCAAATAGTGAAAGTGTTAATAGTAAGAGTACGATTAGGATAATACCTATCAAAAGCTTCACGTAATTTCACCTGCTTATTTATTATGACTTCAAATAGCGCTTTTTAAACAGAAGTTTATAAGGTTAAGTTTGAAAATACTGTTTTATGCTTTTGAATAGAGATTAGAAACACAGTACTACAAAATGAATGTTGTTCAGCTTCATGTACACATCAACAATGTGTAGAGGAGAAACCATTGAGCGTACTAAGTGACTTCACCCAAGGCCTTTATTGCTCTGTCAACGTTGTCGTCAATGCTCTTCACAACAGCTCTTAAGTAGTAATGAGGCATGGATTGTGCAAATTCTTTTAATAGCTCAGTGCTGTATATTAGAGTTCTAAGAACTTGTGAAAGCTCTGGTGAAAGCTTTTTTAATTCCTCCTCAAGCTCAGCTTTCTTTAACCTTGTATATGTAGTATTAACAGGCTCACCTAGAGCACGCCTTAACACTTGTATGGTTTTGTCAAGCTTTAGCATGGTCATGGAAAAACCATCGTAAAGCTCTCTAAGCTTACGCTCAGCAATAATATAGAAAGCGTCTACAAGTTCTCTTCTAATTTCAAGTAAAACCCTATATATTGCTTTCATTTCTTCTCTATCTATGGTGTTGCTCTTTTTCAAAATCTTTGTCAAGACCTCCTTTAGGAATCCCATAAACATCACAAAAGTATATGTGTATTTCAGAAAAAGTTTTAAGTAGTTTATATAGATAATTTCTGCATAATTAGTTTGGAGTGTGTGATAATGGCTTTAAAGAGTAGGGATAGGGATAAAGTCTTGAGGTCTCTTGCTAGATGGCTTGCAGGTCTTGAGCCTCTCTTTGGCGCTAATCACTATTTTGAAAGGTATTCTACCGCTAAGAAAGCTATAGAAAAGCTTTCTCCATATAGAGGGCTTCTAGTGTGTCCATTCTGTAAGAACAAGAAGAGGTTTCTTAGAGCCTCAGCGTTTATAACACATCTCATAAAAATCCATGCTTTAGAACTTGAAGAGCTTATAGACAGCGAAAATGTGTGAGTATGTGGCACTAAAAGATGTTAATAAAGAGCCTTTTTCCCCACTTAGAGATAATAATTGAGTATAGTAGCCATAGTAGTGAATGCAATGCAAAGAATTTTATAGAAGCGAAAAGTTTGATACCGCTTGAAACGCTTTCAGTTTTAGAGAAGTTGTATGCGGGAGATTTGAAGAGCTTTGTAGATATGTATATAGATGCAATATTATGTACGGAAATTTCAGCTCTCTGCAAAGAGAATGGACCTAGGTTAAAGTATATTGTTGCTAAGACATCAGATGGCGTTGAAGTGTATTCCGAGTGTTTTGACCCAGAATTACTACTAAGCATACTCTTAGGCGATCTTGTGAAGGCAGTAGCAGTATACTCTGGTTACAGAGGGCATGTAAAGTTCAAGGCGGTTAAAATCCCCAAAGAACTCTTAGCAAAAGATTTCATAGGGCTTGTTGAAGATAAAATTCTAAATAACGTTAATCACCTCCAAGAATATCCAAAGGGAGGACCCATAACTCAAACTCTCAAAAACCTCATTCAGGAAAAGAGCTTTTCAGAAGTAATATTTCAAGTTCCCTGCTTAGATGGTAAATTCATTCACATACTACTAGAAGTAGCGAGAAGAATTGCTGAAAGCGGCAAACGGGTATACATAGCAACATCGGTACCCTCAAAAGAAAATGCACGTTTTTGTAAAACCTTGTACAAAGATTTTGTTGCATACTACTTAAGACTTATTGAAGAAGCAAAGAAGTATGGAATTGTGGTATGTGATAGTGAAGTCCCACATATAAGCATCATAGTGGATAGGAGAGTCTATATGGTGTCTAACGAAATTATTTATAAAGACGACTTGTATTTAATACCCATAACAGATGTTAGGTACGTAAATGATTATGCTACACTAATATTAAAACACTGCCTTTGCTCAAATAACTTAGTGAAAGAGGACAGTAGAAAGCTTACAGCATTATAACATAAATGCTTTAGTTAAAATAGTGCCACAAACGTGTACTTTGGTATTGGCATCTTAGACTTGTATGTTGCGCATATTCAATACTTTCTTGAACAATTTACTTGAATTCTAAATTCAAAAATAATTGCTTATAGCGATTCTGAGTCTTGTTGCAGTAGCTATATGTGTGACTACATCTTTTGGAAGCTTTATACCCTTAGCCAGGGTGATGATAACGCTCTCTTCATCTACATGAATGTCACGAACCTTTATTCCTCTAAACTCTAGATATTCTTTCACATCACTCTCTGTTATAGCCTCTCGTGTTTTAATATTGCCGCACGGACCCCATTTGCACATATTACAAAACTCGTTATGTGAAGCTATGTTAGCTGAGCAAGCAGATGGGAAAATTTTAAATCCCATATCGCTAGCCTTTTTCACTATTTTCCTCTTTATATCACTTTCATGAATTGTCACTTGATCTTTGCTATCTCTAAGGCTTTTAGTTAGCCTAGCCTCAATAGTCTTGACATTAATACCTTTTGCAGAAAGCCTCAATAAAATTCCTTTTGTAACTCTTAGAGAACCTAAAACTAAGGATTTTACTCCATGCTCTACAGCAGTTTTCAAAATACTTTCAGTTTCCTTATCCGTAATGCCTGGTATTATGGGTCTAAGGAAAAGCGTTACCTCAAGACCATGCTTTATAGCTATTGAAGCACCTTCAAATCTCTTTAGTGGGTTAGGTGCACGAGGCTCTAATACTGAGCTATGCAGAAGTGTAATGACTGTTAGCAAAACATTTATGTTTGGCTCTGCTTGCTTTAACTTCTTAGCTGTATTTTCATCGATATAACTCTTCGTAGAAACTTGGCTTGGTAAGTGCAACCATCTATAAACTTCCGCTATGTAATTAATAGCAAGCTCTTTTGTAACTGGATGAAAGGGCTCTGTGACAGAGCCATATGCTGCTAGGGTTTTGTGTGGTAGGACATAGGGGTTTAAAGTTATAGCAAAAGTCATTTCTGCAGGTGTTAGAGGATATGGTGTAACTCTTCCTGGAAATCCCATGTCATATATGTAGCAGTATGCACATGCATAATCACAACCTACACCTGTGTGTATTGTTAATCCGCACGGCCTCGGAGCCCTCTTACTATGGCTATCACGTACAGCCCTCTCTACACTACTACTGTTGAGAACCTCCTTAAGCTTCACTAATACCTTATGCTTCTCTTCATACAATTTGAGTAGTTTACCCATGCAATTACCGCTAACTGTGTGATATGTGAAACACTTTAAAACGCTATATAGTATACGGGGTAGCAAAATGTTTGAATCACATAGGATACTGGTTTATAGGCAAGGTGATTTGATACTAGAGAAGGTTAGAGAAGGAGGGGAATTATTACAATTATGCGAGCCTGTTAGTGATAAATTAGAAGTTGGTAGCGAGTCAGGGCACACCCATGTACTTAATGCCAAGGTCTATAGACATGCTAACCAGCTATATGTAGTTGTAGAGAAGCCTGCAGTACTAAAACATCCCCAGCACCCGCCCCTGAATATAGAGCCCGGAATATACACTATAAAATTCATTAGAGATTGGTTCTTACAGGAAAGAGCCATAGACTAAGAATTAATAGCCTTCACATGTTCGGTATCAAATTTGCAATACCTTCATGTTGGCATCGGCTTCCCCGGAATTAGGAGCTACAACATTATTGTATGCAATACCTTCACCTCTAGCTGTGCTAAGAAGCATCACATACATGGCCTTAACGCTACGGCTAGCGTTGTTGATAAGGTATTTAGAAGACTTTT
This sequence comes from Ignisphaera sp., assembly GCA_020833345.1. GTDB lineage: Archaea > Thermoproteota > Thermoprotei_A > Sulfolobales > Ignisphaeraceae > Ignisphaera. The sequence continues at coordinate 40,496 of JAJHQM010000004.1, forward strand.
TGCTTTGATACCTGAGCTTCAAGAACCTTTTCATGTATACAAGCACTCGCATAGAGAGTATAGGGTGTATCGCTATAGCGAAGATCTTGCAAGGCTTATTAATATGGCAATAGCATTTGCATACACTTTACATAGATACTGCAAATATGACAGGAGATGCTATAGCAGAGTTATGCAGAGTGCATTTAACGCATGTAGCTCTGTAGAACTATGTTTACAAGGTGTAAATCTGTGGATGCAGTACATGAACAGAGTACTAGAGGGCAGGAGAAAGGCAGGTAAGAAAGCACTGCTTACAAGGCTTGAGAGAAGCACGTGGGAGTGTCTTCACATTATTAAAAAGTATTTTTCCGATGTGGAAAGCGCACCAACATTTAAAGTTAGTGAAATTGGCTTTTCAGAGTGTTTTGAAGATGCTATAAAAATCCTCAGGAAGCTGTTTCCAGAGGATGTTGCTAGGAGGTATGCTAATAGTATTTGTGCTGGTGGTAATAGCATATACCTATTTGCTAGGGGTGCCATTATTGCAATAGATGCCAGGTACGCGCCTACAAATGTTAAGATATTTTACGAGAGCTGCACGGATACACCAGGCTACGCAATGGTTAAGCTTGTTGGAGCTTCATTAGTAGATGGTTATATTAACAGAATTGACTGGGTGGCTTTACTGGGCTATGATAAGCAGACCAACCAAGTATTCTTACACTACATACCGCCAACACTAATTTTTAAAGACATAGAGAGAGCACGACTATGGCTTCTAGGTTTAGTAGACAGATGGGGCAATATGTTAGCAAGCTTTGAGCTAATAGAAGCCTAACCTCCTTACATCTAAGGGCCATCTATTTACTTTGACTTCACTGTTCTGTTGCATGTCTTGTCCTTTAGAGCAGGGAGCTGAGTAAAAAGCTTATCAATATTGTGTAATTTATGAAGCTCCTGGAGTTAAAAGTTAATGAGTCTAGCAGGTGAATGAGCTCATACCTCTCCGGACTGGTGGCAAGACCCAAATCCATGATGCTGCACATGTGAGGTGTGTCCGAATGGTGGGGGAGAGCTTTGATGTGTAAAATTCCATCCTAAAGGGTTAGAGCAGTCAGGCTAAACTATACTCAAAAGTGTGAAAGCAACTTTTGTGGGGATGAGCGGAATCTCATTAGCTGGTGTTTTCAAAGAGTACAAGGTTTTGGCACAATTTTTCAAAGAATTCATAAAGGAGAAGCTTCTTACAAGCTTTTAAATACAAGCTATGTATACTTCATAGAATAGTGCAGAGGTGCTTACAAATTTGAACAGAGATAAGATTATTGGCATAGGGCTTGTTGGAGGAGCAGCTTTAGTAATTTTAATAGTGCTATACTTACTATTTTTAGCACCGGAATGGATACAGCTATTCACACTCAAAGTTATCGTAACCTTAGCAGTATTGGCACTAGCTGGTATTGTTGGTTGGATAGGCTACACACTAGCAACAACACCACCGCCTAAGCCTATTGAGGAAATCGAGAAGGAGATAGAGGAAGAGCTTAAGAAGCTAGAGCAAGAACAGAAAGGTAAATAGTCAATGCATTTACTTGATTAAATACATTTATATCTTTTTAGGCAAAATAACTTTCTAGACCTTTATGAGTGAAGAAATTGTCAGTGTATATGTTCTAGATGCCAGTTATGAAGTTGTAGGTACAGAACCTCACATAATTGTATGGGGTGTGGATGAGAATGGTAGGAGGGTTTTACTTAGAGACAGGAGATTTAAACCATATTTCTTTGCAATAGTAGATCTAAAGCATTTAGATAAACTGGATGTTATAAAGTCCTCCATAAAGAGGCTAAGTAGACCCAAATCACCCATTCTATCAATTCAAGAAGTTGACAAGCTGTTTATGGGAAAGCCTGTTAAGGCTTTAAGAATAGAAACATCAATACCTGAATTCGTTCGAGAGTATAGAAGTGACATAGCGAAGATTCCTGGAGTCAAAGCTGTTGTAGAAGCTGATATAAGATTTTCAATGAGGTACCTCATAGATAATGATATAAGCCCTTGTACATGGCATAAATTCAAGGTTGTTAAGAAGCAGAAGACTGGTGAGTATAGAGTTGATGAAGAGCTGGAAATTGTAGGTGTTCTGGAGAGAGATGATTCAAAGATATTACCACCAAAACTCAGAATTATGGCTTTTGATATAGAGGTTTACAATCCTCATGGCGCTCCAAAACCCGAGAGGGACCCTATCATAATAATTTCTATGCAGAATTCTGAGGGTGAGCTTATACAATTGCAAGCGCAAGGCAAGGACGATAGGAAGCTTCTAAAGGACTTCATAGATTATGTAAATAGATATGACCCCGATATAGTTGTAGGCTACAACTCAAATAACTTTGACTGGCCATACTTAATAGAAAGGTCTAGGAAGCTAGGTATAAAACTTGACTTATCGCGAAGAAGAGGTGTGGAGCCGTCGAAGAGTGTCTATGGGCATGTCTCAATTCCTGGTAGGCTACACCTAGATCTTTACGATTTTGCTGAAGAAATTACTGAAATAAAGGTTAAGAGTCTTGATGAAGTTGCAGAATACTTTGGTGTAATGAAGAAGAGTGAGAGAGTAAATGTGCCTTGGTATGATATTTACAGGTATTGGGATGACGAAAAGCTTAGACCCATTTTGTTAAGGTATGCGCGAGACGACGTAATTGCAACTTATGGTATAGCTGAAAAAATTTTGCCTTTTGCTATGCAACTTTCAAGCATTACTGGGCTTCCTTTAGACCAGGTTGGGTCTGCTAGTGTTGGCTTTCGCCTTGAGTGGTTCTTGCTTAGAGTAGCTAGGGTTAGAGGTGAGCTTGTTCCTAATAGAGTTGAGAAGGAGTATGAGAGCTATAGAGGAGCTATAGTACTAGAGCCAAAGAGGGGAGTACATGAAAATATTGCTGTACTAGATTTCTCGTCTATGTATCCAAGCATAATGTTGAAGTATAATATTGGACCTGACACCCTTATAATTGGAGAGGAGTGCTTAGACTGCTTTGCAGCTCCTGAAACAGGTTATATATTTAGAAAAGATAAGGACTCATTCTTTAAAGTAGCCCTCACAATCCTAGTAAATACCAGAAGGCAAGTTAGAGAGCTCTTGAAGAAGTATAGTCCAGAAACTGCTGAGTACAGAATACTAGATGCTAGACAGCGCGCACTAAAGGTATTAGCAAATGCTTGCTACGGTTACATGGCGTGGACTGGCGCAAGATGGTACTGTAAAGAGTGTGCAGAAGCTGTAGCAGATTTTGGTAGAGAGACTATTAAGAAAGCCATTTCGCTGGCAAGGAATATAGGGCTTGACGTAATATACGGTGATACCGATTCACTATTTGTTAAATATAATAAAGAGGCTGTAGAGAAGCTTATTGACGCTGTTGAGAAGGAACTTGGCTTGGAAATTAAGGTTGACAAGGTGTATCAAAGGGTGTTCTTTACAGAGGCTAAGAAAAGATACATAGGGCTAACAGCCGATGGAAGGATAGATGTAGTTGGATTTGAAGCTGTTAGGGGAGACTGGGCTGAAATAGCAAAAGAGATGCAAGAGCAAGTAGCAGAAATAGTGCTTAAAACTATGGATCATCGAAAGGCTGTTGAATTTGTTAAAAATGAGATTGAGAAAATAAGGAAGCTTGCTGCAAACAATGCCATAGACATTAGCAAGTTCGTTATATGGAAAACTATTACAAAGCCTCTAAATGAATATGAAGTTGAAGCACCTCATGTTACAGCTGCTAAGCATTTAATTAAGTTAGGATATGGCATTGAAGTGGGAGATAAGGTAGGGTATGTGATAGTTAAGGGCAGCGGAAAGATATCAGAACGCGCTAAGCCATACATAACTGCAGATCCTAAGGATCTAGACCTTGACTATTATGTAGAACACCAAATTATACCAGCAGTACTTAGAATTCTTGAGTACTTTGGTGTTAGTGAAAAGCAGTTGAAAGGCATTGGGAGAAGTGGAAAAACATTATTCGAATATGCTAAGAAGTAGTTATGAAAGTGCGCCAAATATGTCCTGAAATGTCATTACATAGATATCCTCTGGCTTTCTAGTGACATTACCTATTCTCACACCTAAAATCAGCTTTACACCTTTTTCTGAAGCGGTATCTAAAAGCCTCTGCGTTATAACTCCATCAAAAACTATTGCTTGAACCTTGCCAGGCTCCATACTCTGTAATTTTTCTACAAGATCTCTTACGGGTAACTTTTCTATTACGTTCCAACTAGCGTCATAAAGTAAGGCCTCAAGAGTTCCAATAACTTTTTTACCTTCTTCAATAACCCTCGCGGGCATTTCAAAGCCCATTGGGGGGTGTAGTTCAGCTACTTGAGGCTGAGGAACTGGTGTAGGTGTAGGCTGAATTTCTACAGGTGGAGTCGCACCTACCTGAACACCTACTTGTTGTGGTTGTAAAGGCTTAGCTTCAATTTCAGCAACTTTTGGTGCTACCTTTGCTTCAGCTTCAAGCTTTTTCTCAATACTTTCAAGGAATTGCTTAGCAGGGATAGCATTTTTAAGGGCTTTTGCTATCTCTTTACCTGTAAGCTCTTCAACTTCTTTACCGGGAGGAGCTTTTGCTACATAATCTATATCAGCTATTCTACACACATCTCTAGCTATCAGCTCACCCATTCTATCTCCATCAACAAATAGTATTGCTGTTTTTCTAGAGGCAAGCTTTATAATTGTTTCAGGAACTTTTGATCCATGGGCTCCCTCTAAGGCTATTACATTTCTGTAGCCATATCTTAACATATTAATAACATCAGCCCTCCCCTCAACAATAATTACAGTATCGGAAGACTCTACATCAGGTCCTGCAGGAAGCTTCTCGGGACCATAGTGTACTAATTCAGCTACTCTAATAACCTCACTGACCTTGTTTATGATTTCCTTGAGATCAGGAGCCTTCTCTATAAAGAACTTCTTAGCTATCTCAGCAGCTCTATCCATTATCTTTTTAAGTCTTTCAGCCCTTATATCAACTATGTCAATTACCTGTATCTTTGCTTGGTATGGTCCCACCTTCTCCACATTCTCAATTAGTGCTGCTAGAAGAGCTGTTTCTATTCTATCCAGGTTTGATGGTATTAATATTTCACCGACGGTCTTTCCTTTTTCTGTTTTTATATCTACACTTATCCTACCTATTCTACCCTTATCCTGTAAATCCCTCAAGTCAAACTCCTCGCCAAACATCCCTTCAGTAAAACCAAATATTGCTCCTATTATATCAGATTTCTCAACCTCGCCATCAACCTCTACTTTTGCTCTAATTACGTATTTTGCCATAGCTTACACCAAGCTGTTACCTTGTAACGCTTTGCATAACTTCTTTAAGTTCAAGCCATAAACCTTTTTCTGTCTGTAACGTAGACCTAATTGGACTAACTATCTTTATAAGCTCATTTGTCACAGCGTTTTTTAGGTCAAGGGGGTGTATCACACCCTCTCTATATAGCTTCTCAAGCTCATTATAGCTAAATACCTCTATGGTACCACCATGTTCAGGCCTCCTTTCTATAACTAGTCTCTTATCGCCTTGAGCAAATATTATGTATTTAGCTAAAGCCATGATGGGGTTTGCCTCAGTTTCCCTTGGTGGGCAGTATGCGCTTCGAATCTTTTTCACAATCTCTTCATCACTATCTGTTACGAATATAGCATCCTCAGGCTTAGACTTGCTCATCTTTATTTCTGAGAGATACTCATCTATCTCTATTGACACATTCATTTTAGTTGCGCCCCTTAATGATGGAAGCAGTGGTGTATGAATTGCTATAGGTTTTTTATAACCCAGCTTCTCGGCTACATCTCTTGCAAGCATATGCGCTTTTCTCTGATCTATCCCTCCTAATGCTATATCCAAGTCCATTTGAAAAATATCAGCAACTTGCATTAAGGGATAAATGAGCTTAGAGAAATCGAGTTCTGCTTCACTTGCCTTTCTACCCATTATTGTCAAAGCCCTCTTAACTCTACTTAGGCTAGCGTTCTTAGCTATCCTTAACACCTTCTCCCAGTACTCACTGCTATTAACAATATCCTCAGCGTAAACAACTCTTACTCTACTCATATTAACTCCTATAGCCTCTAAAATCTTTACAACATGCTTTGCAGCGGCCTTTATCAGATCTATTCTTCCACCAAGTTTATCATTTATCCACGCATGCCATGTAGCAGCAAAGAGTATCATTTCTACACCAACGTCAACCAAGTCCTTAAATTTGTAAGCCCATATAAGCCACCCTACATGAAATACACCACTGGGCTCAAACCCTATATAACCTCTTAATCTTCTCCCCTCTTCAAATGCCTTCTTAAGCTCTTCCTCAGTCACAATCTCCATAGTATTTCTCTTAACTAAGGCAAGCTTATTCTCTACATCCATTGTTACATACCCTCAAGACTCTCTACTTCACATTTTTACCAGTTAAAAAGGAATATAATATGTTTATTGAGACCTCAGCTAAAGTTATAGGATAAAATATGCCTAATTTTACAAGTTTTTCTGGATTTATCTCACCTAATACACCAATAGCAGTGTCATTTATGTAAACGTCAGCGCACCTTCCTCTGGAAAACATATCTATATCGCATGGGCGCAGCCTAAGCATTGTTGCCAATTCTAACTCCTTTAGAATTGCATATAGTGTTGCATGTACTTCTTCAAATCTTGTTTCGCTATTCATAATTGCCCAGCATACCCTTAACTCATTCTTCCATTTATTATAGCATGTAGAGCAGCGTGTCACAACTTCCCCTATTTCAAAGACTTTTACTGGTTGAGGTATGTACTGAGAGTTTTTAAGGGTAATTATAATGGATTGGAGAAGAGCCGATCTAAGCGCATTTATTTCATTTGAAGGCGCATTTATTACCATTACATAGTTTTTGAAGCCAAGCTCTTCAAGAATTTGATTGGGTACCAGAGTAAGTGTATTTAACTCTGCATATCCAAGCCCAATAAGAGCCTCCCTGATTACGCTAGCTAAAGCTCTTAAGCTCAGCCCTTTTACAATTCTTAGTCTTGGTTCAACTTCTTCAAAACCTAAGTTTTCATATCCTATACCCATAGCTATGTCTTCAGCTATGTCCACCTGATGTAAAATATCGTTTCTATAATACGGTACCTCCACTTCAATACTGTCCTCAGTTATGGATATAATTCTATGACCCATTCTATTTAGAGCGCCTTCTATATGAGAAACCTGCTCTCTTTCTATCCCAAGCCATTCAAAAATGTATTTCAGATCAACCTTAATTACCTTTGGCTTAAGATCTGGCGTTATTATTGAGGTTTCAGGGTATATGATTTCAGCCCCGAGCACCTCACCCCCATAGAAGGCCAGCGCATTTATTATCGAATTCAAGACTGCATTCACAGCATTTACATCTGTTCCTGTGACGTCTATAAGGATATTTCTTGTACTTTCAGTAAGCCTTGTTATGTCACTATTTATCACTGGAGGCAGTGAAATGACCTTACCTTCGGATAGTATTGCAGGGTGCATGTTTTCGTTGAGTGCTATAGAACCGTACAAAACACCTTGCTCTGTTGCCTCAAGCACTTTCCTAATACTCATTTCCCTGAAGTCATGTAAGGGAATCATGCACGTTTGATCTACGTCTACGTCTCTGTACTCTAACAATGGAGAGGGGAGCCTATCTAGGTCATGAAGTCCTATAGCAACCTTTCTTCTGTTTCTTCCGAATGTTGTATGAAGCCTCTCCTGAAAATCTATTAATAGCTTGAGCTTCTCTTCATCTAAATTAACATTTGTTACTGCAGCAAGTGCTATGTAAGGTCTTTTAATAGGCGGCTTTACAATTACCTTAAAGGGAATGCCTCTAAGTTCTATAGAGCTTGGTTTATCTAGGCCTAAATAAAGTCTCACAGCCTTTGCTATGCCCTCCGCAGAGAACATGTCTATTCTGTCGCTTTGAACCTCTATTGCTATGTTACCCTCTTCATCTATTTCGGATTCGCACTTAAGGTTAAACAACGTGTTCTGCAGAACTTCAATATTCCCTACTCCTGTGAGTCTTGCGAGCGTATCTAGCCTTACCTTTACAACGGGCACATAAATTCACCTAATAAGGTGTCTCTTTATGTATGGAAAGGTCCTTATGAACTCTACATCTTTTGAGAAAAGCAGTCTAATGTCATTTATTCCATAAACAATCATTGCAAGCCTCTCCACACCCATACCCCATGCCCCAACGGAGGCCTTGGTGTTTAGCATTTCAAGAACCTCTGGCCTAAACATTCCAGCACCAAAAACCTCTACCCATCCATATCCAGGCACATAACCATAGCCTTCTACACTAGGCTCTGTAAATGGGAAGTATGCGGGCTTGAACTTGAATTTCTCTATGCCGAGAGCTTTGAGTATTTGGCTTAGTAGTCCAAGGAGCTTCTTAAAGGTAAAGCCCCTTTCCATTATAACTCCATCAAAATTTGTGAACTCAGGCGAGTGTCTGGGGTCAGGATTATCCCTTCTAAACACCCTTGCAATTGCATAGAGTCTTGCGGGAGGTTCTCTTCCTATTAAACGTCTTGCTGTAACTGCTGTTGTATGCGACCTTAACATAAGCTTTGACGCTTTTTCATAAGACCATCTATACCTCCAACCAGTACTACCACAAGAACCCCCAGACTCATGGACTCTTCTCACCCTCTCAACAATATCGCTGTATTGCGAAAGATCTGCATAACCCTCTACAACAAGAATATCATGTATGTCTCGAGATGGGTGATCTTGTGCCTGAAAAAGTATGTCAAAGTTCCATAACTCTGGAATCACATAATCATCGCTTACCTCCTCAAACCCTAGATCCTCCATAACATCCTTGATGAGCTCTACGAACTCTTTAAAAAAGTGCCTCTTGCCTGGATACGCTATTGGTGGAGAGGCATCTAAGTTGAATGGCTTTAATACACAAGATTTCCACTCACCTGTTGTAAGAAGCTCGTGAGTGAGCTTTGAAACAACCTTTTTTTGTGGAATAATCTTTCTCGCTTCATCTAATGAAATAGAGAGCCTTACATATCTACGCTTTACCGTGCGAACCTCTATTAACTTCCTCTTTACAAGCTCCTGGAAAACACTGCTACTTTCAATATCATGGCTGATCTCCCTCCACAAGCTAAACATTCTGAGCATATTTCTGTGATCAGAAAGAGGCTTATAGTTAATAAACTTAGCTATACCCTTATCAACCTTTACCCAGCCCCTCTTAATGGCCCAGTTAATGCCAATAGATGCTATGGGCTCTCCTAATCGGTTTTTAATAACGCTTATCGTAGCCTCGCCTCCCATCTCTTGTACAAGTATTGCAACTCTTTCTTCAGGTAAGCCGTCGAGATAGTTCATACCCTCTTCTGTAGCCTTACCAATAGCAATTATGTGCTCTTGGACTTCTACAATGCCCTTGGATTTGAGCAACTCTAGTATAGATGAAATGCCTTGTTCTGTAAATCCTGTTATCTTAGCAAGTTCACTGACTTCGATAACCCTATTCAATTCTATTAACTTCTCTAAAACAGCTATTTCACTACTAGACAACTCTATTTGTGAAACAATTAGAGATACACCACTAAAACACTACATATTTACTAATAAGACTTATCAAAACGCGTGATAAAAAGCTTTATCGCTTTATTAAAAGCCTCAAATGGTAAATGAAGAGCAAGGATGTATTCATCTCTTTACAAACTCTATAAAGTATCTATGAAGCCTTGCATCACCAGAAAGTTCTGGATGAAATGTTGAAGCAAGTATTTCACTCTGTTTTACAAGTACATAAGATTCCCCATACCTAGCCAACACATCTACACCTTGACCAACTTCAACAATGGCAGGTGCTCTAATAAATACCGCTCTAAATGGCTTATCTCCAATAACAGGGATGTTTAAATCCACTTCAAAACTTTCCCTCTGTCTTCCATAATAGTTCCTTATAGCAAGAGCGTCTAACACTTCTAATGTGCCGCTCATTACTCTTCCAGTTTTCAAGTCCTTTACTTTTTTTGCAAGTAAAATAGCCCCAGCACACGTTCCCATAACAGGTAAACCATTTTCAATTCTCTCTTTCAATACTTCAACAATGTTGAACTTCTTCATGAGTTTTAATATAGTTGTACTTTCACCTCCTGGAATGATTAAAGCATCTATACCATTAACATCGCTTCTTTTTACAACATTTACAACATCACACTGTATAGAGAGCTCATTGCAAGCCTCTGTAATCATGTATCTATGCTCATCAATTCCTCCCTGATAAGCAAGAATACCTATTCTCATTTGTCCTACGCACCCCTAACTTGTAAAAGCTCTTCGGGTTTCAGCCTTCTGATGTCAATTCCCATCATGCTTTTGGCCTCATCGATCATGGATTGAGCCTCTAAAACAGCATCAGGGTTCCACCACACAGATGTTGCAAGCACTATTGCCTCAGCTCTGGTCTGTGGATCTTGGGACTTAAATATGCCTGAGCCTACAAAGACTCCGTCTGCACCAAGCCACATCATTAAAGCAGCATCTGCAGGTGTTGCTATGCCTCCAGCAGCAAAGTTCACTACAGGTAGTCTCTTAAGTCGTGCAACTAGGTCTATTAGCTCATATGGAACTCCATATTCTCTAGCTTTTTTCATTCTGTCTTCTGGAGACAGGTACACGAGCATCATAACTTCGTTCATTATGGTTCTCATATGCTTAACAGCTTCAGCAACATTGCCAGTTCCAGCCTCGCCCTTTGTTCTAATCATGGAAGCTCCTTCGTAGATTCTTCTAAGGGCCTCACCTAGGTTCCTAGCACCATTGACAAAGGGTATCTTGAAGAGCCACTTATTTATATGCCTCTCTTCATCAGCAGGTGTAAGCACTTCTGACTCGTCAATCATATCTACGCCAAGCGCCTCTAAAATCCTTGCCTCCATGTAGTGTCCTATTCTAACCTTAGCCATTACTGGTATAGTCACATTCTCCATAACCTCGTGAATCCTATTAACACTAGCCATCCTAGCAACACCACCACTTGCTCTAACATCGTAAGGCAGCTTATCCAAGACCATAACAGATACTGCTCCAGCTTCCTCAGCTATAAGTGCTTGCTCAACATTTGTAACATCCATGCACACACCATACTTTTGGAATATTGGAAATCCATACTTAACCCTTAATGTCCCTTTCTGGGGAACCCTAATAACCTCAGGCAGGCGTTCAGGACCATATCTAAAGTAAAGCCCTTCCTGCTTCAGCCTATCTGCAACATCAGCTAATCTATAAAAGAATTCAACAATTTTATCAAATCCAATTTCAATAAGATGAGTATTCCACAACCTATCCACCATAATCACCACTTACTGCTTTATGCAACTATATCTACTGTTCAGTAGAAAAAGTACTTTGTTTTACATAAACGCAATAACAGAGTGCAAGAGTGTAGAGCAAAAACACTATTATGTTTGAAAATCGTGCTTTTAACTCAACAGCATACTATAACTAGCTTTAATTGCCTTTCTTACTGTCTCCCCTAGCTTACCGCATCGTGAAACGTAGCTATACAGTGATATTGTTAAAAGCCTATGTCTGGCAGCTCCATATGGAGAATGGTATTGATAATTTGCATTACAATATTCCTTCTCGCAGTTTCATCAATACTCCTTTTGTATTCTCGAGCTAGTGAAATTAACTTATGTACATCTTCTTTCTTTTGTTCTGCTGTGCTTGTACGCATCTTAGCATAGCCTTTCACTATTGCTGAAATAATTCGTGAGACATTTGATGGACTTGGCGAAAGTCTGGCTGTTTCTAAGTCTATGAAGTAAGGTTTTTCAGCATCTCCACACATGAAAACGACTTGTCTATTAGGCTTACTCATTTCAATAATATCAATTCCTATTCGATCCAACTCAAAGGCAGCGTTAATCAATTTAACAAAGGCTTTTCTTAATGAGGGTGGTGTAGCTAATGAAGCAAGTTCCTCAAGAGTAAAACCATCTATAAAATCCCGCACTATAAGGTTTCTGCTATATGCATAAACTCTCGGTACAAAGCCCGTCTTCTCAGCAATCTTCATTAGCACTGCCTCACCCTCAAGAGAATCTCTCTTTGAGTCAGCCCTCCTTACTTTAAGCCCTGTCACACCAGCTGTTTCATGTCTTACCAGTACAACTACAGCTGCATGCCCCTTCCCAACTACCCTAAGCCCTTTTTCAATAATTACGCTTCCAAAGCTATATACTTGTTTTACACCAAGTCTTCTCAGCTCCTTTAACCGCTGTTCACAGCACATTTCTTCAGGTTTAGGAAAGCACAGAACTTTGCAGAGCACTTGCTCATTGTCAATGCTTTCAAACGTATAACTCCTACAAAGCACTATACCACAACCCCACAAAAACTTAAGTATAAGCCCTTAAGACCAGAGATTTCGAATACGATGATGGTATTGCGTAAGTATAAGCCTACACGCCACACAGCCTCCAAACCTCCAATCTTTCTTCAACACTCTTACATGTAAGCTCTTAACATAGCTTTTTGACAAGCCATATAGAGCCGTCAACATCTTCTATGACAAGGTAGCACCCCATATCGTAGCATAGTGAAGCTATAGCTGCAAGCAATGCATCTATAATGTGCTTATTGTTCTTGGGAATAAGCTCAAGTTCTTTTACACTTAACTTTTCAGCCAGATCATCTACAGTTTTGCAATTACTACTTTTCAAAACACTTTTTGGATGAGTTTCTATAACAACTCTTCCTAAGCTCTTAAACTCTTTAACAAGGTTTTGAGCTCGCATAGTTAAGTTCTTCATATGTGAAAAACCTGGAGGAAAAACTCTATATCCAAGAGAAATCATTTTCCTATCTACATTCCTCATAAAGCCATCTCCAAAGCCAAAAGGGGCATCTATAGCAACAATAGAATTCTGATAAAACTTCACTCTCTCAATTATCTCCACATCATCACCTAAACATCGAGCCTCAACAATGGCAAGCTTACTAGAGTCTATAGCTACGAAACCAGTACACCTATGTGGATTAGCAGCCAAGTCTATACCTATATAAACGTCACGCCTTCTCATTGTGAACAAAGCCTATTCAACTCCTCTAACTTCTTCTTCGCCTTTCTTAGCTCACTCTTAATATAGTTTCGCCTCATCTTAAGCTCTTCTAATTGCTGTTCTAATTCACTCAACTCCTTCTCTAAAAGCTCAACTTTACGCTCTATTACATCCCTATCCAAGCATATTTCATTCATAAAAATGCGGGGTTTACTCTCCATAGGGAAAACCTGGCATGACAGTGGCACAGCCTTTCTTTGTGCTTATTCACAATAAAGCCTTTCAGTAAAAATGCTGTTATCATGCTCCTGAAGAGGCTTTATGATGTATTATTAAAATTAAGACCTCATTATACTTAAACCTTGCACAATC
>JAJHQM010000008.1 GCA_020833345.1 Ignisphaera sp.
TTTTTCAAGGTCTAGGAGTCTTTTCTTAAATTCTGGAGCTTTCTTACCATTTAATGTGTAGCCACCGATACTACCGTCAGCATTTATAACTCTATGACATGGTATTAAAATAGGCTTCTTATTTTTACTCAGTATCCTCGCTACAAGTCTGGGACTTACTTTGAGAACCTTTGCAATGTCCTTATATGTAGTGACGCAACCCAATGGTATTAGCTGTGTGAGTATATATACAGCCTCTTCTATATCACGCGTGTTCCACCTTCGTGCTACAACATTATTTTTACTAAACTCTATTACGAGCATCTTAAAATAAGCCCTAGGTAAAGTCTTTTATGAAGTGCCCGTTTTCGTAAATTAAATCCTTATCTGCATATACCCTACCTCTTCTCATGTCCTTAACCATGTCCCAGTGAATTGATGAAGTATTCCTGCCCCCTGTCTTAAGGTATGCCGCTCCAAGAGCTACATGTATTGTGCCGCCAATCTTTTCATCAAATAGTATTTCCTTTGTAAACCTGGTTATATCATAGTTTAATCCAAATGCAATTTCACCAACTCTCCTAGCCCCCTCATCAACTGCAAGCATCTTCTTTAAAAATTCCTCACCTTTAGCTGCTGTTGCTTCAACAACTTCTCCTCGCTTAAAAACAAGTTTAACTCCTTCAACTTCGTAACCACGGTAAATTGCAGGGTACTCAAAAGTGATGAACCCATCAATGCTGTCTTCATGTGGTGCTGTAAACACTTCTCCTCCAGGCATGTTATTTTTACCATCATCATTAATCCACACTCTTCCCCCAACCTTAACTACAAGGTCTGTATTATCAGAAACTATATGCAGTTCATCAACTTTTGACAAGAGGGCAACTATTTTCTCTTGCTTCTTAGCTTGAGCAACCCAGGCACTCACAGGGTCTGCTTCGTACAGCTTTAATGCTTTATGAACAAAGTCTTCAAATTCTATTGGAGACATCCCGGCTTCCTGCGCTAGTGCATTAGTGGGGTAGGGTGCAACAACCCACCTCAAATCACCTGCGGCATCTCTCTTCATAAAAATTTCTGTGAATATCTTGGTAGCCTTGGATCTCACCCTAACTCTCTCAGGGTCTATGCTTATAAGAGGTTTTGTGTGCTGTGGGGATAGGATATTTATCCTCACCGTTATTTTCTCCGCTATGAACTTGTCTATGGGCGATACATATTCAAGCAGTTCTTGTGGAGCATACCTATAGAAGATTTCTGATAACATATCATCAGCTATGGTAAGCCTAGGATAAGCACCTCTCATTACAACTTCCTTCCATAACTCTCTTATCAATGGCATAGCCTCAAGAGATCCCAAAATCAGCACCTCATCAAATTTCTTTACAGAGGTACAATAGTCAACAACAAGCTTGGCATATTTATCAAGATCTTTCAAAGCTCTCAGCCAGAAACTTTCTAATTAATTCAATTTAAATTTCTTTAGGTAATTGGATATAACATAGCATGCTTACTAGCATTAAGGTTTTAACTTGCTCAGCGAATTATAAGAAGGTAATCATATTTTCATTAGAGTGTAATTAGCTTAGGCGAAAGGTTCAAAGAGAATAACTTTACTTAACTTCTTTCTGATATAAACTTCGCTATAGTTTTTGCGTATCCTCCAATTAATGCAATGACTGTGCTGATTATTGGAAATCCTTTAAACGCGTTGACAATGAATGTGATATCGTCTTCATTAAGCGCCTTTACTATTAGTGCTATTAGGATGTAAAATGTTAGGAAGATGATGAAACCAGTTAGGACTCTTAATATACTCACGAATTTTGGTATGGGAATTAGGAATACAAGTAATGTGGGAATTACTGATAGAATTGAAGCAATATAAGTTTTGAAGACGTGATTGTAACTCACAGGTTTTGCTACATACCTCTTTACATAGTTTAGCAAGAAGAGAAGTCCTGCTACAGATGAGATTAAAGAGGCTGTAAGAAATCCCCATAGTTTCGCACTAACAGTTAATACATAGGATAAGGGTATAAATACTATTGAAGAAAGAATTGTGGAATACATGTTTACCTTGGTATCGCCAATAGCGTTGAACAGTGCAGGAATTGTTATGCTCCCTAGACCTGCCAATAGGTTTGGAGCCAGTAAAAGGGGTAGGAATGGAGATGCAAATATGTAATCTGCTCCATAGAAAAGGTACAGTATTTCTCTTGAGAAAATCATTGCAAAAACAGTTACTGGTATTACGATAATTGTTACGTACTTATTTGCTAAGTGAACAATTTTATTGAGTTCATTTTTGTTGTCGCAAACCTTTGTGAACAGAGGGAGAAGGGTTGCTGATATAGGGGTTGTGACAACTGTAATGAGCACGCATAGGTTTGCCATAGCCCTATACCCACCAACTTCTCTATTAGAGAGATTGTAGGCTAGCAATGCGTTTTGGTATATATTAGACACAAGCATTGGTATTAATGAGGCTACGTATAATGGCAAGCCATACCTAAGCATGTCCTTGGCAACAACGCTAACGCTCATGCCATTGCCATTACCCTTACTAAATCCTCTTAAGATCCACACTAGGAACAGGAATGCCACAGCCAATGCAGAGACATAGCCAGCGACATTCCCTAGTAGAGCTCCTAATACGCCAAGTTGTAGTAACAGCAATAGGCATAAAGATGCAGCAGTTTTTACAATGCTATAAACAATTTTTGTGAGAGCGGCTCCCATTACCTTCTCTAAACCTACAAATATTGAAAGCATTAAACTGTATGTACTTTGCAATAATACCACAATTGCAGTAACTCTTACATAAAATGCAAGGTCAGGCCTATTTATGAGTAGACTGACTAAAGGCTCTGCAAGGATAAAGCAAAGAGTTGAACCTATAACACCTAATGCAATCTTTGTCAAAAGAGAAGCCTTTATAACTGCTTTAACCATTCCTTCACTATTTTTTGCGTAAAATAGTTGACTGTACCTAGAGGCGGCTGTATCTATTCCAAAGGATAGAAGTGTTACTAGTGTTAATGGAGGAACGAGGGCTAGGGAAAAAGCTCCATAACCTTCGCTGGTCAAGATCCTGGCTATGACTATGGAGCCCAAGGCCAAGATTAAGTTATATGTGAATTCTCCAATAAAGAGAACAAAACTGCCTCTCGCTGCACTTTCAAGATGCTTCAAAGTTGCATATTCGTAGCTTTCAGAACCTGTCAATGCACATCATCTTTGCTAACTGTAATTACCTTCGTATCTCATGTAGTGCATGAGGAGCGATTTTACATATCAAATCTTTTAAGGCTAGCTCTACAGCATTGGGACTCCCTGGAATTACAAATACTGCTGATCTTTTCACAACATATGCTGTAGCACGAGAAAGATATGCTCTAATACCTACATATTTATAACTGAGTTGTCTAAACAGTTCACCAAAACCGGGTATCACCTTTGTTGCAATGGGGTCTACAGCCTCTACACTAACATCCCTTTTGCTTAGTCCAGTACCACCAGTTATAACAGTGACATCACAGCTTTCTACTAATTTAAGGACTAAAGACCTTATCTCCTCAACACTATTTCCAACAACATTATAGCTGTGAAGCACAGCATCAGGACAAAAGGTGTTGAGGGATTCCACTATAGGCTTTATCTCATCAGGCTTAAGCCCTTTAACCACAGAATCGCTGGTCACAATAAAGCATACAGAGAAAGGTTTCACACCCTCATGCTCATGCTTAGCCATGGCACTCCCTTCATAAGTGAGCTGGGATAAAAAATAGCGTTTCTTCTTCAGCAACCTCTCTATCCTTATACATGACAACATAAAGTGCAGCAATAGAGGTTAACGTGGCCGCTGCTGCAAATGGGAAGATAACGTTAGGACCTATAGAGCCTGCAATATCTTCACCAATAATTTCGCAACGATATGTTACCTTCTCACCTACAACAACCCTTACGTTAAACACCATTGGTATTACATTTATGACATTAGTAATTATAGTACCGTTAAAGCTTCTCAGGACATTATTTGAGTCGTACATTGCCAAACCGTCTACATCAAGAGATATCCTGACAGCATAATCGGGTACGAGTAGGTTGTTATTTAAATACTTCAACGGTATAATAACGTTTTGAGGATGCCCCATAACATTTACAAGTAGTCCTGCCCATAAAAGCCTATTGAAAACTATCCTAGGGTCACTTTGTGAAGGTGCTATGTAATCTCCGCCTAATGCATAAACAGCTTGATCAGTAACCACGTTTTTTGTATTTTCATTTATTGCTGTTATGGTGTAAAAATATACCCCCGACATTGTTGGAGCTATTACAGTGGCGTAGGCTGCACCAACAATAACAGCTAAGAGAAGAATTGCTAGTATAAGTTTAGCTGTTTTGTCAAGACCTCTACCCGTGTGCCACTCTATGAAAATGGGATGGTGAAGCTCATGCTCCGTAGTAAGAGGTCTTTTTGCTAGTGGATATATTAGAGCCAGCCCCCCTATAAAACCCCCTGCATGAGCAAAAAATGCTACTCCTCCGAACTTGAGGTAGCCATAGATTACTTGTGTAGCAAACCAAAGTATTAAAAACCATGCTGCAGACATTGTGAAGCAAACAGGTATTAAGAATATGAAGTAACATCCTGATAATCTTCTCTGTGGAAATAGTAAGAGATAGGCTCCTAAAATGCCACTTATAGCACCAGAAGCACCTAAAGCCGGTATTACAAGATTTACACTACCCATGACGGGTATGAAGGATGTATGAAAAACTATGGCTAAGAGACCTGAGGCTAGGTATAGAGCTAGGTATTTTAAGTGACCAATTCTTCTTTCAACTGTGCTTCCAAAAAAGTATAGAAACCACATGTTAAAGAATATGTGAAAAATATCTGCGTGTATAAACATACTTGTTAAAATTCTGTACCACTGAAGAGGTGTTTGAATTAGTGCAGGTACATAAGATAACATATCTATCCAATCCTGTGATATTTGAGCAAGGAAGTTTTGATAAGAAGTGAAAACATATATAATAACATTTATAGCTATTATAGTTAGTGTTACTAGTGGTTTCCCAGGTCTTCCTTTAAGCCATGTATATTCATAAGACATTGTTTAAGGGCACCGCTAGCTGATGCTTATTACTTCACATGCTTTCAGCTTTAAAATACTTATGCTTAAGCAACGCTCTAAAAGCTATTTAAAATACCTATGCCTATGCTTATGGCACATAAATACGAACTCCAGCTTTACCAAGAGGAATTCCTGCATCTATTGATATGGGTAAGCACTTTGCTGCAAGAGCATAAACTATAGGCTTTCTTAAGATTTCTGCAACTTCTGTTATGTACTCATAGTTAGCCATACCTTTTGAGAAAATTACATCGCTGTTTTTAATTAATACCTTAACCTCTTCCTTAAGCTCTTGAAGGAATATGCTTGACGCGTCACTACCAGTATCGTAAACACCATCAAAGCTCTCACTAAGCATTGCAACCTTAGCATCAGTTACAGTTACATCGTTTTGAAATGCCCCTCCCTTAATAACAGCATAAACCTTAGTTTCACCACCTCTTAGTACATCAGCTATAAGCCTATCAAAAACAGCTTCACCAGCATTATCAAGTATCATAACAACATTTCTTGATTTTAGCAGCAAATTCAATGCCTTATCAATATCTCCATAAATTTGCAAATCCAGAGCTCTATTCATAATTTCCTCAATTTTTGGTGAAATATAATCAGATACTCCAATATCGAGAAGATTGCCAGCCAAGGAAAACTGCAAGGCTCTATAAAGCCTAATTCTAGGCTCCTTCTCTAAAAACACAACCTTTTTTGCAATTTCATATATCTTCAAAGCTTCTCGATGCGCTCGCACCTTATACTCAAAATAAGGATCAGGATTGTTTAAAACATGCTTAATATATCTAAATAGCTTCGTAGCCAACTCTGTTGGAATACATATGTCTTTATTGCTTAAACAGTTATTGAGAAAACCTTGTATGATCTCAAGTACACCTTTCATTGCATGTAACTTGACATCGGAGCTGATATTTGCTACTCTTTCTAAGTCTCTATACCTTACATTTACCTGACACGCTATGCATTGTGGATGTAGCTTCACTCTTAAGCACCGTTTACTTCTAAGTCTTTAAGTACTTTAAGCTATGTTAAAAGAGGGTATTTGTAAATGTTTTTGTTATTTATTATTGCACCTATAAAGCTTATTAGAATTTTTTACTTGCAACATCTTTAAGCTTACGCTATTGTTATTTTACCCAGGCAACTTCTTTTTCATGTAGTACAAACCTATAGATAGATACAGTGGTAAAAATTCTAATCTTCCAAGATACATAGCCGTAATTAGGATTATTTTTGCTGTCGGCGGAAGGGAGGCGGATGTTATTCCTACTGAAAGTCCTACACAAGATAAAGCTGATGTTGCTTCAAATACTGAGTCTAAAAAGCTGTAATTAGTGAGGTTGCTGGTTATTAACATAAGGTGTAACCCTACTGATAATAGTAATAGTGTTATAGCGTATAGCATTATGTAGGACATTGTTGAGTCAACAGAGGCCTCATCAATAACCTCACGCCCCAACCTCCTGACTACTATGATATTTTTCGGCATTACAACTCTCTGAATGTCCCATACAATAACCTTTAATGCTATTACAATTCTGCGAATCTTAATCCCGCCAGCTGTAGAAAAAGTTGCACCTCCTATGATCATAGCCAATATTATTATAGTCTTTAAGGCATCAGGATACGTACTTATGTTGCCAACTTGGAATCCCGTAGTTGTATATCCTGAAATCAAGTGGTATATTGCAAGAACTGTATCGAGTCTAAATAATTTAGTTAGCGCAATGGTTAAAGTGAGGAGCAGTAAAAGAATTGTGAAAAAGCCCTGCACTTCAAGTGATTTTGCAAATTCTTTTAATCGCATTTTTAACAAAAGGTATAGATCCCTAAAGTTCTGAGCACCCAAGATCATTACTACTAATGAGGCTGGTAATATCATTTGAGCACCTTGAAAATACCAGTATCCAATATTCTGAGCTTTTGATGACATGCCTCCTGTTGCTATACCAGTCATGGAATGTATAAGAGCGTCTAATGGCTCCATACCACTCATGAAAAGAAGCAAAAAACCTAGTAATGTGAATACTATATAAATAGCAAATAGGTCTTGAATTGTTCTTCTAATTGTTGATGCAAGTCTATGTCCTCTTTCTATGGTATACATTCTGATTAGAGAGGGGTGTATGAAAGGCAGTATTGCACCTGCTATAACTACGGTTCCGAGCTCGCCTAGCCACTGTGTCAAGGCTCTCCACGTAAGTATGACATATGGTAATGAATCTAGGTCTGCTAAGATTGACAAACCCGTTCCGGTAAATCCACTAGTGGATTCAAAGAAAGCATTTAATGGATCTAAGCCCAGCGCCATCACGTAAATTATTGTCGAAGAAAGGGGAACTGTAAGCCATGTAAGACATGTGGTAATCATTAATTCAACAGTACTTTCTAGTGTGTATTTCCTATTTATATACGCTACAAATGACCAAAGGAATAACAATATTAGAACAGAAATGAGATACTTTATAGATATCAGAAAGCTTTTAACATCATTTAATAGGCGGTAGTAAGTGCTGAAGACAATTCCAATGACGAATGCCATGAGCATTACAGCTAGGTTTATTTGAGCTATAGCAAATATTACTGCTCTTACTCTATTCAATAAACATGCCCTGCGACAGTCTATAGTAAAATTCTAAAAGGTATGTTGCCGTTTTTCTACTGCTCTACCGGAACAAACTTAATTCCATAAACTATTACCCCCTCATCAGATTCCTCCCATATTCTCCTAAGGGTTGCTTCTACAGGCATGCCTATGTATACTTCCTCAGGCTTTACATCAGTTAGTGTTGATAGTACCTTTACACCATTTTCAAGTTCTATTAGCGCTACTATAATTGGCGCTTGGTGTCTATAGCCCTCTGGAACGCTATGTTCTATAGCAAAGCTAAGTACTTTACCTCTTTTTGGTAGTTCCACCTTTTCAACATCTAAGTTGCCACAATAAGGGCACGCAGTCTTAGGTGGGTAAAACACCTTGTAGCACTTCTTGCACTTTCCCCCCTCCAACCTATATCTAGCCCCCTTTTCTCTCCAAACTCTCGCAGGGGACATTCTCATACTCATCACCTCCTTAACACTATAACTGAGGTTAAAGTAACAACACCACCAGTATTCATAGCCACGCCAATTTCAGCCTTACTTACCTTTACACCAGGGAAGTCTCCTCGCAGTTGCATAGCTACCTCAGCTACCTGATACACTCCCGTGGCACCTACAGGATGTCCTCTGGCTTTTAACCCGCCACTGAGATTTATTGAAGGTCTATCCCCAGCTGCAAACCTTCCCTCCCTAACCAGCTTCCAAGCCTCACCAAAATTAGCAAAGCCCATGCCCTCAATGGATAGTAGAGCTGTTATTGTAAATGCATCGTGAATTTCCGCAATATCTATTTGCCTAGGCTCAGCATTAGCCATTTTGTATGCTTTTTCGCTTGCTGTGAGTATACTTGTAGGCTTTAACAAATCTTCTCTTGATGATAGATCTAGGCTATCGCCACCCAGGCCAATCCCGGCAACTTGTATTGGTGTATCTGTAATCTTTCTAATAACATCTTCTGAAGCAAGCAATATTGCTGCAGCACCATCACCTACTGGTGCAGAATCCAAAAGCCTAATGGGATCTGCTACTACGGCTGATCTTAGAACATCCTCAACTGTTATCCTATTTCTTAGCTGTGCATATGGATTTTTAGATCCGTATTCATGCATTCTCACAGGCCATAGAGCTAAGTCCTCTCTTTTTGCTTCATACCTATGCATGTAAAGCCTCATTACAAGGGCATTAAGTGCAACAAAGCTAGCACCATATATTGCCTCATGTTCAAAGTCAGCAGCTTGGGCTAGTGCCAGAGTTACTGAGCTTGTCGGATAATCAGCCATCTTCTCTAAGCCTACAACCAATATCTGGTCGTAGAGACCAGATGCAACAAGGGCATAGCCTGTTGCTACGGCATATCCTCCGCTTCCACATGCTGCCTCTACCTTAAATCCTCCTTTACCCCTAAGACCTATTGCATCAGCAACAAGAGCTGCGAGAGAGTCTTGCTGATACAGCGAGCTACTTAGCATGTTACCTACAACTATCGCCTTAGGGCTGCATTCCTTAACATCATTTAGCAAGTTCTTAACAGCCATGTGTGCGAGTTCTTGAAACCCTTTATCATAATGCCTATCAACCTTAGTCATTCCAACTCCGGCCACATATACCCTTCTCAATACCTATCGCCAACTAGTGAACAAGTTTTGAAGGGGCTATATAAAGCATATTTTCCTGTCTAGAAAACTATCCTATTAGATGTCTTTAGTCATGCCCACTGAAAGATGATGAGTATCGGGGTATAGGAATACTATGAATGACTATAGAAAGCATTTCTGGAGCCTTCTAAGACCTGATGCCGTCGCAGCTTTACATAATGAAGTATTTAAAAATGCTCTCAGCTGGTATTATGCTGTTTTACTAGAGGATTACCCCGCAAAGTTCCACATAGCTAAGGCTATTGAAATACCAAAGGACGTAAAGCTTGAAAGTTGCGATATCGAATGCCTATGGGGTGTTCATAAAGAGCTTGAGAAAGGTTTTGTATCGTTATGGAACGAAATTAAGAAAAATAGGATTCTGTTTAGAGAGTTTAAGAAGGTATATGGAGAGAGTTCAAGAAATTTCATAGATGTTAAGGTGGAGATAGCTTATAGGATACTAAAGAGCTGTAGTTTCTGTGAATGGCGTTGTGGTGTTGATAGAGTAAGTGGTAAAACTGGCACCTGTAGGCTAAGTACAAAGAGTTATGTTCACAGCTGGTTTCTTCATGTGGGTGAGGAAGCCCCCTTAGTACCAAGTGGTACGATATTTTATGGAAGTTGTAACTTCAGATGCGTTTTTTGCCAAAACTGGGATATTTCTCAAGAAAACCCATTTGGAGGTGTAGAGGTAGGGCCTCGGCAACTAGCGTTAATACAAAAAGAGTTGAAGAGTGATGGAGCTAGAAATGTAAACCATGTTGGTGGTGAGCCAACGCCAAATATTCATAACATACTGGAAAGCTTAAAGTACCTAGACATTAATGTTGTGCAATTGTGGAATAGCAATTTTTACATGAGCCTAGAAGCTATGGAGCTGCTTAAGCATGTAATAGACATATGGTTGCCTGACTTTAAGTATGGTAACAATGAGTGTGCTTTAAGGCTTTCGAAAGTGCCTAAATATGTTGATATTGTTGGAAGAAATCATAAGATTGCCATTGAATGGGGGGACATGATAGTAAGGCACCTTGTTTTGCCAAATCATGTAGAGTGTTGCTCTAAGAAAGTGCTGAAGTGGATTGCTGATAATCTACCGAAAGAGAAGGTCTTGATAAACATCATGGATCAGTACCGCCCAGAATATAGAGCCTATGAATACAGAGATATTGCTAGAAGACCCTATAGAGAAGAGTTGGAGGAGGTATACGGTTATGCTGAGAAGCTAGGCCTGTTGTGGAGGGACATATCACGCTAATCTTAAATTCTTGCTAAGAGTTGAAAATGTGTATGGACTCGCTACTTAAATACTAATCGATTTACTACTAGCTATACATCAGGGCTCTTCATGGAGTTTAACGATATAATGAAGCACTATTCTAATCCTGTAGTGCGAGATACAATATTTGAGTTCTGTAGTAGTAGATGGGTTTCCCTAGAAGGAAGTGTTGAAAGTGGAAGGGTTTTTGTAAGATATGTTGGAGGCAAGCCCCTTAAACTAGATTCACCAAATGCTTTAGTAAACCTTATAGTGAAGTATAGGAACCTAAATGTTAGGACAGTTTACGCCTCTATATCTATCTATGGCAAACTAGGCTCTGCTGAGGATGTCGATAATCCGATGAATATAGTTGCAGCAACACCGTTTTGGGATATAGATGTAGAGGGTTTAGAGAACTGGAAGTTGGCTGTGGAAATTGCTAGAGCTATTCTCGATTTCTTAGAGAGGAGTGGAGTTTCAAAATCTGTGTATTTGATATGGAGTGGCGAGGGCATGCATGTAAGACTCCATGAAAGATCTATACCGCCAGAAGCTTATTCAACGTACAGCCCTATAGATGTTGCTTATGCTATTGTTGAATATGTCATAGAAGGCACTAGACAGAAGATTGAGGAAGTGGTAAGGAATTCTAGAGGTAAAGCAAAGGTGGAGAACCTCATTGACGTAAAGAGAGTGTTCACAGCTCCTCTATCGCTTCATAGAAAGCATGATTTAGTAGCAGTGATTGTACGTCCCCAAAATCTCGATGTGTTTGACTTAAGCTGGGCTAATACAATGAAGTTTAAATCAGATGATGCATGGCGTTACTATAGTCCTGGTGAAGCAGAAAACCTCGTAAGAGAAGCCTTAAAGGTCTTAAGTAGCAGAAAGTACAGGTTTAAAGTGAGGATAAGCCCCCAAGAGAGGGCTAGAGCAGAGGGGGATATAGACAGGTTTAATGTAATGGCATTGCTACAGGCAGCACGTTATTACATTTTAACAGGGGATGTTGAAAAGGCAAAGAGCTTTGGTTTAAATAGGGCAATTTTCTATGCATACCTGAAGTATTATGGCAGGTTTAAAGCATATCAACAGAAAAACGAAAGGACAGAGTTTATTGGAGGCCATTCAGAGAATCTGCAAGCCAAGCTTAGCGGCACACGGCTGCCAGTTGAAGATGGTGTAGAAGTTTCTTCGCGAGGCTTTTTCGTAATTGGGGGCAAGGAACAGACACCAGAAGACTTCGAAAGAAACGTTACTAGAAAAATTGAAAGCTTGTTACCATTTGATATTGTATGGGAAGCGGCATTAAAATATGTTGCTAGGTTTCCTAAGAACGTTCTTGTAGATCCGCAAAAATTCTATAAACATGTTTATGAGCCTGTGCGTGATGGCTTTATAAAGAAGGTTGTAGAAGAGCTTATAGAGCCTGCACTGCAAGGGGAGACGGAGAAAGTGAAGAGAAGGGATATTAATGTAGAGCCCATAATAAAGCACAGCTCTCTCACGAAATGGTTCAAGAAACCTTCAACTCAAGAACATCAACAAAGCCGCCAAGATTCTGAGTATAAGCAATGATTTTATTAAGCACTTCTTGAGCAAGCCTTAAACTTGCACTGCTATCTGCTTCAGAGGCCATGATGTAAATGTTAATGATAGGTCTCCCCAGTTCTTCACCCATGGGATGAGACTTCACGTAGACTTTTTCATACTCTTGAGCAATTTTATTTAAATATGGTGCTAGAGAAGACTCAGGTATGCCAACAATTTTTGCAATGGCCTCAGCTATGTAAACGTGTGGAAGTATTTTCCTCAGCCTTGGCTCAACCCACTTCTCCCACATAGCCTCCATTTCTATTGGAACCCCTGGAAGCGACACTATTATAACTTCTCCATACTCTATCCAGCACCCCGGCGCTGTGCCTACCGGATTTGGTATGGGCACTCCACCTTCAGGTAAATAAGCCATCTTTATTCTCTCTGGTGTTAAAGGCATTTTCCTCTCCTCATATTTCCTCTTAACCATTTCAAGCGCCTCGCCATTTAGTACAAGCTTTCTGTTCAAAGCCTTTGCAACGGCTTCAAGAGTCCTATCATCATATGTGGGCCCTAGGCCTCCTGTTGTAATAATGAACTTGGGGCTCTCACGCAATACCAACATTAAGTACCTCGAAATGAGTTCAACGTCATCCATTAAAGTTACAATTCCGATAACTTTAACACCAAGTAGTGTTAATCTCCTACTGAGGTAACTGCCATTAGTGTTTATCACCCTTCCCTGAGTAAGCTCAGTACCTAGTGTGAAGATCCAAGCTGAATACTCAAAATCTGATCTCACAGTCAGTAACACCTCAAACATTACATAGTTTTCATCTATTAATACTGTTTAAAGTGTTAATTAACTTAATACATGCCTTGGCCAAAGTGCGAAGAGCTATTGAGTTGAGCAGTGTATTAAGAGAATTTATTACTTGATATATGAGTGACATAGGGGGTGTTACTATCAAAAACCAATTACTTTAAAAATAGGGCGCATCTTTAAAAGTTATTAGAATTTTAATGTAAAGATTAGTTGGGAGTAAAGCTGTATATGAGATTACATGTATAATATATTGGCAGGGGTCTTGTAATGAGATTTTTAATTATTGGAGGTGCAAAAGAAATACTTGAATTATTTCACGTATTAAAAAGAAGTTTTCCTAATAAACACGAGTATGTTGTTTTAGTTGATAAACAAAAAGATGTTGAGGCAATAACTAGGGAAGTTGATATAACGGTATTCTCGGGGGACTTATTCGATGAGGATCTTTACCTCGAGGCTGGGCTGAAAAATGTTGATATTGTTGTGGCCATGCATGAAAATGATATGGTAAACGCCTTTGCCTCAATGCTTGCGAGAGAATACAATGTGCCGAAAATCATTGTAGTTGTTAGCAATAAAGCACTTGCAAAAATGCTAAGAAATAGAGGTATTACTGAGTGGATCATTGAAAGGTCTGGTGGTATTAGTGAGAAAATTAAAGGCTTTGTACTCGGCTTTGACACAATTGAATTTGGAGACAACATCCTAATTATAGGTAAGGCTATGAACATTGCTAAACTGCCTGGAAAGGCCATTAAAGAGCTAGAAGATAAGGGCATTAAGGTTTTAGCCGTAATTAGAGACAACACTTTGCTAGAGCTACAAGAAAATACCATTATAAATGATGCTGATGTTGTAATGTTATTTGGATCTAAAGAAAACATATTTAAATTTTTACATTAGTATACATGTGTACTTACGCGTAAAACGTTAGGAGCTGAAAATGAGCACCATAAATGTCAGTACCTTTAGTTTTCCAAGTTTACCACCACTGTTTACTGGTATTGAAAGTCTTTACCCAGTTCTCTACTTAGCTATAACAATAGCTATAATAATTGTTGTATATGGTGTTGTTAAAAAGGTTTTAAAGAGGCTCGAGCAAAGGAGAGTTATTTCTAAAAGAGTTGAGGGAGTATTAGAGCTTGTAATACTAATTGTAGCAATTGCAATAGCTATACCGCTCGCCGTCTCAAGCTATGCTCAGTACTCAATACTATTCTCCGTAGTAATTCTTAGTGTTATTTTGCTTGCTTTAGTTATAGCATTTAGAGATTATATAGCGAATGCTGCTAGCTATTTAGTAATCATATCTTCAGGTGTTGTTAAGGATGGTGAGAGAGTTAGGGTGGTAATTAATGGCGTTAACTATGAAGGTAAAGTCGAGCTTTTGGATAATGGATTTATTCAGTTAATTAAGGAAGACGGTACTGTTACATATATACCATACAGGCACCTTATTCATGCCACCATTGTGAAGTTTAAACACCCTATTCTGAGGTTGAGAATGAGGTTTCGCGGACATGGAATTGACGCAGAGAATCTTGTTGAGAGGATTAGGGAGATGTTGGAGAGATTTGAAGGTGTGGCAGAGGTGTATGACATTAGACCTCTAGAGTTACGTGAAGAACATATTGTTGTGAGAGCTGAAGTAGGTTTGAAAAAAGAGCCAACAACATTTTTACTAGAGTTATACAGGAGGTTGCCTTCAGAAATGCAATGCAAATGCGAAGTAGAGGTGCTCTAGCTTTCCTCAATTCTCTTTCCTCTCCTTAAGTAAATACCTTTCTCAATTTCTTTTCTAAGCCTCTTCTCAATAATTTCTAGTGCCTCTCTAACACATGTCAATAAATCCCAGCATACACTTTGAGAAGTTAAAGAACCTGCATTTGTTACAAGCTTTACTAAAACCTCGTACCTCTTTCTACCTTCTTTTTCAATCTTTGACTCCTCCTTTACTGAAATCTTAAAGTCTATTACATCAACATATCTTGAAAATTTTGAGAGATAGCTGTTGACAAGTCTTTCAACTTGAAGCTTAGAAGCCTCAGCTTTCATAACCTCAGGAATCTTTGCTTGAATGGGTAGTGCAGATTTGAACTGCTCTGCGTAAGTCCTTAGTACATCAAATCCGCTCAACACGCCTAAGGGTTTTTCATTACTATCTACAATGGGAACGCCAGAAATTCCGTTGTCTAAAAGCACCTTTACACATTTCTCAAGAGGAGTTCTTGAAGCTATCACAATGGGAGGGCTAGTCATATACTCTGAAACAGGCGCTGCTAAAAACGATTCTTCACTTTCAATCCATCTATACCCCTTTCTTCTAGTAAGCCTTATTGTATACAGCCTTTCAATGATGTCACTAAGTGTTATGACTCCCGACACCTTGCCATGCTTATTCACTACGATAAGCCTTGTTATACCATTTCTTAGCATAAGCCATCTAGCTCTAGCAATGCTCTCGTTCTCCTCTATAGTTATGGGCGGTTTTGACATAACATCATCTACAAGCACCTTAGGTAATAGCCCATTCTCTAACATGTAATTCAAAATTATTGATCGAGAGAGAAGACCTACTACTACATCATTATCATCAGTAACAGGTATCTCCCTTAACCTCCAGTTAACAAAAGCAACTACAACATCATTAAAGCCCAAGCTCTTATGTAGAGAATATGGGGGGTCCATGACAGAGCGTACCTTAGTATCTCTTCCAGCACCCCTTAACAGAACAGTTCTATAGCTTAACACGCCCACTAAAACCTTATTATCATCTACAACAGGAGCATTGATTACCCTAAGGCTCTTCATTTTCGATAATACCTCTCCTATTCTCATGTCTGGCTTGAGGAGCAGTGGAGGTTCTATAGCAAGGCTTAAAGCTGTTGACACTTTTCTACACCCTGTATTAATACTGAAGCTATAGCTATATTAACTTGACTCTGCTCAACATTCTCTAGCAAGTATTATGTATGTTTCTTGCTGCGAGTAGTGAACATATTAAAGAACTGGGATTCAGTTTTTACAAAGCTTTAACATCATTTTCTTTAAGGTTTCTGAAGGTTCTTTACATATAATCCCTTCAACAATCATACTGGCTACAATTCTTCTTAAAAATACTCCGTTAACATAGATGCCTTCCCCTTCCTCCAAAAACTCCCTTAATTTATCGAATACTAGACCTTTAGGATGTGCTTTCAAGATTTCAGTAATTCTCTTTTTCAGCAACTCTTCGACAGAGCTCATTGAATTCTTCACCAATTGCAACTCTCTTTTCATTAACAATTACACTTATCCATGGAGATAGCCCATGACTACAAAGTCTCTTTATTATGCTAGGATACGCCTTGAAATACTCAAATTCGATTCTGCTAATAATATCTTCATCCAGAGTAGCGAGCTTTTCAAGTAATTTTGTCAAGGTCTCCTTGCTACAAAAACTTATTGTTATAGCAGGCCAAGCCAAGATGCTGTAGTCCAGCAAGTTTCTTAATGCATTTAATTGAAGGTTGTAAAATGAAGTTTCAGCACCTGTAATTTTATAGAACTCTTCCTCTGAGCAGCCCTTAATTGAGACTCTAACAGCAATATTTTTAAATTCGCTTAAAGCTTTCGCAAGGCTTTTGCTGTGCCCTATTAGAATACCATTGGTCTCTAGAACAAATATCGCTTTCCTTTCTACTAAGAATCTGCTTAGCTTTTCTAAAACTCGTGTAATGTGCCGGAATGCTATTGTAGGTTCTCCACCACTAATCCTAATGACCTTATAGTTATGACTCTTGGCAATTTCTATAAGTCTTTGAGCTACAGCATCAGCTGTATGAAGTTCTCCTAATAGCTTTATGTTTGCTTTCCAACTCCAGCAGTAAATGCACCTTAAGTTACAGCCTGTAGCATCTGCTGTTGCAGAGCCTCTGTAGAATCTACTTGGCCTAAATCTAAAATACTTTCTAGCTACATCACCCTCTACAGTAGTTGAAGAAACCTTATGTTCTATAATTTCTGCAAGCTTTATAGGGTTGAATCCGTATAGCGTGAGACTCTACACCTATACTTCTAATGATTGACCTGGATTAAGAATCCTGACTTCTACTTCTGGAACTCTTTCTCTAACAAGCCTTGCAAAGAGCTGGGGGTCTGTCATTATGACATTGAAGGTATTATAATGCATTGGCACAACAACTCTTGGCTTTAAAAGCTCTACAGCTTTTACAGCCTCCTCTATACCCATTGTGTAGTGTCCTCCTATTGGGAGAAGGGCTACTCGGGGTTTGTAGAGCTCTGCTATGAGCTTCATATCGCTGAAGACTCCTGTATCCCCTGCGTGGTATATTGTCTTGTCTTCGCCAAGTATAACAACTCCTGTAGGTGCGCCTTTAGATGAGCTATGAAAAGCTTGTGTAAATACTATCTCTAAGTCCTTTTCAAGTTTTACACGCCCGCCTATGTTAGCAGGAATAGCCCTTTCAGTTGCCCCAGCTTTTCCGGCAAGCTCTTCTGCAAGCTCAAATACAGCTACAACTTTAGCATTTGTAAATTTAGATAAAAGCTCTATAGCCTCGCCTACGTGGTCACCATGGTCATGTGTAACAATGATATAGTCCACAGATTTGTGTTCCTTTGCAAAAGAATTGACACTTCTATAGGGAGACAGGGGATTTGTTATCCAGGGGTCTATCAAAATTGTTGCTCTGCTTATGTTTATTACAAATGCTGCGTGACCAAGCCATTTAATTAATGCCATGGGTTACAAACCTCAGATAGGAATTTATCAGCAGAATTTTTCTTACTTCACACTCTTAAAAAAGCTTTCTAGATGCTGTGTGAGAGACTTGATAAGTGATAATGAAATTGAAAACTATGTGAAAGCAGGGCAAATAGCATGCAAAGTGCTGAAGGAGGTAGAGAGTCTTGTCAAGCCTGGTGTTAAGCTACTTGAGCTTGCTGAACTCATAGAGAGCAAAATACATGCATTGGGTGGGAAACCTGCTTTTCCTGTAAACATTTCTATAAATAACATTGCAGCACACTATACCCCTCTTCCAAATGATGAAAGCACCATTCCTAGTAATGCTGTTGTGAAAATTGATATAGGGGTTCACATTGATGGGTATATAGCTGATACAGCTACTACTATTGCCCTTAATGAAGGCTATAGGCTACTGTGTGAAGCAGTTAAATATGCCTTGGAAAAGGCTCTAGGGGTTGTGGGCCCTGGTGTTAAGTTTTCTGAAGTTGGTTATGTGGTTGAGCAAATTGTGCGGAGCTACGGGTTCAAACCTATTTACAACTTGAGTGGACATAGCTTAGACAGGTACCTTATACACGCTGGAGAGGTCATACCTAATCACAAGGATAGGCTGGCTTTGGGTTCGTTTAAGAGCGGTAAAGCCTATGCTATAGAACCTTTCGCTACAAATGGGCGTGGTTATGTGAGAGAAGAAAATATTGCAACTATATATGCCCTTAAACAAAATCCAAAGAAACTCTCTAAAATGGATCAAGAGGTTCGCGAAGTATTTAAATATATTTATGAGGATAGGAAAACACTTCCCTTTGCACTTAGATGGTATATAAGGAGATTTAGTGAGGAAAGACTGAGAAGTGCTATAAAGACCCTTATAGAGAATGGCTTAGCTATGGCATATCCTGTTCTTGTAGAAATTGATAATGGTGTTGTTGCTCAGTATGAACATACAATTGTACTAACTAGCAAAGGTGAGAAAATAGTGACAACATTATGTCACTAAAGAAACTTTATTAAGTGTGCAACAAAGTATAGCTATGCTGTAATTAAAGTGGAAGGTGTTGAATTACGCTAATCATGACAAACATGCAGGTAGGGGGAGACTGGAATACTATACTAACAGCACTACTTTGGCTTGTCTTCATGTTGTATATGCTTTCAGACTTGCCACAGAAAACACAGTTTATGAGATATGAAAAAGGCGTTGCAGTAAGGCTTGGCGTGCTGGAAGGTCTTGTTAAGGAGAGTATATCTAAGGTTAAGTCATATTTAGTAAAGCTAGGTGTAAGTAGCGTTGATGCCTTAGTTAATAGTACTTTAGAGAATTACTTTGCAATAGAACCGGTGTCCATAGAACCTACGGATATTATAAAGAGACTAGATCATATAATAACTGTAAATGAGGATAAATTCAAAGGTGATTTGCGAAAGGCTATGCCTAACATAGGAAGGCACATGCTCAACAACATTGCTGTTTCACTGGCTGTTACTTCAGCTCTCTATACAGTGTATAAAATATTAAGGCATTACTATCTCTTAGGCAAGAAGTATGAGAACTGGATCTTACTAATGCAGTTATACATAGCATTACCACAGATAGTTAGAGAGCTTCTTCCCTATGTCAGAGCTGTAGAAACGTTTGCTAAAGGCATACCCATAGGCGATTCGGCAGGTCCTATGGTTGCGTTCAAGTTAGTCGGGCTTTCTCCAAGAATAGATATTGAGGAAGACACGGTGTATTCTGTTGTTGAGTTAGAGGGGAGAAAGGTTTATGTAATAAAAGCTAAGGGCCCTGGAGCAACTGTTGGAAAACCAGGAAAAGCAGTAGCAAAGATAGCTGAAATGCTCAGCTATAATATATCACGAATAATAACAGTAGATGCGGCGCTTAAGCTAGAGGGAGAGCCAACAGGATTAGTAGCAGAAGGTTCAGGGGCAGCAATTGGAGACGTAGGTCCTGAGAAGATAGAGATAGAGCGAGTTGCAGTAAGGTGTGGAGCACCTTTAGATGCTGTAATAGTAAAAATGAGTAATGAGGAGGCTATAAAGCCGATGGTAAAGGAGATTGTAGAAGGAGTTGAAAAGGCTTATCAAATGGTTTTAGAGATAATAAGGAATAGAACCAAACCTGGAGATAACGTGGTGGTTGTGGGTATAGGTAATACTGTGGGTGTGTATTGATGATGCTTATGCAATCAGATATCATAACAGTACTGCTAATAGCTATTGTAATAGGGTTACTAGCATACCTAATTAAATCCAGCTTAGACTACTCAAAGGAAAGAAAGGAGATAATGGAGAAAGAGAGCAGACCCGTGAAAATCATAGCTGTTGCCTCATGTCAACAGAATGACTATACAATGGAGAGAGAGTTCAGAGAAGGAGACTTTATAGGAAAAATAGATGGGGCATGTCCAAAGTGCGGCTCTCAAATGATCATAATAAAAATATATTCTTTATACATGGAGACTCCGCAAAAATCTTTTAAACTCCAGCTACGTTAAAGATAAATGGTGCCCCGACCCGACCATAGCGGCCGGGCAACACCCGGACTCGTCAGATCCCGGAAGTTAAGCCGGCCGCGTTGGGTGAGGCTGTGGCTTCCGAGAGGGGCCGCAGCCCACTCAAGTTGGGATCGGGGCACCTCATAAACTTCCTTCCCCTACCGCATATAGCTTTGCGAAAATACGCAACTTAGGTACCAAAGTCTCCGCTTTTTATTATCATAGAGTACTAAATGTTTTAAACTAAGCTCAAGTATTCCTTTAAGGAATTCACCACATCATTATACACTTCATCAAGATCTTTAGATGCATCAATTTTTATCCAGTTTCTTATGGGGTACCCTTCTTCAAGCATCATAAAGTAAACGTCTCTTACCCTTGATAAAAATGTTATGTCTTTCTCAAAAATATCTAAGCTCTCTTTTTGCTTCATTTTTCTCTTAATTGCTATCTTAGGGTCTAAATCAAGGTATACTATTGTATTTGGTTTTGGCAGGTCTAGATACTCAACAATTTTTTTAGCAAAATTATAGTCAAAGCCTAAGGCACATTGATAGGCTAGTGTAGAAATGTAGTACCTATCCATTATGAGTATGAAGCCTTTAGAAAGTCTACTTAGAATTTCTTGTCTATCTCGAAAGATATCGAGTATGTAGAGAAAGAATTGTTCCTGAGGGGAGAGGTTAAGCTTTGACTCTAAAAAAAGCTTTATGATGGAG
Organism: Ignisphaera sp.; assembly: GCA_020833345.1. Classification (GTDB taxonomy): domain Archaea; phylum Thermoproteota; class Thermoprotei_A; order Sulfolobales; family Ignisphaeraceae; genus Ignisphaera. The sequence continues at coordinate 20,970 of JAJHQM010000008.1, forward strand.
CCATATATGGAGCGCTTATTTGGATATGCATATAACGCTACTTGAAATCCCTTATTCTCTAAATACTCCTTAATCATCTTACTTAGCGTAGTTTTACCTGCAGCGTCTATTCCTTCAAATACTATGAGCATAAAACATCACATTTATTTTCTCTGGGAGGATTTTATGATCTTAGTTGCCAGTGATATGTGCTCCAATAAGTCATCCATAGTGTTTCTAAATGTTAAGATGTTCACATTTTCTCCCTTCATCTTAATTATCAGCATTCCGCTATCACATTGCATTTCTATAGTTATTTGCGGTGGTGCTGTTATATTATCAGGTTTTACGGAATCCATTACAGCTCTGCAAATACTTTCATAAATCATTTGAATTCTAAAAGTTAATTCTAGGTTCATTTAAGTACATCACCTACGCTTTGCAACGAAGATAGTATTACATTGTTTTTCTCTATATTAAACTCCTTGTCTAAAGGCCATCGCGGCTCTAGAAACTGAACAGGCAAAAAGAACTCTTTTCCGTTTGTAAAAACCATTACTTCTTCTGCTAAGCCAACGCCCTTTAATATTCTGTAAAGGGTGTAGAGAGGTGGTGTACTGGGTTCTGTGGAAATGTCTACAACACCTACCCTAATGCCCTTTATGATAAACCTCTTGATTCCTGCACTCTGAATCAGGGTGTCTATAAGAGTTTTGAATTTCTTTAGAGTTGAGAACATTAAGGAGGTCATGTATTTCATAAGCTGAGGTTCTAGCGTAATGTATAGTAAAGGCTCTGAGCCCTTTAAATCCATATAGAAGGTCATTGCATAGAAAGCTTCATAAACATCCTCAATTTCTTCAATATTTTTTATCAGTATCTTTGGCCCTACTAACTTTAGGGTAATTCTACTGTATTTTGCCAATATCTTTTCAGCTTCCTCAACAAGCTTATTTATAACATCTCCTTTGAACTCCTCTCTAATGCGCTTATTTATGGCAGCACAGCTCTCCGGATCTAAGCTTAGTCCCACTATGTAAGGGTCAATAGATTTCTCAAGTGCTTGTATGATATCTCTTCTGGGATATCCAAAGAATCTTATACTTTCAGAGTACTCCCACATATCTTTTGATAATGCTTCCTCTAGGACACCCCTATGAATCTCCACTAAGTTCTCGTCATAAAGCGAAGCCTTGGAAAGTGAAAGCATGGCTGATAAGGCTAAGGCTTCAAGAGTTCTGGAAACAATCCAAAAATCTTTAATGTGTTTAATGAGGTAAAGAGATGTTGATTGAAGGGCTGTAGGCTCCTTCCCCAAAAAATCGTCTATAGATAAGAACCTAACACCACTAACAGGTCTCTGCAAAATCCCTATACCAACAACAAGACCTTCGCTAAAAGGCTTGGGAGCTCTATGAAAGGGGGCTAGGTGAACATCAACATCCTGCTCCTTAAAAAACTTTAGAAGTAAACTTGCAGAAAGTACGTTATCTACATTGCTGCCGTAAATAATGTAAAGAGATTTAATCTGCTTGGCAAGAGTCACAAACTCTTTGAATTGCCTAGCCATTTGCTACACCTATTACAACTCTAAGAAAAGAAACTTTGTAAAGTATTTTACGCTCTATCAAAAGTTTACAAAAGTTGTTGCCTATCTTTAATTTTGCTACGGGATGCAATGCTCAGGACGCTGAGCATAGAGGTGTTTGGATTATCTGACCTCCTCCCCGCCCTGAATGGCGAGGGTTCCTGTTAGTGCGGGGAGGTTTGGGATTACATCCCCCTTCCCGAGGGTTCAATCCCGGGCCGGGTCTCCAGCCCATTACCCCTATCCCTCTAGGGACTCGGGGTTATGAGTAGACCATTTATCATCGCTACCAGCTCAAAAACACTTAATGCTCATCACCAAGAACAATTAGATAGAGAGAATTTATAGGCTTTTCTACCCCATCCCTACCTTAAAAGGCGAGGCTTTCGGTTATAAAAACACATTTTTGATAGCAGGATCTCTCGAGAGTAGTAACAAGCACTACTTGTTAACATACATGAAATCTGGTTGTATTAAGTAATGTTTATTGTGAAGTCTCTGTTGAAGGTTGTTGTGTAGTTGTTGCTGAAATGCTTTGTCGCTCTTGCAATGGTTGTAGAGCCGCTCCGAGATACTGTGATACAAGTAGCTTTGCTCTTTCAGGCTCATATGTAAAATCTGGAGGTAGTTTTCCAGTTTTCTTATAGTACTTTACTAGTGCATGTATTTTTGATTCAATTTCTATTAATCCTTTCTTACTCGTGAAATCTTTTGGATGCTCAGCTAAGTGCCTCCTCAAGTTAACGGCTCTTGCCATGAGCCTGAGTAGGTCTTCAGGAATTGGAAGCATTACTCCATGTTTCTTCAAGATTTTTGTTAATTTCACACCCGTAATACTTTTTACTAATGGAATGCCATACTGATCTCTAAGTATTATACCTATCATAGAAGGTGTATAACCCATTTTTGCTAGCTCAACAACTAGTGCCTCAACTTCTTCGGGTGTGTATTTAACCCATTTTGGAGGCCCCATTCTGGCTGGGCGTATAGAGTGTGACTGTCCTTTATCTCTCCTCTTACCAGCCATAACGAATCACAGCATAGAGATATTGAAAATTACGAAAGCTTAATATGTTCAAAACCTTTATAAGCTTTTTTCCTTGGCTTTGCTAAGGATATCAGAATTCTTAATTAACCATTCGCCAAAAGCTCTAAATGCTTTTCCTCGATGTGAGTAAAAACTCTTTTCCTCAATGCTCATTTCAGCAAAAGTCCTTATAGAGCCTTGCGGAATGAATATTGGATCATAACCAAATCCTCCACCTCCTCTGATCTCGAACGAGATATGACCCTCTGTAACTCCCTTAAACACTACAACATTGTTTTCAGAAAGCGCATAAGCTATAACAGCTATAAATGTTGCTTTTCTAGACTCCCAATCTTTATAATCTTCAAGTAGCTTCAGTATTCCTTTAAGACCAATGGTTTTGTACACGTAACTACTATAAGGACCTGGAAACCCATTTAATTTCTCTATAAAGAGCCCTGAATCCTCAACAGCTACAGGTGTTCTAACTTTTGTATACACTTGAATCGCAGCGAATCTCGCTATCTCCTCTAGTGAGTTATGCTGAATTTCAATCTTAGTTACTGCAATAGGTTTAACCCTAACTCCAAACTCCTTCAATACAGCTTCAGCTTCCCTAATTTTATTAATATTCGTAGTTGCAAATAGCACTTCTAGTGCCATTTCACATAACCCATTCAGTTCTCAATTTTCTAGCAGCTACATATCTTCCTCTAAGCCTTATGCTATTCACAGCTTTAATGAGCAACTCTGTATTTGAATTTCCAGCTACCTGTCTGTACCCATTAACAAAGCATTCTTTTGCAAAATCTTCAATCCTATGATGAGTACTCTCGAGAGATCTAAAGAATACATGTATATCTATAGCCATGTCTTCACTTCTCTTAGTAAATGTTGCAAGCCCGAAATCTATTAAGTAAACACCATCATTAGCAATAATGACATTACTTGTAGTCAGATCTCCGTGAGCAATTCCATTCATGTGAAGCATAGCTGCATAAGACCCTACGGTCTCTACAACTTTACACATGGTACTTTTGTTAATTTTTTCTGCAGCATCTCTTAGCACTATACCATCAATGAAAGTCATTATGAGGACTCCTGAATCCAAATCTACGAAAAGCGGTATTGGCACTTTAATTCCTAATGCAAGAGCTTTCCACATAACTTTTGCTTCAAGCTTTGTTCTGCTCTTTCTAATCTTTTCATCAAGTTCCTTTGGTACGTAACTTTTAGGAAACCTCCACTTCACAATAACTTCGAAATCCATGAACTTAGCCCTGAATATATAGGCCTCAGCTCCCATTGTTAGAAGCTTAAGGTTTGTGAGTAAAGGGATTTTTTCAGTTGAATTGCTAGATATTATTACAACATCTTCGCCTAGTAGCTCTCTTAATGGAATTGGCTCTACTTCCATAGTATCTCAACCTCATCTATTCTCCACCTTTGCCTTACAAAAGCAGCCTTTGGATCTATCACCACACCACTTTTAAATGCTAAAAGCCCTGTCCACGCTATCATAACACCGTTGTCAACAGCGTATTGTGGCGGCACAACACCTACTAGGGCATTGTACTTCTCCGCCATTTTAATGAATTTTTCTCTAAGTATAGGGCTTGCAGCAACACCTCCAACAAGCATGACTTCTTTCTTCTTTGTGTGCATTAAACACCTTGCAGCAACCTCTAAAACACTATTGTATGCTATTTCCCTTAATGTTAAGCAAATATCATGAATATCTACACCCCTTCTATAAGCCCTTAAAGCAGCTGTTAAAAGCCCTGAGAATGCAACATCCTGCCCCTTAACAACGTAGGGAAAGTCCTCTAAAAACTTCTTGCCGCTTTCAGCACACTTATCAACAACGTGTAGTCCATTAATGATGTATGGCGGGCCAAGTGTAGTCTCCCTCGCGAAGGTATCCAGCAGATTGCCTAGTGCTATATCTAGAGTCTCGCCAAACACTCTATACCTCTTTTCAACGTAGGCTATTACAGCAGTGTTACCTCCTGATAGATATACAACTACAGGATCTTGCAAAGCTGTAAGCTTTAAGCCTATTTCAACATGGGCTACAGCGTGATTTACAGGAACAAGAGGTTTTCTTAGAAACAGTGCTAGAGTTCTAGCAGCAGTTGCTCCAACTCTTAAGCAAGGACCAAGTCCTGGCCCCAGGGCTACAGCAATGGCATTGAGCTCTGCTGGGTGCAGAGATGCACTTTCAAGCGCTTTTTCTATTACTGCAGGTGCCTTCTCTGCTAAGAACCTAGATGACTCCCTGGGGTGTATACCACCATGCTTTGGAACGTATTGAATTCTTTCATCAGCTAAGATAAAACTCTCTTTAGAGTCTGTTACAATACCTACACCAAAAGTGTGTGCGGAAGACTCTATTCCTAATACAATCACTTTTTCCTTTCCTCAACGAAAATAGTGTAATTGCACTTTCCGCAGTGCCACCTGGGCTTGCCAGCTTTATGAAAAGCCATAACAGTACCGCACCTGGGGCAAAGCCTATTCTTAAGCTTTATGGTACCTGTCTTATAGTCATACTCATATATTTGTGACCTAAATCTCTTTTCTGCCATTTCACTTTACCTCTCTAGCTCTCTAAACCAAGCCTTTTAAGAACATACTTAGGTTCAAGTATTCGTATGACATCCTTATTTAAGTATACGTTCACATGCGCTTTAGAGCTTCCTCTACCATATTCAGACATTATTTTCCTCACTATAACCGTGTCTTCAGGAACTTTGTAAAGCGATGCTATAATTTTCTGAACTTCTTTTCTAGACGGCGTGCCTCGAGTTATATGTTCAATGTAGAGCTCTACTTCAACCCTTGACAATAACTTGTTTTCAAATTCTCTAAGAACACTTACACTCATATCGTCACTTACCTTCAGTGTTTTGCCTTGAAAGCCCAGCCTCACACTCATACTATGATCACACCAATTAAGCACCAACTTTTATAGCATATCTCCCAGCTGTTTTTATGCCTAAAAGCTTTGCTACAGCAGATTTTTCTGGGTCTAAAACAATTATTATACCACTCCATTCTGTGGTAAAGTCCTTTGAACCACATACTGGACAGGTCTCAACTTCTACTGCTACAAGGGCTTTACATCTCAAACACGCCTTAAATGCCTTTGAAGGTCTTTTAGACATTAGATCACCACCTCGCAACTTTCTTACATATATTTAATCAAGTTTAAAACACATTTTGAAACTAATGAGTAAATAGGAGTGTGGAGATGTGGGTTGAGAATTGACGAAGGGTGTGTAGTAGTAGATTCCAGTATTGCAATTGATATTGGTGTGGAGAAGTATGTTAAGTGGCTTTTCAGAGTATCGCATAGTACAGCTGTATACGTAGCTGTAGAACCCATGATAATAACAACGAGGATTAATAATAAGTTACAAAGCTTTGCAGTAGGCCCGGGCTCGGCAATTTTATGTGGTATTGAGCCGCTAAAGCAACCTTTCGAAACAATATACAAAATTGCTGAGCCTTGCTGGGGAGACGCCATGATGCTAATACCATACACATCAACACCTTTATCATGTAGTAAGGCAAAGCAACTGGGCTTTGATGTGGATTTTGATGAAGCTATAGGCATTCCTCACATATGTATTGCTAAGGGGTCGTGGACTGAGCTCAAACAAATTCTTAGTGGGGGCATAGCAGAAGTAGATAGGTATTCAAGAGAAATCTCAGGAACTCTGAAAATAGCTGTGAGAAACACTCTTTTCTTCATCTTAGCAAAGGGCTTGCTTAAGGAGCTTAAATTTGAAAATGTTATGGCAAAGCTTTTGGATATGTATTTCGATTATGATAGTCAAGTCTATTTAGAGGAGCTCGCTAAGATAAATGAGGATGTTGCTATTTATGGGTTTGGTAAAGGGCTTATTACAAGGTTTAGTGACCTAGGCGAGGTAACAAGCATCATATATTCACTAGCTCTACTAGTAGCACACTTAGTTGATGTGAATAACGCTAAGGCTGTAGCATATAAAATGAAGTTATTATAAAAATAAAACAGATTTTAATAAGCTTGAATGTGTTCAGTAGCATTATGAGACTTTTTCTAATAGATTTACTTCAAGTAGTTTATCAACTATATCAACTACAGCATTATATAGCGTGTTTATGTCTATTTCCTCTTCAATGCTTTCAGCAAGGCTTTCAACTATTTTTCCTACTGTTGTTTCACCATCGCACATACTCCATACATAGTATACTGCAGGAGCTAGCGCATATGCTTTTTCTTCATCAGCTGCAACAACGAAGTCTCCTTTGTCAATTCCTAACTCTATTCCCTTCTTTCTGTATACCTCATTCCATCTGGGTCGTTCCCCCACGTTCTCTGAGGACATGCCTATCACCTTCTACCTCTGCCCCTACCTCTAGGGGCACCTCTGCCAAATCTGGGTCGAGATGGTGGTGCACCACCTTCAGCTTTTGGCTTCTCTTCAGGTATTTGATCGGCTGAGGGAACAGCATCCTCAGTTAGTTTAGTGAACTCACTATTCTTACCTGCATTTAACTGTACTTCTCCTCTAAATGTTGTTACCCAAGCGTTCTTAATTTCAATAACGTCACCAACATTAAGTGCTGAGGCTTTTTGACCCCATACTACAAGCTTTACTCTTCCGCTATCATCTCCTACCAAGTATTCTCCGAGAGTTCTCATGCCAGCTTTTGTCTCTATTGTTCTTGTGCCATAGCTTTCCAGAATTCTCACGTCAACTGTGACGTTTTCCATTCCTGGCTTTAAATCTTTTATTTTAGTTATGGGTTCGGGATTTGACATTTAAATCGGGCTCGGAGTTTGTGATTGAGTGTCATATATTTACAGAGCTTATAAGCCTAGTTGAACTGACGTATAGTATGTGCATAGGGATGGTAGTCAGCATATGAGTGAGCAAGGTAATGAATATTTAATTAATTTGAAAAGCCTTGGGAATGCCAAGTTCATATACTGTAGTGCTACAGATACTTTACACATAATTATGGATGAGGGGGATGCAGATAAGGAACTGCTTCTAGAAAACAACGTTATTGTTAGAATAAGGAGTGGTAGAGTAATAGAAATAGCAATTCAAGAAGTTTCAAAAATTGTTCAGGAATAGTAATAATTCAGATATAGAGTGGTTTATGCACTGCTTTTAAACTATGTTTGCATCTGTTATAAACACTTTTAAACCTATTAAGCTACATATAGGTGTGGTATAGTACTGTATGAGTATGTCAAAAATTGTTGAAACTAGAAAAGTTCAGAAATTCGGTAAGTCAACTCTTATGGTCTCTCTACCTTCGGAATGGGTTAAGCTCGTGGATTTAAAGCCTTCTGACCTAGTTGTAATGCAGATTAGAGATGATGGAGCTCTCACCATAGTTCCACAAAAACTTGTTGAAAAGGGTATTAAAGGGAAGGAGGCGAAGATCATAGTTTCAAAAAATACTAATGAAGCCCTACTTCAAAGAACTATTTATACACTGTACATAGTTGGTTATGACAAGATTATTATTGAGTGCGCTGACGAGATTCTGCCACCTCAGCTAATATCTAGCATAAGGGCTATGGTTAGGATGCTGATAGGCTCTGAGATTGTAGAGCATTTCGGCAATAGAATTGTCATACAGAACTTTGTTGATACAGAGAGGTATAGTGTAGATGGTCTAGTGCAGAGAATGGTATTTACAATAAGAAGCATGTTGAATCACTTAGTGGTTTCAATAAGAGAAGGCCTGCCGGATCACCTCAAAGAAGTTACAGAACTTGAAATTGAAATGGATAGAGTACATGCTCTTGCCATTAGGTATGTCTATGTTCTAAACATGCAAAGAGCTATGCCATTCATTACAGAATACAGAGTTTTAATAACAACACTGGAAGACATTGGTGATGCCTTAGCGCAAGCCGCGCTAATACTAAATGAAAAGAGTAAGTTACTGGAAGTTGTAAAAACAGTTCTTGGCGAGAAACTAGAAGAGCTAAAAATGCATCTTGAATACACACTAGACATACTACTTCAAGCTGTAATGAGAGAAGACCCATATATAGCTAGCAGAGCTGCAGACTTAGCAACAGAAGCAATGAAATTTGTTAGCAGGTTAGAGACGGAGGCTGTATCCGTGTACAAATCAGAAGAGTACCCAGCCATGAAGTCCTTCTTTGAAAAACTCATGGTAATGTGTTACAGCATGCAAGCAGCTGCTGAAGTAATTTTTGACATTGTCGTAAGTAGAAAAGGAGGAATTCTGAATATCTCTGAAAAAATGTAGGATCAGCATTTTTACTCTAGCTATTAAATTTTTTCCCTTTAAGTAGCATTAACTTTGTGTAGAGTTTTCTCCAAAAACCTGAGACTTCAGCCAACCTCCTAAGCTTTTCTTCTTCAACTATAACAACACCTTTTTCAATAAGTTTAGCTAAAAGATTCCTGAGAGTCTTCCTTACTATTCTCCTTTTATTCAAAGAGCCGAAAAGCCTTATGGCGGCAAGTCTAATGCTTTTGCATTTTAGTATTGTGTTAACAATTCTTCGCTCATCTTCTGAAAGCTCTTCTGCAAGGTATCTATTTGCAAGCCTAGCGATGTCTATTGGTTCAAATCCTAGGTATACATCATTTAAGTCTATATCTGTAAATCTTTTAATGACTTTAAACCTAATTATAGTTACAGTATCCTCTTCTCTAATTTTAGTTTTATAGAGTTTTTCTAAGGCTTCGATGAGCTTTTCTACACTTTCATAACCATCACTATTAGCTTCCTCCACCGTGAGCTCCTTAACTTTCTTATACTCTATACTCTCAATAATAGCCTTAGCTATAGGTCTACCCCCGCTATGTATAATTATCTCCCTAGACCTTGGCACAACTTTACCAAGCCTTATGGTAGTGGTCTTTACCCCCTTCAAAATTAATTCAGCAAATTCCTTTTTAACCATTATATGCCCCCTGATATAGATAGTCATAGTGAATACCACTGTAAGTGCTAAACTATGCTAGTTAACAAAATGCAGCAGTATAAGAAAGTGCTAAAGAGATTTATCAGACTTAAGTTTTGGTGGCTTTACGCTAAACCAGTGAATGATACCTTTTTGTATGACATTAATCAAGCTGTGGCTAAGAAGATTGGAATGAAGCCATTTAAGGTGATCAAGGTCGCTGAGGCTAGCTTTTATAATGCCATGGTCTTTAGTTTTAGCTGTAAAAGCATAACTATTACAAGTTTTCTAAAGGAGGCTGGCAGGGATGCTATAGAAGGGGTTTTCCTTCACGAGTATGCCCACTGTAAACTTAAACATGGTCAAAAGCTTTTCTGCTTAGCTTTACTACTTTTAATACTCTCAATACTTCCAGTTACATATTTACTACTTAACAGCACATCAATGATTGAAGCAGTATTTGCATCGATAACCCTTGCCCTGGTATACATATTTGTACAACTGATATTACGTCGCAAAGCTAGAAGATTTGAGTATGAGGCAGACTTATTTGCAGCACTGCATGCAACAAATAGCTGCGCTTACATAGACTTGCTATGCTCCTTTCTTCGCCATAAGCCTTTCAAAAATAAAATTAATAAAATTACTGAGATATTTAGCTCTCATCCATCTCCTCACAGTAGAATAGAAAACATAGTAAGGCACTTTCCAGAGATGTTAAAATGCATGGAAAATACATGTCGTGGTGGGCCCGGGGGGATTTGAACCCCCGACCTACGGGTCTCCCCTTCAACGCTCCAGCTTTCTCTCATCCCATGCGGTCAAAAGACCCATAGCCTAGCTGGAGCCCGCCGCTCTACCTAGCTGAGCTACGGGCCCTCCAAATTTCATCAAGCTATATCTACACTGCAAAGCCTTATATGTTCTTATGCACATTTTAAGCATGGGCGCGGCTTAATGAATGCTTACAATATCAAGAATAAGAATTTGTTTGTAATACCTCCTTAAACTATCCTTTTCAGAGTAAACTTCTTTATTTGTGTTGAAGTCAACTTCTTTTCAATTCTTTAGGGTTAAGGGCTTGCCAAAGAAGTACAGCAACTGATTACAGACGATTATAATACATCTACTGTTGTTAAGACTGTTAAGATTCTTTTGCCCAAAGTGATGTCATCTTTGACCTTCTAATTCTCCTCATTTCTCTTTCTAAATACTTATATACTGTAGAGTGTTGCCTTCCCTCTATGAGCATCAATATTGCATCTTTAGCAGCGTTAGCACTTTCATAGTCTCCAATTATGGCGACATAATCGTCATAAATGGATATGTAGGTACCAGTCATTTCCTCTATGTTCCTTCTAGCTTTTCCTTCTTCACCAATGATCCTACCCTTAACTCTTGTTAAGTGATTTTCGCTAGGAGGGACATACTGCTTCAAATCTATTACTATTAGTACTTGATCTTCATCGAGAAGCCTAAATGCTCGTTCTGGTGAAAAGCCATAGCCTATTGCTGTAACTATGTCTTTTGCCTTCATCATGTCTACAGCTCTTGTTTGAGGGCCTTGAGGCTCTATAATAACAGTGCCATTTACTTCATCTACTGTTATTAGAGTTTGGGTTTCTTGCATTAATTGCTTTAGAACCTCTCCTTTCTTACCTATAAGCACGCCCACCCTCTCTAAGGGGATCTTAATATAGAATTTTGTAACTCCTGGAACTAAACGACTTTGTATTCTTGTATTTATGTTTGTAAGGCTGCCTTGCGTTGTAGAAGAGGTAGAGGAATTAGATGCAGTGCCTTGTACAGAATTCTTTACATGTTTTTCATTGACCAACTTTGATACACCGCACCAGGTTTTCTTTACGCTTAACCACAATTTAAGCATGCTTCTCTTATGGTATACAATTATGGGAAACAGAACTATTCTTCAGACGTTTCAACTAGTGTTTGTAGCGCTTCTTCATTCTTACTTATAATATTTTGGTATATTCTCTCTACAGACGGGGTTTTCAACTCGAGCTCCTCCCTAAAGAACCTTACAATATTGTTGATATCTCTGTAGAGAAACATGTGTGAATTAGGGTGTTCAAGCTTTACAGCCTGACTCACATCAATTATGTAGACTCTGCTACTGTGAAACATTACATTGTATTCACTCAAATCCCCATGAACGAGCCCCGCGTACCAGTACATTCTATAGACGTTTCTCATAATCTCCTTAAAGATTTGCAAAGCATTATCAGCATTCAGAAGCCCCATCGTGACAGCCTCTTTAAGTAGAGGTGCTCTTACACTATTTTCACCTATGAACTCCATCACTAAGACATTTCTGTGGACGCATACTGGTTTTGGTACAGAAACACCTGCTTCATACATTTTTTTCAAATTTGAAAACTCCTTTCTCGCCCATACAGACATGAGTTTATGCGTGGGTAAAGAAAGTATCCATTCATACCTTGGGTCTCCCTTTAAATACCTCCAAATACCCTTCTTAAACTCTGCTGTAGCCGTTAAATATATTTTCACAGCAACATCTACATTATTCTTACCCTTTGCCAAATACACTCTAGCCTCCTTGCCAGCAGATATAACGCCATAAAGCTTAGCTATACACCCCCTTCGTTTAAGTTCAAGCAATGCTAACACCGTAGCCCTATCAAAAACTTCTTCAACAGTTTCAAAAAGATCCTCATCCTTAATCCTAGGCTCTTTCAATCTCCTTTTAAGTTCCCTATCAACACTCTTTTCAATATCTTCCATGTAAATCCCTTAGCAAAGCAGTAAAAGCCTTATAAGTTAAAACATTAGGATGAGTGTTCGCCTAAACCAGAATTCCATTATATTGTATAATCACGTTACGCATTCTAAGGGGCTCTTTCTATAAACTCTTTTGTTATCATGTTCATTGATATGAGTTTCTTTACTTCGTCCTTGCTATACTTATACACAATATCACCTTTTGTATTCTGAAATTCCCAAGGTTCAACAAGCACCACATCACCACTAGCAAACCACACCCTTCTTCGGAACTTTCCAGGTATTCGGCAAATTCTTGAAACACCATCAATGCATCTTACTTTTAGAAAATCTGCCCCAATGGTCTCATCCACAACACATAAAACCTGGTTCCCAGTAGGCACTACAAGCTCTTTAGAAGTGGAGCTCTCAGTTTTTTTCTCCTTTGGTATGGATTCTCACCCTCTCTTTACATAGCTAATTCACTCAGAACTTAATAAGTCTACTTACCTTTTTCCTATTCTATACTTAGATAAGTTTCGTGAAAGATCAGCAAAGTGTACCTTACTTATATTACCACTGCCATCTCTTAATACAAGCCAGGTTCCATCAAAAGATTCTACGGTATATGGAATTCCGCTTATAATGATATAGTCACCAGCTTTAAAATTCAGTATCCTAATAGAAACGTAAAGTCTGGAAACCCTTTGCCCACTTGAAGTCCTCTTAACATCGCCATGAGATTCTACAACTTTTACTGCACGCCACTTTCTCTTAGCAGCCTCAACAATACGTTTTGTTAGTGATGCGTCGAGTAACTGTATGTCATAACCATTTTTAACAGGCTTGACTTCTTTAATCCACTTTTCAAACTCTTTTGCTATGCTATTGACAAAATCTTCTATCTCTCTATCAGCATTTACGTATCGTAATTGTATAACTGCACTATGGCTCCCACCGACAATTTTCTTGCAAAGTGGGCAGAGAGAAGCTCTCCAGGAAACCATAACCATAACTGTATGTGAAATTTTTACCTCTTCCAGCTTTCCAAGAATGTTTATAGCTGCTGGAGAATCCTCGTATGGCGTAAATGTAACATCGATATCCTCTAGTGTAAATTCTTCTGAAGGTTTTAATAACTCTATGAAGAAATCTTCAATAACATCTTTAAGCTCTTCTAAGCTCTGTACGTAAATCCACTTTCCATGAACTCTTACTCCTCCACATATTCTGCAGTACCCTATCTCTACAGAACGAGGTCTGGTTACAAGCCCCTTAATCTCTATATAGCACCTTGGGCATAGCCCCTTGATTATGGGTGTTGATTCAGACTCTTCAACACCACAATTCACGCAAAACTTCTTCAAATTTCAATAACCTCCTTCACTATTTGTATATGTAACTGTCCTTGAACACTAATAGCAAACTCCTTAGAGGCTAACCCTCTTTTTTCAAGCTCATTTACGATACGCTTTCCTGAAATCACGGCTATGTCTGACTCATCAATAGCCCTAACCGCCTCCTCTACATCTACCTTCTTTCCTCCATAGAAGTTGAAAGAAACATCCAATATAACATTTCCCTCCTTATACACTTGACCCAGTATTTCCTCATCGCATATGGCAACTATTTTCTTGCCGTTGATATTGTGCACCTTAAGAAAGTACATGCTCATTGTAAACACCTATACAGGCCTCACATAAGTTATTGCTCCACAGGCTAAGCATCTTATATACCACTTCTTTCCCTCTCTAATCAGTTCAGTATCATAGCTTTGACATGTGGGGCACTTAACGTAGGACTCAAGAAATCTTGCATAAAGGTCTTGAATGCTTTTTGCTGAAATGCGCTTGTATATAACCATGTTATTGTCTGGTCTTAGGGCACCTGGTGCTCCAAGTTCTTTTAGTAAGAATCTCATTACTATTCTCGGGTCTCTTCTAAGCCTTTCACTAACAAAACTAAGATTCTTTACAACTGTGTGCTCACCCTCATACTCTACCTCAAGCTGGGGTATGTCATAGGCTTTTGCTACTCCTCTCTTTGGCAGCTTTTCAATTGCTCTATTTAAGAGGTAATCATAATTGTAAAGAATAGCTGTATCGCTCTGCAATGTTAAATAACACCTTTTTGTAAAATATTTTGGCTCAGGTAGTTTATAACTTAATTTGTAAGCTCTTGCAAAAAGGTGTTTATGTGCTCAAGAGGATTTACATAGAGACTTATGGGTGTACCCTTAATAAAGCAGACAGTGCTATAATGAAAACAGTGTTACTTGAGAAAGGGTATGAAATTGTTGATAAACCTGAAGAAGCTGACGTAATAATCCTAAACACCTGTATAGTGAGGCACGATACTGAAGTTAGAATGTTGAAGAGAATTGAAGTGTTAAGAGATCTTGGTAAGAAGATTGTGGTTGCAGGCTGCATGGCTAAGGCACTTCCAGCTAAGATTAGAAAGGTGCTTCCAGAAGTTTCTCTAGTAACACCTCAAGCTGTGCATAGAGTAGCTGAAGTAGTGGAAAGCAGACAGCCTATGGTGCTTCATAGTGAAGTTAAGGAATACACTATTTTACCTAGGGTTGTTGATGGGGTGATAGCATCCATACCTGTTGCTGAAGGGTGTTTAGATGAGTGCTCCTTTTGCATAGTAAAGGTTGCAAGACCTCATTTAAGGAGCGTGTCTATTGAGAAGGTTGTAGAGGCTGTTAAAGAGGCTTTGAAGAGAGGAGCCGTAGAAATTGAAATAACAGCTCAAGACCTCAGCGTCTATGGTTATGACATGTATGGAAAGTATGCTTTGCCAGAACTTCTCAATGCTGTTTTAGAACTTGAAGGAGATTATGTAATTAGATTAGGACAGCTAAATCCGCGGCACGTAATTAACTATTTAGATGAGCTCATAGGTATTCTGAAAAATCCAAGAGTTTACAAACATCTTCACATACCTGTACAAAGTGGTGATAACAGGGTTTTGAAGCTCATGAATAGAGGCTATACTGTGGAGAACTTTATAGAGATGGTTTCTGAAGTGAGAAGGAAGATAGAGGGAGCACACATAGCCACAGACATAATAGTAGGGCATCCAGGAGAGGATGAAGAAGCCTTTGCGGCAAGTGTAAGGCTCATAGTTGAGTATGGAGTGGATAGGGTGCATATAGCAAGGTATTCTCCAAGACCATTTACAAAATCTGCGTTAATGCCTCAGGTGCCAGATCCAATTAAGAAGCTTCGCAGTAGCTACATAGAGAAGGTATATGAGGAAATTGCACTAAATGTAAATCGCGATTATGTAGGGTCAAGGGCATTTACATGGATAACAGAAGTAGATTCTTTGAGGGGAAGGGCTATTGGGAGGCTGTTCAATTACAGACCTGTAGTACTTGATGTAGGAAGTAAAGCACTTGGTAAAAAGGCACTTATTGAAATCACAGACGCGACTTTCTATGATTTGAGAGGCAAAGTACTAGAATTGATAGATTAGTTATATCTCCTGACGAAATTCGTAAATAAGGTGAGTTAACTTTCTAAGGTGCAGCTACTAGGAGAAGTATAGTTGTTATCGTTATTACCGCCATTAATACCAGCTCTACGGGTTTTGGAAGCTCTACCTTCACCTTGGAAATTTGTGGTAGCCCATAGAGGTAAATGGCCTGAGCAATGTCATTTGCAATTATTACGCTATGAATTATTAAAGCGTTAATAGCTTTGTATACTTTTCTCTTGCTACTAAACTTAGTTAGAGTTGCTGTATAGGCCTCTGCATAGTTATTAAATAGAAGTGGCAAAAGAGCTAGAGTTGCAGTAACAAGACTAGCAAGCTTGCTCATACCCAGTTTTGCCAAAATCCACCTTAATTCTCTTAAGCTTAGCCATTGAAAGAATAGTGAGACTGCTAAGAAGAGAGCGGTTAAATTAGCTGACGACAAAATCAGCTCTGTTGCTGTTGGTGTAGGGTAGCCTAAGAACTTAGATATAATTGTTACAGCAAAGCCTACTGCTATAAACACTAAGAATAGAGTTAGTCCTTTCAAAACTTTTTTCAAGTTGCTATACATGTAGAGTAACAGCAATGTAATTATTAAGATGAGTAGTGTAACAAAGATTTTCTGGCCTTTAAAGAGTGTTTGAGTTACTACTGGAATTATCATTAACATGGTAGAGGTAAATACTCGCGTAAGTAGTGATAACCTCTTAGCAGAGTGAGCGGGTATGAAAAGCTCTACTAAGCTCCTTAAGAAGCTCATGGGGATATCAGCTCGTACAAAGCTCTGCTAAATTCAAAATGCTTTTCATGGATGAAAGTTTTTAGCATGCCACTGCTAAGTACATAGATCTTCGCATTTGGAAATAGCGGTATATAATCCTTTGAGCTAAGAGCAATCACCTTTGCCACATCCGTAAATCTGTTTAATGTTTCCACTAGTGCTACGGCTTCAATATATGTAGAGCCTGTAAATGGTTCATCAAGTAGCGCTACACCGCTATTACCAATAGCAATGATGCTTAATAGCGTTGCTAATCTTGTCATTTGCCCCCAGGATAAGTGTAAAGGTAGTTTGTCTAAGTCATCATAACCGAATTTTTTAAGAAACTCAATACCTTTAGAAAAACACAGTTCTTT
>JAJHQM010000043.1 GCA_020833345.1 Ignisphaera sp.
TTATAAGGTGAATATCTTTTGGAGAAATACCTTGTCTTATCCTTTAGCCCTCTTCCTGCAGAATTTATAAAAAGCCTCATAGCTCCTTACAAATCCATGCTCGATAGAGATGTTGAGGTTGTAGTATTTAGAGACGTTCATGATAAAGAGAAGTTGTTCTCGTACCTAAAGGAGGCAGATGTAATTATAGGGGACTATACTATGCAAGTTCACATAACCAGGGAAATGTGTTATGCCATGCAGAAAGTTAGGCTCATAGCGCAGCCCAGCACAGGCTATGATCACATAGATGTTGATGCATGTGCTGAAAAGGGTATTCCTGTTGCTAATATTGGTGGAGCTAATGCAGTCAGCGTAGCTGAGTGGACCATAATGGTGGCTCTAGCCCTTTTGAGAAGGCTTGTTGAAGCTCACGAGAGGACAAGCCGGGGTGAGTGGCCTCAGTGGGAGTTTATGGAGAAAGGCACTTTTGAGCTCAATGGGAAGACGTGGGGTATTATAGGGTTTGGAAGAATTGGAAGGGAGGTTGCTAAGAGGGTTAGGGCCTTCAACATGAAGGTTCTATACTATGATAAGGTCCAGTATCCAAAAGAGGTTGAAGAGGAGTATGGTGTAGAGCATGCACCACTTCACAAGTTGCTAAGGGTAAGTGATGTTGTATCTATACATGTTCCACTAACTCCAGAAACTAGGCACATGATTGGTGAAAAAGAGCTTAGACTTATGAAACCATCAGCTATACTAATAAATCCCGCACGTGGGGAGGTTGTAGATGAAGAGGCTTTAGCAAGAGCTCTTAAAGAAGGCTGGATCTTTGGAGCAGCAGTAGACGTCTATAGTAGAGAGCCTCCAGGTCTCGATCACCCACTTCTTAAGCTAAAAGGAGTTAACTTAATATTAACACCCCACATAGCCGGAGCTACAACAGAGTCTAGGGCTAGGATTATACAAGTCACTATAGAGAATGTTGTAAGAGTTCTCAGAGGAGAGAAGCCTATTAACGTAGTCAACATGCCTATTTAAAGGTGCCACTTTATTGACTAAATACACTGTAGCTTCATTTATAACAGAGGCACTTATAAATTTAGGCATTAAGAGAATTTACGGTCTTATAGGCACTAGCATTCTTGACTTCTTTGATACCCTATACGACTACAGGGATAGGATTAGGCTTATAACTGTTAGGCATGAGCAAGTAGCTGTAAGCGCTGCTGACGCAGAGTATAGGGTTTCTGGAAACCTAGGGGTTGCAGCTGTTCACACAGGGCCAGGATTCTTAAACACATTGATAAGCTTAGGCATAGCCTATAAAGATAGAGTACCACTACTACTAATCTCTGGTGGGATTAAGAGAAGGCTTAAGGGAACTGAAGCACTACATGAAGTAGACCAAGTGGCTATAGCAAGCCCTGTGACCAGGGGGGCTGTACGCCTTAGTAGTGAAGAAGAGCTTCCTTCAACGCTAAGAGAGTTGCTTAGAAAAGCCTTTAGGAAACCTAGAGGCCCTGTTATGCTAGAGGTGCCGGAGGATTTATGGTCTAAGTCTGTAAGTGCTAATCCGCAGGATATTAGGTTAAGTGATTTAGTGGAGCTACCTAAGCATCCTCGCAAAGAGGATGTGCTAAATGCTATGAAAATGCTTGTTAAAGCTGAAAAGCCTGCTATAATGGTGTGTGGCGAGGCTGCAGTTAGTGGAATAGAGAGTATTGTTGGGGAGATAGCTGAGAGAATTGGCGCATATATAGTGACTTCAGGAAATGCTAGAGGTTGCTGTAATGAATATACTTCGAGGTGCCTTGGAAGAGTAGGCTTTGGAGGAGGATCTATACCGGCTGACAAGGTTTTAGAAGAAGCAGATGTTTTACTGGTATTAGGAGACGAACTCGACGACATTGCTACCTATAGCTATAGCATCATACCAAAAGGAGATGTCATAATTGTTTCAGAAAATCCCGTAGTTGAAAAGAGGCTACTCTACTACGCACTACACGTTAATGCAGATCCCTATCTCTTTGCTACACAACTTCTTGAAGCCCTCAAGTCTGAGGGCATTAAGCTGGCTAAACCTTCTTGGGACAGCTTGGTGGCTAGTTATGTAAAGATGTGGAACTCCATGGTTGAAGAGGCTCTTTTGAGAAAGTACAGCAATTTTGTCAATCCCTCAAAATTCTTTAAGTTACTAAGTGAAAAGCTTCCTGAGAAAAGCGTGGTGGTAGCAGGGCAGGGTACACACATACTCTATACCTATGTATTCATGAAGTTCAGGAGCCCTAAGAAGTTCTTAGCAGCTACAAACCTAGGTGCAATGGGATATGCATTTCCAGCTGCTCTTGGCGCAAAGCTAGCGTTACCAGATCATGAGGTAATAGCGGTTGCAGGTGATGGAGAGTTCATGATGACAGCGCATGATCTTGAAACTGCTGTTAGAGAAAACATACCCGTTAAAGTTGTTATTGTAAATGACATGTCTTATAGAGTGCTACTTCTAAGGCAAAAAATACAGAAAAGAGAAAGAATTATAGGAACCCTGCTAACAAACCCATCTTTCGAGGAGCTTGCCAAGGCGTTCAGAGCCGAAGGACTCACAGTAAAACGAGATGAAGACATAGAGTATGCTATCAGGACTATGCTAGAATCAAATAAACCATTTATAGTAGAACTTCAGGTAAGTCAAGAAGATGTGCCGCCGCTCAATATAGAGCCATCTATAAGAATGGCTGGGTAATGAAAATGCTATTAACTCATCACTTTTTCTAGTGTTTAAAAGAGAGACAAAAAGATAAGTAATTCCTATTTAAAGTATTGTGCGTGCCTTAAGTAAGTATGTTAAAAAAGAATTGTATTGAGTTAAAATCGTTATTAATGTTACTTTAACTCAGGTAACTTATTTTGAAGCCACTCTTTAATGAACTTTAAGTTTGGTATTGTCTTGGGAAGGAAGGCTGCGTAAGCCTGTGCCTTCCTCTCCCATTCACTAATGTCTTTGAGCATTTGTTCAGCCTTCTGCTTAGTTAAGCTCTTTACCTCATCCTTCATCTTAGTTAAGTACTCTACAGCAGCTTTTGCATCAGGAGAGAATGCTGCAAATCGACCTAGCTCTTGAATACACTCATCAATCTTCTTTACTACTTCTTCAACTGACATAGGCAATTCACTACCATAAAACTAACTTAAGGGGGGTTTATAAAGCTTGATGACAGAAATTAATACAAATATACCTAAAGCATTACGAAAAACTATGAGCATTGAATAAATTTATTTCCTGTATTTTTCAAATACTTGTTTCATCAGCAAGATTTTTAAGTATATAGTTAGGCCTCTTCTCATTTCCTCGCATTAGGAGTTAATATTATGAAGGTTAACGGTGCTTAACTTCACAGTCTTCTTGGTAAAGCTCTCACAGCTGTGAGGTTTTAATTTCTTAGCTCTAGAAGTTGGGGAGTTTGC
This sequence comes from Ignisphaera sp., assembly GCA_020833345.1. GTDB lineage: Archaea > Thermoproteota > Thermoprotei_A > Sulfolobales > Ignisphaeraceae > Ignisphaera. Next base: position 3,448 of record JAJHQM010000043.1, read on the forward strand.
AAGAGCTTTTGAGGTTCAAAAGTATGTTTAGAGGTTCTATAACCATTCACACGAGGTGCACTTGGCTGTGTCAATGTCTTCGTATGGCAAAATGGCTCTTCTTATCAGGATCTGCTCCTTTAGGGTTTTTAGATACTCAAAGACTGTGTCCCTCATTTTTTCTGTTAATATATAAACAGGTATTGCTACTCCTAGTTGAATAAGTGCTTTGCCTGCTAATGCTTTTCTAAGCTCTGTGTTTGCACTTGTGCATACATAGTCTGCTTTCTCAATATGTTCAAAGCAGTCTCTCTTAGTTAAGGTGTTGCACGTGCAAAATACCGTTATATCTACATTGCTTTTCTTTTCCAGCTTTCTGAGCTCAGGAATTTCCCAGCACCTTAAGCCAATGACAGAAACTGCAATTCTTCTACATCCAAGCTCTATAGCTTTTAAAGCCCCCGCTACTTGATCTATTGTTGCGTTTTCCTCATCTAGTACAACCCCTCCTCTCTTCCTAATGCCATCAATAACCTCTGCAATTGGGTAAGTCTTAAGAAGCCCATTCATAATAGCCCCAATGCCGTGGACAAGAGCGGGGTTCCTTGTTATAACAGTTCCAGCACCTTCACAAACTACAACAGCGCAATCGAAAAACCCCTTCTCCATTGCCCACCAGATAATCTCGGAAGTACCAAAGGATACCACGGGTTTCTCAAAATCAAGCCTTCTCTGAGGTGTAAAGAGGCCATAGAGATTCATCTTGAGCTTAAGCACCTTCACAACTTCCTCTCGGCAGTTCCTTTCAACTCCGTAAACCTTACGCCTAAAGGGGCAGTGAAGTTCTTTTGGAGGCTCGAAAAGAAGCTCTATAGAACCATCTTCATAAATCCTTGCAACAGTACCCATAATTAAAGTTTCGTGAAATCTCTTATCTGATGCCACTCTAGCTAACCTCAAGAATGTTCCACAGTCTAGAGCTTAAAACACTATCTACATCTATACTTTATCTGTAACTATAGCCTGTAGCACAGCTTAGAAAGACCTTAAGCAAGAAGGCGAAGGAGAGTAGAATTGGTAAAAAATATTGTGGTTTTAGCTGGGTTTTATGTAGTTCTCTTAAACTCGTATAATTTTAACTGGTAATGCGTGTACTGAGCAGGATAGGCAAGGGTCGAAGGATACTGCAATCTTTCTAGCCATGTCTACAACACCTGCATCAACTTTTTTACCGCGTAGAACTGTTGTTGCTATGTCGTCCATAGCTGCTACGTTTTGTGTTGTTGGAGCTATTATGTCGCCCATCACCACCTTCCCGTCTCTGACTACATACTTATGATACAGTATTCCTCTGGGAGCTTCTACAGCATACTCACACGTAAATTCGCCTTTCTCAGGAATCGCTGTACTTGGTGCAGGCCTAGTTCTATAGGTGTCGAAGAACTTTTCAAGCATTAGTAGTGTTTCATAGGTTTCTGCAATGCGTGCAACAAAGCTTTGCAATACATTGCTTAGTGGTGCTTTCCATCCATATGTTTCTATAAAGTCTCTGACTTCTTTAGAAAGCCTGTTGTAAAACTGGTTGAACCTTGCAATAGGTCCTACAACATAGCTTTCAGTACCCTTAACTCTGCAGTGAATTGCTGTTGAGTGTGGTACATGTAGGTACTTCACTATGTTTCCATAGAACTCTGAAAGGCTGTACACATTGCCATCCATACACACCTTATCGCTGTGGTGAGGATATTCTAGTGTTGATGGGTACAGAGCCACTAGATGAGGCTTCACACTTGTTTTCTGCATGAATTCATCAGGAGCCTTAAGGCTTAGCACAAAACTTGCAAACTCTATGAACGACTTCATTACTGTGCCCAGATCTTTTGCAACCTTTTCAACCTCACTCTTCTCCGGCACTCTGTGAACTCCACCTATCTTTATATTGACAACATTGTGCATTCTACCTCCGAGAACCTCCATAGCCCTCCTAGACCACACTAAAACTTCTAAAGCTCTCTTTGAAAGCTGGGGGTTGCGTGGTATGAATTCTACAACAGACTTTGTGTTAACTAAGTCAGGTAGGTTTAAGTGAAACACATGCAGTATGTGGCTCTTCACCCTTTCTGCAAGGTGTTGCGCTTCTTTAACAGCCATTATTTCTGGATCTACATTTACACCAAAGCACCTCTCAAAAGCTGTAGATGCAACAAAGTTGTATGAAGTTCCACATATACCACATATCCTGCTTACAATATCCACTACTTTATCAGGGCTCTTACCCCTTACAAAGAACTCAAAGAACCTCGGAGCCTCAATGACTTCGTATTTTACGCTATCTACGTGACCCTCCTTCTCGTAAATTACTATGTTGCCCTCTCCCTCAACTCTGGTTAACACGGACTTCATATTCTCTATCACCTCTTCTCACCTTTCACAATTGTTGAATATGACTTAAAACCATAGCCTTTAAGCAGAGCCACAGCGTCATCCCTGCCCATACCCAGCTCAATTAAGCGGTTAGTGAAAGTCTCAAGCTTCTCCTTGTTTAAGTCAAAGTACTTAAGCCCGTAGCATCCATAGCATCCTCTGCCAAAGGATGGGCAAAGAGCACCACAACCAGCGTTAGTCACTGGTCCTAGGCATGGAATTCCCTTTGAAACTACTACACATTCTAATCCTTTCCTCTTGCAAGCCGCGCATACAGATTCATAGAATGCTACTGGTAGCCCTCCTAAAGCATATTTCCTCAGGAACAGAGCCAGGGCGTCGCCGTTAATTGGACACCCCGGTAGGGCAAAGTCAACATTTATAACATCTGCAACTGGCTTTGGAACATCATAGACATCTATATACTCAGGGTTTGGATATACAGCCTTCTTAACAGTATTTATATCGCTACCCTCTCTCAAGCTCTGTATACCGCCTAGAACTGCACAAGTTCCTACAGCTACAACAAACTTTGCTTTTGCTCTTGCAGCCTTCACAAGCTCCTCATGATGTTTACTAGATACAGAGCCCTCAATTAGTGCCACATCTACATCTCCCATCTCCTCAACGTCAGCGAGTATTGTAGCATACGTAATATTATAATTGCTAAGGATGTCATCAAATGCAAATGCATAAGCAATTTCACATATGCATCCAGAGCATGAAGTTAATTTAACTACGCCTACCTTGTACATCTACATCCCCTCAATCAGGAAGTATTCTTCAATATCACTATACCTGAAAACAGGACCATCTTTACAAATGAAGTAGTGGCCAAATTGACATGTACCACAAACACCTATACCACACCTCATCCTCCTTTCTAGTGAGACGTATATGTCTTCTTTCCTAAACCCCTTGCCCAAGAGTTTCCTGCTGGCTACTCTATTCATGACCTCAGGACCGCATACAAAAGCTACGGCATTCTTTATGTCTACATCTAGCTTGTCTATGAGGTCTGTAACAAAGCCCACGTGGTGGGGCCAGCCTGGTGCAGGAGTATCAGAGGATAGCATTAGCTTTGTATTTGGAATTGCTCCATAGCTATTAAGCTCGTATTTGTAGAGCAAGTCGTTTGGAGTTCTAGCGCCAAACAGTATGTTCACTCTTCCATATTTCTCACGGTTCTGCTCAATGTACTTAATTATAGGTCTTAGGGGCGCCATGCCGATACCGCCACCAACAATGACGATGTCCTTGCCCTCAACATCCTTTAGGGGCCACCCGTTTCCGTAAGGCCCTCTAATACCTATGAATGACCCTATGGTGAGTCTAGAGATTATAGCTCTTGTTACAGCCCCCATAACCCTAACAGTATGCTGAATTATTGTAAAGCCATTTCTAACCATAGGAATGTTGGATAGCGATATTGGTACCTCGCCAAGCCCATAAACATGAAGCATGTCAAACTGTCCTGGGAGTGCCTTGAACTCTTCACTAAGCTTTATGGTATATGTGTAAACACCTGGCGCTTCTTCAATTTTATTGGTAATAACAGCTTTTTTGAATTCAAATGAGGCTACCTTTTGCGCCTCCTTCACTGCACCTTCACCTCAGTTAAGCGATTTAGTGTTTCCTTTAAGTCTATTCCAAGTGGGCACCATACAGAGCACCTCCCACAACCAACACACCCAACATCACCGACTTGCATTGGGTAAAATGTGAACTTGTGGAGTACAAAATGTCTGAACCTTGTATAGAGATCTCGTCTGAAGTGACCTCCTGCTACAAGTCCGTAGGTGTATGTGCGGCAACCTGTCCACATGCCTACTCTCTTGCTATAGCCATCTTCAATGCGGTCCTCTATCTCTATGCAGAAGCATGTGGGGCACACATAGTTGCAATTTCCACATCCTACACACTTTGATGAGACCTCTTCCCAGAACTTCTTATCGTTAACCCTTGCCTTAAGGTTGTCCTGCACATTCTTAGTGCTCGGAACCCTGGTATTCATGGTGGAGGTGGCTTTGTTTACAAGCTCTAGGTACTCCTTAACATGGCTCTCCTCAGCCTTTTTAACACCTACTCTGCTCAGTATTTTTTCTCCAAGTGAACTGCCAAACTTAAATAGGTAGAGGTCTTCGTGAAGCCTTGCATAGGCAACGTCAAAGCCTGTTGATATTGTTGGGCCTGCATTTACAGCGCTGCAAAAACATGTCTCTGCAGGCTCTAAGCACTCTTCAACAACAATTGCCTTTACAGCGTCTCTTCTCTTTGTATAAACAGGGTTCTTGCCATATATAATGCGGTCAAGAATTTCAATAGCTTTGCGGTCGCAAGGCTTTATGCCAAAGAGTATTGCACCCTCTTTCACACCGTTATAGAGTTCTGCAATGTCGTAGTTTTGGGAAACGACAATGAAGGCATGCTCAGGAGGTAAGAGGTATACTTTGGGAGAGCCAGATCCATGCCTAAACCTAATACCAGATACCAATCTGTAAGAGCCAGGCTTCTGAACATCTGCTACCTTAAGTGGAAGCTCACTAACACTACTCAACTCACCAAATACTGCTCTATCATTTTGAAGTTTATACCCATAAAGCTTTGCACCATCAAAACTCTTCTGAAGCAACCTAGCTATTGCCTCAAGATCCCTAAAGTTACCAACAAAAAGCTCGCTACTGCTAGCAACAACCTTTTCTACTCCCATATGCTCTAACCCACTACACTTTACTACAGTATAGTAATCCTTAATAAGCTTTGCATTTTTATAACGCCAGGCTCCTTACATAACTATGTATAAACTAGGTAAATAGTATTAGAACTACAATTTTGCAACCTAAAGAATACAAAGCTTGCCTTTATACACTACTCTACAACATCCTTATTATATAGTATGCTAGCCTTTAACCTCG
>JAJHQM010000044.1 GCA_020833345.1 Ignisphaera sp.
GTGGTTATGAAGTTGTAGCTGCTATTGATATTGATGAGAGAATTCTTGGCAAGGATGTGGGTGAGGTAATTGGGGTGAAGGCATTGGGGGTTAAGGTCTCTAGAGATGTATCTGAGCTTGAAAAAGCTGATGTAGTTATTCATGCAGTTCATTCTTACTTAGATAAGGTGTATGACCAAATAGCTTCAGTTATAAAAATGAGTATTCCTGTAGTGTCTACATGTGAAACACTGGCATATCCCTATTACAGATACCCTGTACTCGCAAAAAGACTTGACGACTTGGCGAAGGTGCATGGTGTAGCAGTTATTGGCACAGGCATAAATCCGGGCTTTCTATTTGACACACTTCCAGCTACTTTAGCTGCCTCAGTACCTAGAATTACTAGGATAAAGGTTGTTAGGAGTTTGGATGCTGCAAAGAGAAGAGAGCCCTTTAGAAAGAAAATAGGTGTTGGAGAAGATCCAAAGGGAGTTGAAGAGAAACTGGCTAGGGGGGTGATAACAGGTCATGTAGGCTATGCTGAATCCATTTACCTAATTGCCCAAGCTGGGGATCTGAATTTAACAAAAGTTGTAGAGTGGCAGGGTCCAGTACCTGCTGAAAAACCTGTAGAGTCTGCTGGAATTAGAGTTGAAGCTGGCAAGAATTTGGGTATTAAAGGCTATGGAGCTGGCTATGTAAATGAAAGGGAGGTTATTAGGGTTGAGTTTCAAGCATATGTAGGTGCGCCAGAATATGAAGAAGTTGAGGTTGAAGGAAAAGAGTACAGCATTAAGTGGAGAAGTTCAGGCACTCCTGGAGATCCAGGTACTGTTGCTATAGTTCTAAATGTAGCTGAGAAAATACAGTATCTAACGCCAGGGCTTCACCTCATGACAGAGCTACTACCATTTAAAATAAAGTTCGCTATATGAAAATAAGCAATATCACTACTTTTTACTACTTTTATCTGCTTTTTCAAATCCTGTCTTAAAATACTCTAAATGGGGTATTCATATGTCTACATATGAAGTGTTAGGTAAATGGCTAGACTCACTAATAAATATTGATATTACTGGAAGGGGTGTTATAGATAAGCTGTATACCGCAGCGTATGAGCGAATAGGCGAGTCTTTAGTATATAAAGCAGCAAGGGAGCTTAAGAGAGCAGTCAGTAAAAATGATGTTGTTTTAATAATAACAGGCTTTAGAGTTCCTCCTCTATTTGTACAAGAAACAGATGGGCCTTTGGGAGCAGCTTCAATTGCTAGAGCTATTAGCATATGTTTAGGAGCTAAACCCGTGCTTTTAATTGAGCCTGTTGATGCCTCGCTTAAGGTATTGGAGTCTGTAGTCAGAGGAGTAGGTTTAAATGTGGTACCTGTAGAAGAGGTTGGTGTTGAGGCTAAGTACATATCCTCAGTTACGGGATTTACTATGAAAGAGGAGGAGGCTGAAGAGCAGGCTAAGAAGCTCTTAGATGTGCTGAAGCCTAGTGCTGTAATAGCTATTGAAAAAGCTGGTCACAACTTTAAGAAGGTTTATCACAATATGGGTGGGCTAGATATAAGTAAGTATCATTCTAAAGCTGATTACATAGTTATTGAGGCTCAGAAGAGAGGAGTTCTAACTATAGGTATTGGAGATGGAGGTAATGAGGTGGGCATGGGTTTAATAGAAGATGCTGTAAGAAAATTTGTGCCATATGGCAATAAATGCCGCTGTCCTTGTAATGGTGGAATAGCTGCAACCACTAAGACTGATATTTTAATAACTGCAACTGTTTCAAATTGGGGTGGCTATGCTCTTAGTGGTATGCTTTCTAAACTATGTGATAAGCCTGAAGGGCTGCACAACTTAGAACATGAGGAACTAATGCTCTTATTTGCTGTGCAAAGCGGAGCTGTTGATGGTGTTACAGGTCTTGTTGAAAGGTCTGTGGATGGCGCAGGAATTGAGGTGCACAAGTCTATTTTAACATTAATTCACCGAATATTAAGAATATGATTTGCCTTTTTACCATCACTTCATATACTTAATTGCAAACTACAAAGCTTTAAGTGCCTAATGCTAGAACGCCTTAGTATAGTGTATTAAAGCTTCATTCCTTCTTCTAATGCTTTTAAATTCAATTGTAGCCACCTCGGTGGGACAATTTCTTCTAAAGCTTTTTTAACGTGGTCTTCTGTCAATACTTTCAATTCTCTTAGTATTCTTCCTAAAACAACTATGTTTACAGCTCTACGCGTACCTACTACTCTTTCAGCTATTTCACTAAATCTAGCTGATACTACATGATACTTACTGAATAGCGCTGGGTCTACATACTCTTCATCAATCACAACAGTTGTACTGTCTTGGAGTAGAGTCTTGTAGTAATCTATTCTGTAAGGAAATAGGAATATCGCCATATCTGCGTTCAGTACTTTAATGTAAGGAGCTTCTTCAATTGATGAAGCTATTATAACATCAGCCCTACTTTCACCAGCGCGGGCTTCAGCTGGGTAAGATTCGCTTACAACAGCATATAGCCCTGCGTACTTACTTGCAGCTAAACCTATTACCCTACCTAGTAAGAGAACTCCTTGACCAGCTCTACCAACAATTAGAATTTCATACTTCACTTCTTTACACCCCTTAAAAGCTCTATGAAAGAGGGGTTGTTTCTCTCTACAAACTCTCCAATAACAATACCCTTTTCCCAGTCTATCATAGCCTCCTCTAGGCTAGGCCTATGCCTGTATACTACCCTCTTCTTTAACTCACTAAACATTTCTACAGAATCCCTAAGCCCTATGTGCCTTCCAAACATCTCTGGGCAAGTAGCTACAACCTCTATAAATCTAAACCCACGCATAGCTAAAGCCTTGTAGAAGTACTGCTCAATGAGATGAGGCGTTGTAACACTTGCACGTGCAACATAATTAGCATTTAATGCGCCAACAAGCTTAATAACATTCAATGGGTACTCTGGGTTACCTGCTGGAGTAGTAGTTGTGTAAACTCCATATGGTGTTGTGGGCGCTACTTGCCCTCCAGTCATAGCGTAGATAAAGTTTGTTATCATTACGACTACCATATCAAAGTTCCTCTTTGCGGCGTGAATCAAGTGGTTTCCCCCAATTGCAGCTATATCCCCATCTCCGCCAAGGACAACAGCCTTCAGCTCAGGGTTAGCTAAAACAGCGCCAATGGCAAAGGGTATTGCCCTGCCGTGCAGTACGTGAGCAACATCATAATTTAGGTAGAGAACAGCTCTACCACTACACCCAATTCCACTAACCCACAGAACTTTATTTGGATTTACAGAGCCTTCAGATATCCTCTTATCGAGTGCTCGAAGCATGGCACTTAACGCTATTCCAATACCACACCCAGAGCAGAATATTGTTGGCAATCTCTTTACACGAAGATGCTTATCCAGTGGGTGCACATGCATGGCTAAAGCCATGGCTCAACAGCCTCTAGCACCTCACTTGGTGTAGGAAGCTCTAGGCTGAGAACGGAAGCTGGAAACACATCTTGGTTTCTAAAAATTCTGCTCATATCCATGTATATCTTTCCAATATTGTTTTCAACAACAATAACCTTTTTAGCATTTGGGCAGCAACTCCTTATCCTCTCTTCATCTAAAGGCCACAGAGTTTTAAGTCTTAAGAAGCCTGCCCTAACCCCTCTCTTCCTCAGCTCTTTTATCACTAGGTAAACTGTTCTAGCTGTAGAGCCGTAGGAAACCAAGAGAACTTCTGCATCTTCACAAAACCTGGTCTCCTGCTCATATACATAGCTAAGCCTTTTCACTACCTTGTCCACAAGGCGCTTTACAAGCGAGTGGTAAACGCTATTTGTTGGGCTGTAGTGCCCCCACTCATCATGAAGAAGAGACTCTACAAGAGCTTTAAAGCCGGCACCAAATATTGGCATTGGCGGAACCAGATCCTCATCAGGTTTGTGTGGCGGATACGGCTCGTCACTAACTTTCTTGGGTATCTTCCTCTCTATTACCTCTACCTCGCCTCTATCATATATTGTGAGAGACTCCCAAAGATGTGCTATAGTAGCATCGCTAAGCAGTATGACAGGAGTTCTAAGAAGCTCAGCTGTGTTAAAGGCCTTAATGGTCAAGTCATAGGCCTCTTGAACACTCCAGGGAGCATAGACAGGGACTATGTAATCGCCATGAGAAGCCCACCTCGCTTGAAACACATCAGATTGGGAAGTTTTTGTAGGAGCTCCTGTACTAGGACCTGCACGCATAACATTTACAATTACTACGGGAGTCTCTGTAATAACAGCTAGGCCTATTGCCTCAGCCATTAGCGAAAAGCCGGGGCCCGAGGTAGCAGTCATAGCTTTTGCACCAGCCCACGAAGCTCCTATAACAGCGTTTATTGATGCAATCTCATCCTCCATTTGCACCACAACACCCCCACGCTTAGGCAACTCCTCAGCTAAGTACTCAAAGATTTCCGAGCTTGGTGTAATTGGGTAGCCAGCGTAAAACCTAAGCCCCGCTGTCATCGCCCCCTCAGCTACAGCAAAATTACCTGTTGCAAAAGCCCTTCTCAAGCCTCACACCTTCTCAATAAATATTGCAAAATCGGGACAGACGTACTCACAAAGCTTACAACCAACACACTTATCTATGAACACAGGATCTGGTGGATAATAGCCATACCTATTCATAACACCAGATCTTACAAGAACTTTAGTTGGGCAAATAAAGATGCAAAGACCGCATTCCTTGCACCGATCTACAATAACATTAACCCTAAACTTATTATTCGATCTGCTCACCACACCCCCTACGGAGAACACCAAAGCGCCCCTCTATTCTCTGCAACACTATATTTTATACTATTTTATTATAAATTTAAGCTTTTAACAAAGCCATGCCTATTGCTACTTATGAAGAGAACACCGCAATCCTTTTTCAGCCATGGAATTACATGAGACAGCTACATTACATCACCATGCAAGTAGCTAAAGGCCAAAACCTTATACAGTTGCTTTTAGAAAAAGCTATTGATAGCAACGCACGTGATGTGATAAGCCAAGCCTCTTTCAAAAAACGCCTGCTAAGTAAGTGGAGTCTCACTGCAGCTCTTGTGAATGCTCTTTGTCAAGGGGTAAAACTCCCTGTAATGATAGTGCTAAGCTACTAGCAGTTAGTTGTAAATGCTTATTGTGAAAAAGCGTAAGGGAGTGAAATGAGGACTTGCTAATGCAGGTTTTTGAGAAATTTAATGTAACTCTAGAGTTTTCAAGAACATTTATTAGCAATTTTTTTCTAAAGAGATTCTCATGTCTGGGAAGTTGCCTAAAAAAGGCTTGAGTAAGGAGGAAATTCTACGGAAGTTGAAGGAGTATTCTGCTGATGATGCGGATCCGCATGGTGGAAGGCTTTTCACTATTGCTTTTGAACCTGGAGTTGAAGAGTTGAGGGATCTAGCATTTGAAGTATATAAGATGTTTGCTTATAAGAATATGCTTGACTTTACAGAATTTCCAAGTGCTATAAGGATGGAGAAGGACATAATCGATATAGCGAAGGAGCTTACGCATGGAGATGAAGATGTTGTTGGTACGTTTACTTTTGGTGGAACTGAAAGCGTGTTTCTAGCTGTTAAAGCTGCTAGGGATAGGTTTCTTATCAACAAGGGTCAGATAACAATTCCAGAAATAGTTATGCCCATTACAGCACACCCCTGCTATGAAAAGGCGGCTGAGTACATGGGTCTCAAGGTTAAGAGGGTTAGAGTAGATGAAAAGACATTGACAGCAGATCCCAATGCTATTAACGAGGCTATAACAGAGAACACGGCAATGATTGTTGGCTCAACTCCAAACTGGCCTTTTGGAACAGTAGATTCGATAAAAGACCTTGCTGAAATAGCTGTAGATAAGAATATATGGCTGCATGTAGATGCATGTGTAGGAGGCTTTGTACTCCCATTCATGAAGAGATTGGGAGAGCCTATACCGGACTTTGACTTTAGGATTGAGGGTGTGACCTCCATATCTCTAGACCCCCACAAATACGCCTACGCACCAGTAGGAGCGTCTGTAGTGCTCTTCAGAAAGAAGTTCTACAAGATGTTCTCTCAGTATGCAAATATAAGGTGGCCTGGGTACCCCATAGTCAACCCAGCAGTTCTATCCTCTCGTTCCGAAGCCCTGCTTGCTACAGCGTGGGCTGTGCTTCACTTCTTAGGCGAAGAAGGCTACTTAGAGCTTGCTAAAAGGCTAATGAGTGCTAGGGATAAGATTGTAAAGGGCTTGAAAGAGCTGGGCTACAAGATTATGGGTAGCCCAACAGTAATCGCTGCCTTTACATCAGAAGAACTCAACTTATTTAGGCTATCAGATGAAATGGCAAAGAGGGGCTGGCTCTTCTTACCACAAAAAGGCATATCCAATATGAATATTCCTCCAAGTGTGCACCTAACAATCAACCCCATTCACGACAGAGTAGCAGACCTCATGCTTAAAGACTTGAAGGAGGCTACAGAAGTCGTGAAGAAGATACCGCCATCCGAAGCTGAAGGACTGCTAGACATGTTTGGAACAATATTTAGCTTCCTAGTGCCAGAGGAAATGGATTTAGCAACACTCAAAGAGATATTCTCAAGGCTAGAGCAAGCAGTTGCTGTTTATGGAGAAAGAATACTGAAGACCTTGGGGCTGGAAAAGGGCTTTCCAAAGGAAATGGCTTTGATCTATGAACTTCTAGCAGCATTACCACCACAAATAGCAGAGCTCTTAACAAACTACATAGTCATAGAGATGTTCAGTAGGGGGCTTTAACAAGACCTAAACACATATTATTTTTTAACTATCCCTGCAATACATTAACTTGTTTATTTAGTGTCAAGAGTATTTATTAATTCAATTCTGCAACTAGCTACAGGGAGCCGGGTATGCCTAAGGTAAGGGTTGGAGACATACACATATACTATGAGATTCTTGGGCAAGGCGAGCCTCTTGTTATGATAATGGGGAGAACAGGTAATTTGGATTGGTGGGATCCGCGAATGATTTCAGAGCTTAAGAAGTACTTTACATTAATACTTTTTGATAATAGGGGTACTGGTCGTAGTGAAAAAGGTGAAAAGCCTTTTTCAATAAAGCTCTTTGCTGATGACACTGCAAGCCTTATGGATGCTCTTGGAATAGCAAAAGCCAATATCCTTGGCATTTCCCTAGGCGGTGCTATAGCTATAGAAATTGTGCTGAGCTACCCAGAGAAAGTTAAGAAACTTGTTTTAGCATCTACAACCTGTGGGCCTAGCAAAGGCGTTGTGGGACCTGGAGCTGTAGCTCCTATTCAAGTTCTCGATAAGCTTGAAGCAAATCCTAGGGAGTTCTTAGAGGAGATGCTTAGGAGAAGTATTTCAGAAGAGTGGATTAGGGAGAACCCCTGTCTCTTTCAAGACATGTTGCGGCGAGCACTCATAGCTCCTATTTCTAAAGATGTTTGGCTTGCTCAATCTACAGCTGCACTACAGTGGGATGCCTGCAATAGGCTGTCACAAATAAGAGTGCCAACGCTAATAGTTCACGGGAAGAAGGACCAGACTCTACCTGTAGAAAATGCCTATATCCTAGCTCAAGGCATACCAAACGCCAAGCTGGTTATACTTGAAAACTCGTCACATACACTTGTAGAGGAAATTGATAAGGCATCAAAAGAAATAGTAAGCTTCCTACTGAACGACCCATAACATCGCTCATAGCACAAAACTTTTTTCTCAACATCTTCAGCACCCGAAGGCATTTAAGACACTTAATCCCCAGAACAATGCTTTACTACTTCTAGGCGTTACCAATATGAGCTCTAAGAAAGTTGATTTATCTGAGCTTTCCAAACTCTATGCTGAGTTAGGTGGAGAGCTAAAGCCTTTTGAAAAATTTAGTGGAAAAATTGATGTTGGGTACAAAGTGGTGTATGAAAAGAGAATAACAGAAGTTGATGTAGCGTTCTTTGGGCTGGTATCCGGAGATCTAAACCCCCTTCACTTTGATGAAGAGCTTGCATCTAGAACTAAATTCGGTGGAAGAGTAGTTCACGGAGCGTTGACAACAAGCCTAGTTTCAGCAGCTCTCGCAAGACTACCGGGAATTCCAGTTGCTCTAGAGGTTTACTTTAAGTACACAAGCCCTGTTAGAATAGGAGATGTTGTAAGAGTTGAAGGTGTTGTCACAGAAAAAGAGAGGGAGAACAGATTCAAAGTCAGTGTAAAGTGCTTAGTAGGCGAAAGAGTTGTAGCAGAAGGCTATGCAAAAGTCTTGATATGGTAACCTCAACTACAATGACCTACACAGTGCTTTAACCATATCCAAACATACTTTTTAACTACATTGTCA
>JAJHQM010000045.1 GCA_020833345.1 Ignisphaera sp.
ACTTTAGCTTTTGCACATGTGTGAATGCAGTCTTCAAAACATTATTGAAGTCGACATCGGCAATCCTTGCATTAACTGCCTCAATAGAGTAGAGTGTTAGTGCAAGAGGCTTCTCTAAACCTGCTTGCAAGTAAATAGATGCAAGTTCAACGATAGCAGGGTAAAGCTATTTGTGTCTCCAGTTGTTGATGTCGTTTGCACATATTGTTCCTGAGATTACCACTGCTTCTATTCCTCCTCCTGGGAATGTTGATGCCCCTACTAGGTAAAGCCCTTTTACTGGTGTTTTGAAGTATGGTCTCTTTGTGTCTATTGACTGGTCGAAGGAGTATATAGCTCCCTCTGGCATTGATGTGTATCTCTCGAAGGTTTTTGGTGTTGCAGCGTCTTGAACAACTATGTGTTTGCTTAGCCCCGGTATAACCTTCTCAGCTTTTTGGATAATCTCTTCAGCTAGCTTCCTCTTCTTCTCAACATATTCCCTTGTTCCTCTTTCTGGGAAGTCGTGGTAGTTGGCATGTGTTGTTATTGTTACGCTTGCTTTTCCCTTTGGTGCTAGGCTTGGGTCTGCGTTAGAGTTTATTGTTATGTGTATTTCGCTGTCTAGATCAACTATGATTGTTGGGTAGCTGGATAAATCCATGTCAACACCTAGAAACACCATGAATGCTGATGGGGACATCCTCAAGCTCTTTATATACTCCACAAAGTTTTTGTCTAGATGCTCTTCACCTACAAGCTCTAGAAAAACCTTCTTGGCATTAGCATTAGCCACGATGATAGGCGCTTTAAACACCTTGTCTCTGCACCTAACACCCACAGCCCTCCCATTATCAACAATTATTTTGTCAACTCTGTGCATAAGCAGGACTTTGCCATCGTGATCCTCAATAAACTTTTTTAGTGTGTTTGCAAAGTTCTGCGCTCCTCCCCTCGGGTAGTACCCACCATAGATAAAGTATGAGAGTGATGCTGTCAATGCGCTTGCAGCAGAGATTTTCTCTGGCTCTGAACCTATGTAGCCAAGTAGTGAGCATAGCAGTGCCTTGAGGTCCTCGTTTTTGAAGTACTCATCGAGCTTCTGCCTATAGGTCTTGTTAATCCAGTCGTAGAAGTGTGGGTGCTCTTTTGGATAGTCTAGGAGCTTCTTCTCCCCCATTACCCTGACTATGAGCTCTGCTGGCAGTGGTGAGCCGTAGAGCGGCACCTCCTTGTAGCACTCTTCATAAGCCTTCTCAGCCTCGCTAAAGAAAGCGTCAATGCTATTTTTCTCCTCTGGAAACATCTCTTTGAGGAGCTCTACAAGCCCATCAACACTGTCCGGGACATCAATTGCTCTGCCCCTGAATACCACTCTCCTACTGTTTCTAACAAAGAGCTCCTCTTTTCTAAGCCCAAGCTCATTGAGGAGGTGTGTGACAGGGCCGTTCCTCCACAAGCCACTGACATCTTCAACGCCTGAGTTAAATACAAAGCCTCTCCTTGCAAATGAAGAGCAGAAGCCCCCAACCTGGTAGTGTTGCTCTAAAACCAAAACTCTGTAGCCCCACTTAGATAGTAGAGCACCGCATGTTAAGCCCCCTATGCCAGCCCCAACAATAATAACATCATACTCATTCTCTCCCCTAGACCTCTTCGAGTCTACCTCAACCCTCCAATCAAACTCCTTAAACTCTTTGTAATATTGGCGAGCAGGGGCTTTTAATGGGTATACCACTGAAAAAGCTATGCCAATCCCTACAAAGGCATATGATAAGACTGTGCTTAGAGGTGGCTTGAGGAGCAGGTAGATAAAGGCATTTATAAGGAATATCGAGCTCCATACAAACGCAATTCTGTTGTTTATAGATATGAACAGCTTATCTCTCCAATAAACCTCGGGATAATCTCTCTTAGACACTTGAAATGTGAATGGCTGTTTAATGGCAATAGAGGTGACAGCCATTATAAAGAGGGCTAGGTAACCAAGAAAACCGCTTCTCTCAATAAACACATTCAGGCCAAAAACAAGCACACCCATGAAGGCAACAACGAAATACAGTGCTGTGGCTATATACATCAAGCCAAGCCCTCTCCTAAACAACTCAATAAAAACAATAGCAAGTGAAGACACAAGAGCTAGCACAACCCCTAAAACGACATTAAATCCCGTCAAAACCCAGTAGAGAATCCATGGAACAAAAGATACCAGTATATAGAGCTGGCCAGGAACTCTCCTCTTACCACTACCTAAACACATAGATCATCAACATTAATAGCAATTAGAAAGTACATCGCTTAGAAAGTATAAAAAATTTATTGAAGAACATAAATTAGATTAGATACATTGCCCAATTCAAGAATAAGGTATAAATCAATTTACTAAATAGGATTTAAAGTGAAACATCAACAATAGATATAGATGTAGTAACACTTGATAACTATTTATGTTATCATTGAGCTCTATCCTCTTCGAGAAGCTTATTTAAGCCACTATGTCTTAAAGCAAAGTTCTACTTCTTCAACTCCTCAACATCTCTGTATATGCTTTCCAAGAGAGCTCAACTTCCTTTAAACCCCTCTCAATCATGATATTAAATGCATGGCTTTTGCTTTTTACAAGTCCAAGTTTAATCATTTTATCAGCTAGCTCAGCAAGTTATTTACGAACCTTTATATAGACAGTTGCACTCAACAAAATCACCAGGTATACCTAGATATACCTTGGTAAAAGAACAAAAAGCTTTGTGTGGGTATTGTAGGGCTGTTTTGATAAATACATTGAAGTTGTGATTTCTTTGCATAGCTAAGTGCTTGTAGTGAAGCTTTATATGCAAATTGTTTTGTTTATTTCTTCTGGGTAGTGTATTACACCTTCTTTCTTTAGTTTGCATATTTCTTCATTTGTGTATCCAAGTTCTTTTAGTATTTCTACTGTGTGTTCTCCTAGTAGTGGTGGGTGTTGGGTGTTTGTATACTTCTTATTATTTATGTATACAGGTGATGCTAGGTGTGGTATTTCACCGAGTTTGGGGTGTTTAATTTTGATTACAATGTTGGCTGATTTGACGTAGGGGTCTTCAAAAACTTCATTAATTTCGTATACAGGGGCTGCAGGAACACTGTATTCCTCTAGTAATTTTAACCAGTATTCTCTACTGTTTGTTGCAAAGATTTCCTGAAGCATCTTTACCAACGCATCTCTATTTGCAACTCTATCAGGATTGGTTTTAAACCTAGGGTCGTTAGCCAAGTCCTCTCTTCCAAGGGCTTTGCACAGGGCTTGCCAAAGCCTATCATTTGCTGCTGCAACAATAAACCACTTCCCTTCTTTATCCTGAAAAGCCTGGTAGGGGACAAATGATGGGTGTGCATGCCCCATTCTCTTAACCTTCTTACCTGTGAGTAGGTAGAACATTGGGATGTAGCACATTGAGAATATTGCTACATCGTATAGAGGAACCTCTATCTTTATAGGCTTTGCATTAGCATAGAGAGCTGCTAAGGCATATATAACTGCCATCATACCTGTATAGACATCAAATAAGGCAAAACTCACTCTAATAGGAGGCCTATTCTCCTCACCTGTAGTACTCATAAGCCCTGACATACCCTGTATAACTATGTCATACGCGGGTTTGTGCTCATAGATACTCCCACTCTTAAACCCCTTAATACTCACATATATTATCTGCGGATTCACCCTAACAATAGCCTCATAATCAACACCAAGCTTTTCAGCAACACCAGGCCTAAAGTTCTCCAAGAGAATGTGAGAGTTTTTAGCAAGTTCATAAACTATTCTACGGCCCCTCTCATCCCTCAAATTCACAGCAATACTCCTCCTACCCCTGTTTATAGACATAAAGTAAGCACTCTCACCACCAACAAAAGGAGCCCAAGTTCTCGTCTCATCACCATGAAAAGCCTCTACCTTAACAACCTCAGCACCAAGATCAGAAAAAATCATTGATGCAAACGGTCCTGCTAAAGTATGACTTAAATCAAGCACCCTAATACCCTGAAGCAGCATATTGCAACCCCCTCAAATACCCCAACCTGCTGAACTTAATGCTAAGTAAAGTAATAAGCTTTATTCACATTAGCAACAGTTAGAATGCCTCTAAACCCAAACACACGCTTAGGTATTCTTAAAAGTGCTCTATACTCACACAAGTTTTTAATACTTCAGCTATGCTGTTAAAAAGTTCACAAGGTTTAGCAGCTTATGGTGGAGAGGTTTAGGAGCTCTTTTAGTGTCTTGCTGGCAACAACTATAGCTTCTTTTCTCACATCCTTTACAACTTCATCTATAACCATTGCCTTGCCCACCATGGCTACAGAGTTCCGTGTTTCTCTTGCTGATGTTAATTGGGTTGCCAACATATTTCTGCTTGCAGTAGCCTCCACGGTTCTTGTAGTTGGCAGGGTTAGTGATTGGCTTGGTAGAGAGAGGGTGTTTACTTTAGGCACAGCATTGTTTGCAGTAGCGTCAGTAGCTATAGTGCTGTCCAGTAGCTATGAGCTTGTGCTCGCATTTCGGTTTCTACAAGGCGTAGCCTCCTCTATGATTACTGGAACAGCTGTTGCTATTCTAAGCGATGCCCTCCCAAGGGAGAGGAGGGGCATGGGCATAGGTATAAACGTTACAGCTGTTTACCTAGGGCTTAGCCTAGGGCCCCTGGCAGGGGGCTACATGACTGCTTACCTCGGCTGGCGCTCCATATTTATACTCAAAACAGCTATAGCTTTGCTAAGCCTTGCAATAGCAGCTCTGTACCTGGGGATGGGGAGAGGCTTTGCGCCAAGGCCAAGCATATTCACAGCACTGCTAGAGGCAATAGCAGTGGTGCTGGTGATATACGGCACCTCAGCCATTGGCACTCTACACGGGCTTTTAACAGCTGTTTCTGGCTGGGCTCTTCTCATCACATGGCTCTTCATAGAGTACAGAAAGCCTCAGCTACTCCACACCTCAATGTTTAGAAGAGGCTTTCTATCAGCAAACACAGCAGCACTTCTCAACTACAGCGCTACCTATGCACTAACAATACTGCTCAGCTCATACCTTCAAAAAATCCGCAACTTCACACCCAGCGAAGCTGGCTTAATTCTAACAGCACAGCCAGTAGCACAAGCAATGCTATCACCAGTAGGCGGCATGCTGGCAGACCGCTACAACCCATCAGCCCTAGCCTCCATAGGCATGGCAGTAATAGCAGTGGGCATCACAAGCCTCACTCCAATAAGCAGAGAGACCATGGTAACACACATAATCTACTCACTAGTACTGCTAGGCATAGGCTTTGCATTCTTCGCATCACCAAACGCAACAGCAATAATGAATATGAGCCCTAGAGAAGCCTATGGAACAGCAACATCCCTACTAGCCACAATGAGATCCCTAGGGCAAGCCCTCAGCACATCAATAATCACAGCTGTAATGAACATGCAAAAAGACTTGCTAACAGCAATAAAAACATCACTAACAATATACATAGCCCTAAGCATTGCAGGAGTAGTACTATCACTAATGGCAAAGCAGAGCACGGAGCACAGCAAATCATGATACCCACAACCATAACACAAACTTTCTACCCAAAGTTTCTATTTCAATATCAGTATTGTTATTAAACATGGTGAAAAAGCTATTCAAAAACAATGCCTGCAATTATGAGCCGGCAAAGTCAGAAGATCAGAGTCTGCTAGCTAGCTTCCTTGTTGAGCATCTACATGCCGTCACACATGTGTGGGGGTTTAAGCATGTATGTAGAGAATTATCTGAGTGTGTTTTCTCTGCTAAGTAAAAGCATGTTAAAGCTCTTCCACCATGTTTTTTACATAGTTAGCAACTTCTGTTAGCAAGCCCCGTGGCTCGAATAGGTCTATTGTGAAGTATGCTATGGGTGTGGGAAGCCCTTGTAGAAATGGCTTCATTCTCTCATCAGCTACTATTATGAGGTTTTTAATCACTTGGCATATTTCGCGAATTTTTGAAGCTTTTCTTACCCCATACTCTCTATTCCAGTAGTTTACAATCTCTATGTAAATCTTCTTACCCGCCTCTTCAACCTCTAGGTCCGGTATGTACACAAGGTCCTTAACCTCTACAGGCTTAACAACTATGGAAACGTTTAGTTTGAGAAGCTTTAGCCTTCTATAGACATGGGTATCGGCACGAGTATCAAAAACTGGTGTGGGAGCGTTTACCCGTTCTACAGGTAGCAACGGCTTTAAGTCACTGGATAAGAGCCTTATATGCATGTTAGAAAACTTTGTCCCTATAAGGACATCAACACGCCAATTATCTTTGCAACTGTATAGCCTTGGAAGAACTGTTAGTAGCACGTGGGATAGGGCAAGCCCATACTCATCAGATGGCTTGTTAAGGAGCAGCCTAGGACCATCAATATTAATTCTATAGCAATCGCCAGTTCTTCTAATATCATATACACCTCCATAATACTTCAAGCCTCTCCCGAGAATCATGAGTGCTTCTGTTGATGCACAGTTTTTGTGAAGAGTTATGTGCAGAGAGGTGCTGTTAATGAGAAGAGAGTTCAGAGTCCTAATGTTATACTCCTCAACAATCTTCTTCACACTGGGCTCTTCAACCTTCTTAATAAAAGCCATATCCCTGTACGTGCACCACATAGCGGCGTCAGGGTCCAGCTGTATGCCTTCGGCTAGCAAGTACCTTCGAAGGGTCTGCATAACCCTACCCCTATTCTCTGGCGAGGCAAACCCATTATGCACTTTATTAACCACTCTAAACAGCTTTATCCTTATAATCTTTGGATTTATGCCTGAGGGAACCCTATTAACAGCTGTGTAGAACCTGCTCTCCATGACAAGCCTTAGTAGCTTTGCAAGCCCTCTACTCCCAATGCTAATCACAAGCTCCCTCCAGTCAATCTCGCCAACAGTCTTCCCCTCCGCAGCTCTGTAAAATGATATCAGGGCTTCTACAGCACTTCTATCCCTCTCCACATCCAGATACCTGGGAACATAGACTCCCCTGGATTTAGTCAGCAATATATCTGCTAAGTCGAACTTCACATTGTGACACCGCTCAACGCCTTTTCCAATTTGGAAAAAGAGCACTTGACTTTGCAAGGCCTAGCAGTAAGCACCTCTATTAAGAGAGCCTCTCTCTTTCTAGGCACAATCATTTGAGCAACCCTCTTAGTGTACTTCTCATCAGGAACAACACCACTCACAACTATTGCTACTGGAGGCTGAGGAGCCTCAATATACTCCTCGAGAAGAGTGCTCGTAGCAAGAATCCTTATGATACCCCTGTTAAACATTTTCATGTAGGCCCTCCTCTCATCATCAGGTATTTCAGGCAGAATTGCAGGTACTATGAGCTTTCTCGAAAACTCTCTCACAAAATCCTCATACCTAGAGAACACCACTATCTGCTCATCACTAAACAGTTCAAGAAGCCTAGCAACAGCCCTAATCTTTTTCTCAAATGCCAATACAACTTCGCGTGCCTTAAGCCTAGCCCTCAGAGCCTCTCTAGCCTTGTCATCCCTAGATGTGAGCTCTAAAAGCATTCTAAGCCTCTTCCTAGACTCCTTTACATTGGGCAAGGCGCTTTTGCAAAACTCTTCATATCTCTTCATAAGCCTTCTCCACTCTTCATACTCCTCATCAGAAAGCCTCACATACACCCTCAGAACCCTGAACCTCGGCACACACCCCTTCTCAAAAAGCTCATTAAGACTTGCATTAAATAGTACAGGCCCTATGAGCCTTGGGTACAGCGCCTGGGGGTTGCTATAGGCATACTGATGAGATGTAAGCCCAAGCCTGTAGGGAGCTGTTAAACTTGTTAAAACACTTCTATACATCTTTCTTACAGCAATTTCACACTCATCAGCAATGACAAAGCCGAAAAATGAGGAGAGTTTTGGTATAAGCCTTGCAGCAATGTCGTAAGTCATGATAGTTACTTCGCCAAGCCTCTTCACACCAGCGCCATACACTCCCACAAGCTCTTCAGGTATTTTAAGGGTTTTTACAAGGTCTTTATACCAGTTCTTGACGTGCTCTACAGTTGGCACTAGGATAACTGTTTTTACCCCGAGCTCATGAACAGCCTTAAGCGCTACAAGCCTTCTCCTCTCTGGAACAGGGTGTATAATCACGCCTCGGTAGCCAGACTCTTTCCAAAGCTTGTAAGCATTTTCTAAGCAGCTATCGAGATTTGCTGTGAAGGAGGTTGTAAAGGAGGCTTTGTA
>JAJHQM010000046.1 GCA_020833345.1 Ignisphaera sp.
TCTCCAACTCCCCACGCAAAACACACTCAACACTAGGGTTCCAGATGGGGCTCTTCATAGAGGTCTTCACCTTTAGAAGCTGTAGCTATAGGTATAGCCTATGGTGAAGCCCGGCTGGAGCATCTTAGTGAATTGCTTTACATAGTTTCTTTTACTACCTTTTCTAACCTGGATTTGTTTTTTACTACCTAGGTTTAGGAGTTGTACAATAGGTCTCACCAAAACAATTAACGACACCAAAAGAAACCAATCCTCATTATTGGGTTTAAAAAGTTTTTATCTAAATAAATAAGACTAAGCATCTTAATAACTATCTAAGCATTCCTTCTAATTCCATATAAGCACTAAGCTTTATTTTAATTCAACTTAAGCTATTTTGGTGCTTTGCTGTGCTCTCTCTAATTTCTCTTACCCTAGTAACCCTGCCCATGCTTATTGCGTCACTCTATCACACAGTTTTAGTGTATGGGCGATCTATAGCAACAGCTAGGCTCTCTCATCATGGTGAAGAGAGTGAATTACTATCTGTAATTACGCCTATAAAGGATGAGCCTGTAGAGGTTGTAGAGAGGTATGGGAGGCATTTCCTTAAATTTACAGAGGCATCTCTTGTGGAGTGCATTGTTGTTGCTGATTACACTAATGTTGAACTCTTTCAAGAGGTTCTAAAGGTGTTTCCATTTAGCAGTTTGTCATTCTTAGTTAGGAGGTTTAATGGGGTTGGAGGTAGAAACGGAGCTATAAATGATGGTGTAAGGTTTTCAGCTAGTGAAACTGTGGCACTGCTTGATATAGATGCTTATCCTTCTGAAGCCGTGCTGAAGAGTATGGCTAGTTGTGATGGTGTATGCATTGCCAGGTGGAGAGTGTGTGAATGGAGCTTGACTAGAGTGTCAAAGACCATAGCGTTTATGACCGAGTACGGTAGCTGGCTTTACTACAAGCTAAAGAGCTCAAGAGGCTTTTTCATATATCCACTTGGTAGTGGTACAGCAATTAAGAAGAAGCTTTTTGAGGAAATAGGGGGCCTCAGGCTTGATGTGTTGCAAGACGATATGTGGCTAGGCATACAGCTACTGCGCAAGGGTGTTGAGCCAGTGTTGGTCGGAGAAATGTGTGTAGGAGTGCCGCAAACCCTTGCAGCATTCTTTATTCAGCAGAGAAGGTGGGCTTATGGAACAACAGATGTCTTGAAGAGATTCGGCAAACATATTTTAAAAGCACCCACAGGTGCTGTTCAAAAGCTTGAGGCCCTCTTTTACCTCAGCCAACCCCTAGTATCATCAATAGCAGGTCTCGGTTTTCTACTAGCACTACCTGCATCTTTTTTAGAAGTTCAGCGCTTTGGGGTGCTGGAAGTTATGCTGCTAGCCATTTTCATATTTTCAACAATACTAGAGACCTTCTGCACAAAGAGGTTCTCTAAAGATGTGAGAAGATATGATCCACCTTATGTTTACGGAAGGTCTTCAGCCATAGCAACACTGCTATCAATAGGCATACTACCTTATGTCGTAGCAGCGTTAATTGGTGTAAAGATACCTTATAGAGTTACACCAAAAAGTGAAGATAGTGCCACAGAACCTACAATAATAATAATATTACTGCTCTCTGCGACATCCTTTGCACTATCAATTATTAGAAGAAACGCTGTTTCATTACTAGTGTCAGCCATGCCCTTAGCCGCATCTCTGTACGCTTTGATGAGATTGAAATAAAAGTGATGTAAGTTAGCTAAAAAGTATTTGTTGCATTATCTGAAAACAGTAAATTGTAATTAAAACATCCGATTATCCTTATTATTTTAAAGTCTATATTCTCTCAATAAGCATTGCCTCTCCTCCACCAGTTCCGTGGCATATTGATGCCAGACCATATCTTCCCCCAGTCACCCTGAGTGCATTGATTAAGGTTACAAGTATTCTAGCGCCGCTAGCACCTATTGGATGCCCTAGTGCTATTGCTCCTCCAAATACATTTAACTTACTTCTAGAAACTCCAAGACCTCTCGTATATGCTGCTGTAGATACTGCAAAAGCTTCATTATTTTCAAATAGGTCAATATTGTCAACATTCATTGAAAACGCGTTTAAAAGTTCTTTAGCAGCCGGTACGGGGGCTAGAGGAAACTCCAGGGGGTCAACATCAACAGATGAGAATCCCAGAATCTTTGCAATAGGCTTAAACCCTCTCTCCTTTACAAAATCCCCACTTGCTAAAACAAGAATTGCCGCACCATCGCTAATCTGTGACGAGGTTCCAGCTGTGTGAGGGCCTTCTGGTGTAAATACAGGTTTAAGCTTAGCCAGCTTATCTAATGATGTATCCCTCCTTATACCCTCATCTACAGCAACTTCGGTTCCTCCTACTTTCACAGGAACTATTTCATTTTTAAAATATCCAGCATCTGTTGCCTTGGCAGCTCTCATGTGGCTTTCATACGCAATTTCATCAAGCTCCTCCCTAGGTACACCCAACTTTCGCGCTACTACATCAGCAATCTCGCCCATAGGCTTGAGGGTGAAGGGATCTGTCAAGCCATCGAAGTACATAGAGTCAATAACTTCAACTCTTCTCCCAAGAATAAACCTGACTCCCCATCTAAACGCGTTTGGAAGAAGCAGAGGAGCATAGCTCATGCACTCCATACCGCCAGCAATCACAAGCTTTGCTGCTCCATAGGATATGTGCAAAGCTCCTAAGTGAACAGCTTCCATGGCTGACGCACATACGTGATCAACATTAATAACCTGTATTGTTGGTGGAAGACCAGCTTTAACAACTGCTTGCTTTGCTGTAAGCTGCCCAGATCCTCCCCTTATGACATGGCCAAGTACAACAAGATCTATATCACTTGGCTTTAGATCAAGACTCACCACAGCTGTTTTAATCAAAGGAGCTGCTAGATCAGCTGGGTGAAGATCTTTAAAAGCCCCTCCAAACCTTCCAATAGCAGTTCTCAAAGCAGCTAATAAATACACGTCTCTATACTTTACAATCATAGAACTCACCTAAGGTGTTAACATAATGAGATAAGAATTTAAGCAAAGCTTATACTGAAGTGTATAACATGGAGTAACATGTTTTTAGATATACAATTGCCAGTCTTTTTAGGCATTACTTGAAAAACAAGCTTAAATATTGTGTTTTGCTTTTAATTCAAAGGTTGTGAAAGTTGGAGGTTTTTGTAGGCACTTCAGGTTGGCTTTATGATTGGAATGAGGATGGGTCTTTCGACTGGTATCTTAAGAACTCTGGACTGAATGCTGTAGAGCTTAATGCGTCTTTCTATAGGTTTCCCTTTAGAAACCAGGTTGCAAGCTGGGCTAGGAAAACAGCTGCTAAGCCCATTAGGTGGGCTGTAAAGGTGCATAGAAGCATAACTCATGTGCATAGACTCAGGGAGAGCTCTTACCAAGTATGGATCAGGTTTTACGAGCTTTTCAAGCCCCTTGACCCCTATATAGACTTCTACCTCTTTCAGCTTCCGCCAACCTTCAAGTTTAGTGAAGAGAATGTTGAGAGAATTAAGAAGTTTGAAGAGTTTACAAACCTGGGTATTAGAATGGCTGTGGAGTTCAGGGACTCGAGCTGGTTCAATAAAGAGGCACTTGAGGTGTTTAGAGAGAGCAGACTTACAGTAGTTTCAATAGACTCGCCAATAGGGAGGTGGATAGTGTCATCAAATGGCATAGTCTACCTCAGATTGCACGGAGTTACAGAGTGGTACGCCTATGAATACTCGGAAGAAGAGCTCAAGGAGCTGGCAAACACTATTCTAAGCCTTGAGCCACAGAAAGTCTATGTGTTTTTCAATAACAATCACTGGATGCTAGACAACGCTAGAAAAATGCTTGCATTACTAAGCACATTACAGCAGTAACTACTCCCTTACTTAAAATGCGTGTGCCTTCTGTAAGGTCCTTTAGTGAAGTTAGAGAGCAAATGTGAAAAAGTTAAAAAGAGTGCAATATTTAGTATTAGAACAATAAGTATAAAGCTTATAAGCTTTAAGTATGAGTTATATAGGTGTGACACGTATTGCTAGTACCTAAACTTTATACGTTAGATGATATTGATGTAGGCAATAAGAAGGTTCTTGTTCGAGTGGATTTCAATGTTCCTATTGATGTAAATGGCAATATCTTGGATGATTTTAGAATAAGGGCACATAGTCAAACACTACTTTCTTTGCTCAACCGCGGAGCGGCTGTAGTGGTGCTTTCTCATCAGGGAAGGCCTGGCGATAGTGATTTTGTGACGCTAGAAAACCATGCTAAAAAGCTTGAGGAGGTTCTCGGAGTTGAGGTGAGGTTCGTTAACGATGTGATGGGACCTGCTGCTTGTGAGGCTATTCAGAGCCTAAGGCATGGCGAAATTCTGCTACTTGATAACGTTAGGCTTGTTTCAGAAGAGCTCATAGAGGGAGAGCCTGAGAGACTCGCAAAGACGTATTTAGTTAGAAGGCTTGCACCACACTTCAATTACTTTGTATTCGATGCTTTTGCAACAGCCCACAGAGCACAGCCTTCTATAGTAGGATTTCCAGCTGTCCTTCCTTCAGTAATTGGATACGTTATGAAGAGGGAACTCGAAGCATTAGATAGGCTGCTTTCTAAAGGCTCTTTAAAGGTTTTTGTGCTTGGAGGAGCTAAAGTTAAGGACATGATAAAGGTTGTGGAGCTGTTAGCGAAGAAAGGTATTGAATGCAAAGTGATTACAGCCGGTCTTGTGGGCTTAGTTTTTCACGTAGCTAAAGGCGGAAAGGTAAGCAATTCCATTTCAAAGCTTCTTGAAGAGAGAGGCCTTGCACCACTAATAGCTGAGGCTAAGAAGGTTCTAAGCCTCGGCATACCCATAGAGACTCCGTACGATGCTAAGGTACTTAAAGCTGATGGAAGTATTGCTGAAGAGCCTCTAAGCAGTGCCACTGGCATACCACTTGATATAGGGTCCTATACAGCCTCAGTTTTTTCAGAAATTATTAGAAGCGCATCAGTTGTTGTTATGAAGGGTACTGCTGGTCGTGTTGAAGACCCTAGGTTCAGATCTGGTACAATAGCACTGCTAGAGGCGGCTCTTAAAAGCAGTGCATATGTTGTTATAGGGGGTGGGCACATAAGCTCAATGCTTAGCGAAGTAGGGGTTGTTAGGGAGAAAGGTATTCACATATCAACAGCTGGCGGCGCTTTACTCATGGCCTTAGCAGGTGAGGAGCTTCCAGCTTTAAAAGCTCTGGAGCTATCATATAAGAGGTTTTTCAAGGTGGTTCCCTCATGAAGGTAAAAGTAGGAGTTGTTGGGTATGGAACTGTAGGTAAGAGGGTTGCGTGGGCTACAACTCTGCAACCAGACATGGAGTTAGTCGGCATTGCAACAGTTGTGCCAAACTGGGAGGTCATCTCTGCTGTTAAGAAGGGTATAAAGGTTTACACAACAAAAGATAAAATTGAGGCATTTGAAAAACGCGGCATAAAGGCTCACGGCTTGCTTGAAGATCTTGTAAAATCTGTTGATGTTGTTGTAGATGCAACACCTGGTGGAATAGGTGCTGCGAATAAGAAGCTCTATATGAGCTTCGGGCGCAAAGCACTCTTCCAAGGAGGTGAAAAAGCTGATGTTGCTGATGTAAGCTTCAACGCTCTTGTGAACTATAGTGAAGCTCTGGGCAAGAACTATGTAAGGGTTGTGTCTTGCAATACAACAGGCTTGCTAAGAATGATATACGCAATTTCACAGCTTGGTAAAATAAAGCGCGTGAGGGGGTTCATAGCTAGGAGAGGAGCTGACTTAAAGGAGATTAACAGAGGCCCTATTGAAGGTTATGTCCTAGACCCGCCAAAACCCCCATCGCATCACGCACTAGATGTTAAAACAGTTATCAAGGACTTGGACATAGTTACATATGCCATAGCTGCCCCCACCACCCTAGCACACATACACATGCTACACTTCACACTAGAAAAGCCTGTAACTAGCAATCAGGTCCTTGAAACACTAGTCAACACTCCACGCATACTATTAGTAAGTGGGGATATGCTCATATCCACAGCAGAGCTAAGGGAGCTGGCTAGAGACCTTGGGAGACCACAAGGAGATATCTATGAAAATATTGTGTGGAGTGACAGCATCTGGGTAAACGGAGAAGAGATAATGCTTACTTACGCAGTTCACCAAGAGGCTATAATAGTTCCAGAGAATATCGATGCAATACGTGCTGTGACGAGGCTTAGGGAAAGAGCTGAAGAGTCTATCAAAATAACAGATGAAACTCTGGGTATTAAAAAGTGGCTATAAGCAAAATCATGGCCTGCGATACCAGCTTCTAAATACAATTAAACTTTTTTATCCAGCAAATTATTACCGGCAAGGGCTAAGTACTTGTATTACTTGTGTAAATAAGTCTTTATTATGCCCCTACTAGAAGCTTTACATGGAGAAGCAATGAGTAAAGAAGCTCTTGAGAAGTATGATTTCAATGCAATTTCTATAGCTACTCTAGCTAGTCACTCTTCTCTTCAGATATTCCGTGGCGCTAAGCAGGAGGGGTTCAGGACTGTGGCTATTGTTGTAGAAAATAGGCTGTGGTTTTATAAGCAGTTTAAACATTTGATAGACTACTTCATTGTTTTGAGAAGTTGGAGGGAGTTGTGCAGAAGGGATGTTGTTGAAGAGCTGAAGAAGCTTAGCGCTGTTATAGTTCCTCATGGAAGCTATGTCGAGTATGTGGGGCTTGAGTGTGCTGAAAGCATTGAGGTTCCAATATTTGGCTTGAGAAAGTTGTTTAGAGTTGAAGCTGATCAGTGGGCTAAAATGAAATTGCTTCAAGAAGCTGGCATTCCGACACCAAGGCTTTACAAAGTTGGTGAAGAGATTGACAGGCTTGTCATTGTTAAGCTTCCTGGCGCTAAAGGTGGTAGGGGTTACTTTCTGGCTAAGAATAGCAAAGAGGTTTTAGAGGGGCTTAGAAAGAGGGTTGAGGAAGGACTTTTGAACTCGCTTGAGGAGGCAATGATTCAGGAGTACCTATTTGGAGTTCCTGCATACTATCACTACTTCTACAGCCCTGTTCTTGATAGAGTAGAGATGTTGGGAGCTGATATAAGGTATGAAACAAACATTGACGGCTTAAAGAGATTGCCGCCAAAGTTCAGTATAGAGCTTGATCTAGAACCAACATTTGTTGTTGTTGGCAACATACCTCTTGTTCTACGCGAAAGCTTATTGCCAAAGGTACTTGAGTATGGAGTAAGGTTTGTAGAGGCTACAAAAAGAATGCTACCGCCTGGTGCAATTGGGCCTTTCTGCTTAGAGAGTATAATAGGGGAGGACATGGAGATAAGGGTGTTTGAGTTCTCTGGAAGAATAGTTGCAGGTACAAACATATATGTAAATGGAAGCCCCTACTCATACCTATACTGGGATGAGCCTATGAGCACTGGTAGGAGAATAGCCAGGGAGCTGAAAATGGCTATAGAAAAAGGGGTATTAGAAAAAGTAGTTACATGAGGATTGGGCTAAGACCACATTACACCCTTAAGTTTTAGAGTGTTGCATTAAAATGGATGTACTTCTGCTTTTCGAACCCTTTGCGAAAGGGCGTTGCATGGAGTACCTACTCAAAGTAATTTCTAATAGGCTTAGCATTAAAGTTGAGAAAGTATTTGACTGGGGGTTGCGGGGAGTTATGAGGGTTGATGGTATAGACTTTGCAGAGCTTGCCAAGGTTTTGAAGAGCGTTGCACGTGTTTCCATGGCATACCTTATACATAGCTATGTGAGGCCTAGCCATTTTGAACTTATAGCAGAAGAGGTCATTAAACTTGTTGAGCACGTGTTTAAGGGTGCCGAGGTATTTATAGATGTGAGGAGGTGGG
>JAJHQM010000009.1 GCA_020833345.1 Ignisphaera sp.
AGCTGGGTGTCCAAAAAGATGCACAGCTACTATAGCCTTGACATTCCCCTCTTCAACTCTCTTAAGAACCTCTTCAACACTCACATTAAAACTCCTATAATCAACATCTACAAATACAGGTCGAGCCCCAATTAACATAGCGCTAGTAGCAGAGGCAATGAATGTGTAATCTGGGACCAGCACCTTATCTCCAGTTCCTACACCTAGTGCCTTAAGGGCGAGCGCCAAGGCCACTGTCCCATTACTTACAGTAGCAGCATAGTCCACGCCAATGTACTTTGCAAACTCCTCTTCGAAAGCTTCAACAACGGGTCCGTGAGCAAGCCACCCAGATTTTAGAACTTCAACTACAGCTTCAATGTCTTCGGAATCTATAACTGGTTCAAATAGCTTAACTCTATGGTTTTTCATAGAGGAGGTTCACACTCTATAAATACAAGATTCTAGGAGATGTAGTTAAGAGTTTACTAGAGTTCTCAGTAATATGGATGTCTTCCTCAATTCTAATACCATACTTACTGAAAATGTACACCCCAGGCTCTACAGTAATGACATCGCCTGAAAGCAGCACATCTTTAGAGCTTGACGATATTCGAGGCGGCTCATGGACATCTATGCCTATACCATGTCCAAGACCATGAATAAAGTAAACATCCAAACATCTTTTTCTCAACTTCTCCCTGGCCACATCATTTAAAGCCTTAGTTGCAAGACCAGGCTTTGCAATATTAATTACATGATCTATAACCTCACTTATGTGCAAGGCATGTTCTTCAGCATTTGCATATTCATTGCATACTCTCTTTGGAATTATCATCCTGGTTACATCTGATACGTAGCCCTGAACTCTAACACCAAAATCAATTAGTATAGGCTCGCAACCATTAAATGTAGTATTTTGTACAGTGTGATGAGGCTTTGCACTATTCTTTCCTATAGCAATTATAGGGCTGAAGGCCACACCTTCAGCTCCTAAAGCCATAGCCATATCTACTAACTTACCGCTCAAAACCTTTTCACTTATACCGGGGCTTACAAATGTTAGCGATTCAGCAATAGCTTTTTCAGCAACTTCAATAGCCTTCTTAATTAGCTCTAACTCAGTTTCTATCTTACGTCTTCGAAGCACTTCAATAACGGGCTTTACGTTACTACATAACCTCTGCTTGCATAGCGATGCAGTATCGGTAGCAAACGCTTTTGCATTACTAATAGCTTTTCTCACTTCTTTTCTCATATCATTAAGTGATAACACCTTAACACCTTCTGGCAACGCTAAGGCGTGTGAGAATACGGGTACAAAACTAATTGACTGAGCACTACCATACAGCTCTTTCACTCTCTGATAATCCAGAAGAGAAACATAAGCTGTTACAGCTAAGCTTTTCACATCAATTAATACACTAAGTATTGAAACCTCCTCTGGTGGCGGATTGTAAAGCTCTGAAAAGAGATAGGATAGAGTTTTTATGTCTTTCAGCAAAACTATGTCAACATCAAAAAGCCTCTTAATTTCATTTACAATTCTTTTTATTTTTAATTCTACTAAAAGCATTAAGACCCCAACTCATGCACAAAGCTTTGAGAACGAAGTCAAAAAAGTTTATTTGAACTTTTCTAACAAATACTCTTAGGGAAAGCACTGCAGTTTCGATGACTTCAGTAACGTACAATTAGAAGAAGTGTTGAGGAGGTAGCAATGTACCAGCTAAGGCGATATGTTAACACATGCCTGAAATGCGGAGCACCATTGGTATTAACAATAGAAACAAATAAGTACAAGAGTCGCGAGGTTGTAATGACATACGCGTATCTATGTCCTGTTTGTAGAAGCAAAAACATAGTTGAGCAGGTAGCAGTAAAAGCTGATGGAGACAAAATACTCATAACAAAGCTTAAAAGCCATGGGAAGTCTTAAACCAAAATTCTTTTTAAACCAAAATAACTTATTCATAGTTCAAAATATAGGTGTGTTAAATGGCTTTAACAAGAAGTACGCTGTACATGTTGCTGTCAACAATAGCATTTATATTAGTGTTTTCAGCAATTTCAACATATGTGCCTCCCGGATCATCATGGTTTTGGCTGATAAGCATACTTTACATATTAATATTCATGACTTTCGCTACAATTATTCCAAGACTAACAACAAAGAGAAAAGCCATGGAAATCAAGGGCAGTGTAGTAGCAAAGGCATCTTCAGAAGAAATTTTGAATTTGATGTCTAGGGACATGGAATTAGGAAAAGAGTTGAGCCGGCAGTCAATGTTCATGATTTTAATGCTTATAGTACCTCTATTAATGTGGTTTATTTTTGCTGGCATGATTCAGTCGTATTTACTTCAACCTTTTATGACCAATAGTGAACATTATATGAGGTTTCTAGGTTATGTCATCTTTTATTCACTGCTCATAGGGATAATCAGAGGCGTGACATACCTCACAACGCCAAAGAAATTAATAATGCTTGTGAACAGCTATGAGATTAGAAGCGATGGAATTAAGGCAGGAAATCTAGTCATAAAGTTTCCTATTGATGAAAGGAGGTATTCCGTTGAAATCAACGCTCATAGAGGATTCTTTGAAATATATGATAAAACAACTCGTTATGCATACCGATTCTATATTTCAGATGTGGATAAGGTAAGAATAGCTCTAGGAAAATATGGAAAGATTAGGTGAAAGCAATTCCGCTTCCTTCCTCTGAGTACTGGCAAGCAAGAAATGCTTCAGCAATTCAAAATTTAAACATACTCAACACCCTCTTTCAAAGTGCACAACCCTATGCACATATTCTCGCCATTGTGGGGATAGTGATCATTGTCGTAGCTATTGCACTTAAGCTTCTGCAGATAAGTAGAGGAGTGCGCCTTAAAGAAGCTATAGCGGATTTATAGGCTCTCCAATTCTAATATTCTTGAAAACTACAGCTTTTGCAACACTAATTGCTGTTACAATATTCCACCTCCTAACACTTACAGTCCTTATGTACACAACCCATTCAGGATTGTCTAAATTAACTTTTCTATTTATTTTCTCAGCTATAACCTTTATAGCATCTATTGAGTGCATTTTTACAAGCCTACCCCTTTCATCAACCATGAACACCTTTCCATGCAACGTGATTCTGTAGGTAGCGTGTTCAGGAATCCTGGAAAGGGCATATTGCTGTGCTTTTTCTGTAACCCTGTCTATTAGGGGCTCAACAACAGTGTCGACAGGTATAACTCTATGCAAGGGGGTGTCCTTACCATAAATACACTTCTTCATCTCAAACCAGAATTTGTAGGGATCAGGTACACTAAGTAGTACTATTGATGGTCTAACTCTGACTATAACATATGAAGTTCCAACACAGCTATTTATTTGAGAAAAAGCCCAATCGAGATTTTCCTTTGAAGGCTCTAAGGTTATTATAACATTAAAACTCATATCACAACCTCTTCAAAATCTTTATGTACACAACTCCGCTTCGCGGAATTACATAGGCTCTATTTTGATGCAGTATAGCAATTTCATTTCTAAGTGCTTTTACAAGCCTTCCACTTATATTATTATTATTGATGAGCTTTACCTCTATGTCTGAACCTATGAATTCTTCATCAAGAACAAAATCTTTTTCACAACACTCTCCATATCCATGTACATCGCTTTGCCCTGTAACCATGTATACTATTGATGATCGCGGAATTATTATAGCTGTGTTCTCAACAAGCATTCCTATTTCATAGTTAGAAACTTCATCAACAAGCCCCATGTGTTTGTTTCCATCAATTGTATAAACCTCTATGCTTCTACCTACAAACCTCTCATCAATAATGAAATTACCTCTCCTCTTAAACTGATGATATGACACTATATGTGCACCAGGAGTTTAGATGCTGTATTGTATTTATAAATATAAACTATCTTATACCGCATTCTCTATTGTACAGCAGTAAGCTTTATAAGCTCATAGGGCACTAAATGCCTTTTATGGTGAAAAACCTTTGTGTCATTAGATATTCACATCTACAACACCTTAACTAGGTCTATGGAACCTTTTCAGCCACTAAACCCGCTGATTGTAAAAGCGTACTTCTGCGGTCCAACAGTCTATGACCATACACATTTAGGGCATGTGAGAGCCTACCTATCATTTGATTACATAAAGCGATACCTTAAGCTTAGAGGATATACTGTGTACCACGTACAGAACATTACAGATATAGATGATAAGATAATCAAGAGGGCCAGCGAGGAGGGAATATCGTGGAATGAGGTAGCTAATAGATACACTAAGGAATACTTAGAGGTGCTTCAAAAACTTGGTGTAGTTGTTGATGTCCATCCACGCGTCACAGAGCACATCAAGGAAATCATAGAGTTTATAGAAAAGCTTATTGAAAAAGGTCATGCTTATGTAGCTCCTAGTGGCTCTGTGTATTTCGATGTCTCAACAGTTTTAGACTACGGCAAGTTGTCAAAAAGGAGTAAAAGTGAGGAGTGGCGTCAGGAAGAGGAGTACTTAGCTGAAAAGAGAAATCCGTATGACTTTGCCCTTTGGAAAGCAGCAAAGCCTGGTGAGCCTTGGTGGGACTCTCCCTGGGGTCGTGGAAGACCAGGGTGGCATACAGAATGTGCTGTCATGAGCAGCAGATACCTGGGTGCGCAATTTGATATCCATGGAGGAGGGCAGGATTTGATATTTCCTCATCATGAAAATGAAATTGCAATGGCAGAGGCAGCCTATGGTGTAAAGCCTTGGGTAAAGTACTGGATACACATGGGGTACCTAACAGTTAGAGGAGAGAAGATGAGTAAGAGCTTAGGCAATGTAATTACAGCCAAGGATGCTCTAAGCAAGTGGGGTGCGGAAGTGCTCCGCCTCTGGGTCTTTTCAGCTCACTACAGAAAGCAGTTAGAGTTTGAAGAGAATGTAATGGAGGGCTTTAGGGCACTGTATCAGAGATTGGTAACAGCCGTAGAGGTATTGAAGAAGGTTATTAAGAGTTCCACTATAGCTCACCACCTACCAGACAAAGATATCGTTATGCTGTCTAAGTTAGAGGAGTATGAAATAGCATTTCATAAAGCTATGTCGGACGACTTCAACACTCCTAAAGCACTAGAAGCTATAAATGGAGTTGTATCGCTGGTATTTAAGGAAATTGAAAGCAGAGAGAGGCTGGAGCACGCGCTCAGGGCATATACAATACTTTCAAATTTTAATGCTGTTCTAGGTGTTTTAGATAAGCAATTGAAGGATAGGGTAGAGGTCGATTTAGATGTCATTGAAAAACTTGTTGATCTAATAATTAAAGTGCGGGCAGAGCTTAGAAAAAGGAAAGATTATGAGCTAAGCGACAGAATACGTCAAGAGCTCTTATCTCTAGGCATAAAGGTGTTTGATTATAAAGACGGAAGTAAGTGGGTATGGGAAAGATGATGTGTGTGTTAGTATCTGAAAAAATTTCTGAGGACAATATTAGTGATTTGTTGGAGCGAGTCGTGTTTGAGGTTAGGAAAAACCGTGAGAAGAGCTTTGTATTGATAATTATAGCTTCAAGTATTAAGAATGCATTTAGATATAGAGATGCTTTTACAAAATATGTGGATGTGGGAGTCAGGCTCTACATTGGTAGTAGCATTCAAGAGGTATCTGAAGTTCTGAAGAACTGTAGACAGCTATTTTGTTCCACAAAAGATTATGGTTTAAAAGGTTTAGATGTAGGTAAAGCCTTTTGCATATAATTACTTCTAAAGTGGTGCTTAGATAATTTGCAGGGTCCCCGTCGCTCCACCCAACATCACTTATCAGAGGAGCTCCTAAGGTCATCCCCACTTAAGTACAGAGATATAAAAATGATATTAAGCTTATATGCAAAAAACTGTGAGCTTTGTGGTGAAAAGCCTTCTAAATTTGTATGCTTCGTATGTGGTAGATATGTATGTGAAAAGCATTATAATGAAAGACTTGAAAGATGTCTTGCATGTGCAGAAACACAGTGCGATATATGTAGAACTGCACTAGCGACCTCAAGATGTATTGAGTGTAATAGAAAAATATGTCATGGCTGTGCAATAGAATTAGATGAAGTGCGTAGAATTTGCTATAGCTGCTTTATCAAATATGGTATTAGCGTGCTCAGATGATTTATCTCCTAAAGCCCACCCTTGTTTACCTCATGGTGGTTTATAGTCTTGCTAAGGGGTCTTTTTCATCTATCTTTTTGTTATTAGTTAGCTACTAGAGTTGTTAGGAAAGTGTGAAACCTTGTTTTGCGTTTTAAGACCTGCAACATCATGTAGGTTAATAAACCTCTTTCAAAGCATTATGACAGTGGTTTTAGTGTTTATGGTGAAACATATTGAATATGACTAGGGTGTTGGAATACATTACAACACTTGAGAAGGTGTATGAAGCTATGCTAAGGAAAGCCGTAAGTAGCAAGGAAAACAAAAAGTATTTGCAAGTACTTTCAGAGCTAACATCCTTTGCTGTCTCCATTAAAAACTTCTTGAATAAGGTAGTAGCATTAGACAGTGTATTCAGAGAGCTAAAGGTGGGTCGGGTCTGTTACAAATGGTTTTACGCTGAGGACAGGTCTCGCATCGTGTTGGCTAGGCTAAATCCATATGTGAGTATTTTTTATGACGGCTTTGAACTAGGTGTAGCTCATTTAAAAAATCACTATATCGCAGTTAATGATAAGTCGGTAAAGCTGAAGATAAATAATTTTGTAGATGAAATACCCTTAAGCAATGTGGTTGATATTGTGGCGAAAAGGTCTTTAATAATGAAAGCACTAAGCATAGCCTCTAACACTCTATTAAAGTATGCTGACGAATTTTCTGCGTGTGTAAAGCAGGCTCATAAAGGTTGAGAAACTCTAAGGTGATGTTCAGACGGGGATTCTAACATCACTTTTCAGATGAGGCATAGGCGTCATCATGCATAGTGTAATGCTTTTTAAACTAGTAAAGAAGAACTACAATGCATTAAAAAATGTTGTTGAAAGTAATCAGCGAATAGCGTATTTTAAGACAATATCACACTGGGTGTCGTGTGTATAGTTCATGAGCTTTCTTAACATAAAGAGTGCATAGGAAAAAATAAGTTGTTTAATGCGTATTTAAGGTAATGTTAGAACATATATTACCTTATTTGGTATGCTGCTTGCATCAATATTTAATTGATTTGTTTCTACTTTTCTATACTCCCAATCATCAGGTTTTAATGAGAGAAAATCTTCTACTGGTCTTAGGGGAAGGTTAAGACCTTT
The DNA here is from genome assembly GCA_020833345.1 of Ignisphaera sp. Classification (GTDB taxonomy): domain Archaea; phylum Thermoproteota; class Thermoprotei_A; order Sulfolobales; family Ignisphaeraceae; genus Ignisphaera. The sequence goes on from JAJHQM010000009.1 coordinate 7,266, forward strand.
TACCCAGTAATGCATTGGTATCACAGTTTTTGGCTTTAAAACTTCTATTACGCTCCATGCTGATCTGTGGTCAATGGTATAGGTCCCGCCAACAGGTATCATTAATATGTCTATACTTCCAAAGTTCTTGCTATACTTTTCATTTAGTTCATGTCCTAAATCTCCTAGGTGTACAAATGCAATATTATCAACCACTATTTTGTAAAGTGATGTCCTACCTCTTCTTCTACCCCTTTCCCTATCGTGATACGCTTCAACACCTTTTATGTGGATATCATCCAAGGTCTTTTCTCCTATAAACATTGAAAGGATTTGAGCATTAGGCTTAGCAACAATAGCATAGGCATTGTGATCGAAATGCTCATGCGTTATTAAAACAATATCAGCTTGAACTCGTGGTGGTTTTAAACCTATGCTAAAGCCATCGTGAGGGTCAATAACTATGACAGTACCTTTTGAAGTTACAACTTCAAAACATGCATGTCCATGCCACCTGATTAACACCATGACTTGCCCGCCTCTTGCACTATAATTATTATAATATTTTATAAACCTGTATGAATATGTATATTGAGTCTTTAAGGTAAGATGCTAACAATAGTCAAACCTATAAACTCGCAAACAAAAGCAAAGAACTTAGAGGTGTGAGTTATGGTTGCTGAGAGTGGTAGTCAAAGAGAGGCTGGCTCTAACATTCAGAAGAGATTTGATTCGCGATTGGCTCAATACGATAATGAAGCAAAGATAAGACAGGCTTTAATGATCCTAAATAGGGTAATGAATGACCCATCAATTCCTAGGAATATTAGAAGAGCTGCTATGTTTGCAATACGAGCACTAAATGAGAGAAACCTTACGCCAGGTGTACGTGCAGCTAATGCTGTTGGAGTGCTAGATGAGGTAAGTCAAGATCCTAATATGCCTCTTCACGCTAGAACTCTCCTCTGGCAAGCAATATCTATTTTGGAAACAGTCAAGGATTAGCTACTTAGAGAGGTTTATGTGATGTATTGCTATAGAGTTAGAGGTCCTTATGCTACTGCATTAGCAAAAATAATACTTGATGCAGGATTTGATCTTGTTGACGTCTCTAGGAGCATCGCTGAGAGACTCAGAATAGAGGAAAAAGCTATTGCCATACCTCATGCAACTATTAAGGAAAGTGACGAAGATCCAAGTACATTAATAGTGATAGGGCATAGTGATGCTGTTAAAGCCTTGCTTGATGAGATAACTTCAAGAATACCGTTTATAGTCACAGTCTATGAGGAGCTAGGACCCTACACTACTATAGCTGTTAGGGTAATGGGATACGATAGGCTAGGCAGATGCATAGGTAAAATTGGTGAAGATAGGGAGGTAGTAATACAGGACATCAAAGAGTGCGTTGAAGGAGCTATTGTGATAACACACATAGTCAAGCCCAGCCAGCGGCTTGGCAATGGTAAAGCCATAACCTTGCCTGGCATAGCTGTGCTCAAGGATACCCTAGTACTGCTAGACGATAAAGAGGGTAAAGTGTTCTTTAGTGAGCATATACGGGATTATGAGAGAAAATCCCTATTAAGCTCGCTAGCAAGTCAGGCGGTAAGGCAAGGATTTAGTATAAGGTGGAGAAGTTCTGCTAAGTCAGCTCCGTTAGAGGTTATTGCTAAAGATCTCGAGGCAGCGATGGAAGAGTTAAGGAAACTGAGGAGTATGAGCGTAATAGAGCCTCGCATAATAAGTTTTGGTGAGACTATAGCCTTTATAACACTATCACGAGCCTCAAAAGAATATCTAGATATTGTAAGAAATACTGTTGTACCAACATCGCCCTATCACCATGTTTTCAGAACATGTAGAAAACACCTTGATGTGTGTGTTGAGCTCCTTGATCACATAGCATCAAAAACCTCTAGAGATTTACTTGAAAAGGAAATCAAAGAATTTGTAGTACGTAGCATTGTTGGTAAAGAAGTTATATTAAGGCATGAAATTCCAGGTAGGGGATACAGCGAAATAGGTCCTCTAACAATTTTAAAAGTCCTTGAAACCGAGTTTGGATTAGCATTAGTGGGTAAGAGAATTATACAGAGAGACGGTATTTACAATGGGCTTGGTGTAGAGAAGAAGGCTGGTGATATAGCCCTCACACTAATACCTATAGATGAGTGGTTCATTGTTCACGCATACTTTGATAGAAATGGTTTAGAGAAGGGAATGTATATAAATATAAATACTCCTCCAGAGATATGCCCAGCTAGCACCTTCATAAAATATTTGGACTTATTTGTTGATGTAGCTATAGTTAAAAACAATGTTAGAATTGTAGATTTAGAGCAGCTGGAAGAGGCTAGGAGGAAGGGATTAATAGGCGAGGACCTCGTCTATATTGCTGAGGAAACTATAAGAAAGGTTTTAACAATTATTGAGGTTATTCAGAAGATTCTAAAGGAATCTCAGTTTTTGGAGCAGTAGTCTCAAGTTTTCCAACAGACAGTAAGGCTCTGTTCGTGGCAACTTCAGCTATTTCAGCAGCTTCATAAATAGCTACAATAGCTTCGTGAGCTATTGCTAAAACTCCCGGTATATCAAGACACGGTGAAACACTACTTAATACCTCTTTTGCTAGCTCTTCTCTGCTTATGAGAGTTTTCATAGTTAATGTCAGGTTCTGATTCATCAAGGAGTTTATAGCTTTTGATACATATGATGAGACTTTTGAAAACATGTCTTTAAATATAGTTTTACATTTTTCACTAGTGTGGAATGTGTCAAAGCCTATTTTCAGTAGAGTTGTTGAGGCTCTATCTAACGTATCACCTATGTGTTCAAGACTTTTTATGACAATAGAGTTGTCAATTGCCTGCGAGGGGTCTCTAAAAGCTGTTCTCTTTATAGTTCTCATGCCTAAGAAATGTAACCTATCTAAATCATCATCAAGCTTAAGCACTTCTTCAAGTTTCTTTCTATCACCCGTAATAAAGTAATCTATTATCATGTCAAACATCATTGAAAGTGTAGCTCTCATAGCATTGATTACTTCATTTAGATCCGTATTAAATTCATCTACAGAGATTTTGACTTTAAATGCAGGTCCCTCCATACCTATAGCTCCTGGAAGTCTTGTAGCAATTTTTTGAAAAGCTGTTCTAGCAGCATCCTTTCCTTCATCAATTGTTATGGTATCGAAACCCTCAATGTAACTTGCTATCATTAGTCTTGAGAGTACTTCTACATCTTCATGCTTTATCTTTATCATTTGAGTTATTTTTGGATGGACTGTTGATAAAGGTTTTACAAGAAGATACCCTGGACCCAGTGACACTTCAACACTTGAACCTACGCCTACCCCTATTATTGGTAACCACTCTTTTGGTATTGTAACACCTATACTTCTTTCACCAATCCTAATTACCTTCCTTACACTTGTGAAAACAGCTTTCATCAGTGACACACTCTTACCTTTGAGTATAACACATTCGTACCTCGCATACTATATATCAATCTAGCTTAAAATTCTTTTATACTGTATATAACAGTTATGCTCTTTGATTCTCAAGAGCAAGACTATAAACCAATGATAAAACTTATCTGCCTAATCTTTAAGGAACCTTTTTCGGTGATACGACTTTGAAAGTAATACTGCTTGTTTTAGATGGTGTAGCCGATAGCTTGAAACGCAGACCCACATCTCTTGAGATAGCAAGAACTCCAGGTTTAGATAAACTAGCTCAAGAAGCTGTTGGAGGCTGCTTTTATCCAATAGATAGTGAAACAGCTCCGGAAAGCGATGCAGCTGTTTTTTCAATTCTTGGTTATGATCCGAAAAGCATTAATGTTGGTAGAGGGCTTTTAGAAGCTCTTGGCATAGGTGTAGACATTAGAGAGAGTTTTGAAGTTGCGTTTAGAGCTAACTTTGCTACAATTGATTACAAAAGTAAGAAAATTGTTGATAGGAGAGTTGGCAGAAGTCTTTCATCTAATGAGGCTAAAGAGCTTGCGAAAAGCTTAGATGGTATGAAGCTACACCGCTATGGCGGTTATGTAAGAGTTTTTGCAAGCATAGGTCATCGAGCTGTTGTAATTATTGGTAGCATTGAAAAAAGACTCTCAGCTAATGTTTCAAATACAGATCCTGCTTATGGGCGCGTGGGTAGGGTATCCATAGCTTTAAATAAGTTTGAGCCTTACATAGCTAATTGCATTCCCTTAGATGATACAGAGGAGGCTAGAGTAACATGCGAACTTGTTAACGAATTCACAGAGAAGGCTATTGAGGTTCTCGAAAACCATACAGTGAACATTATTAGAGCTCAGAAAGGTCTTCCAAAGGCTAACGCAGTTCTTCTCAGAGATGCAGAAGATAGGTATCCAAACATTAAGTCCGTCTCTCAACTATATGGCTTACAATTTGGTATTGTTGCTGAAATGCCTGTGGAAAAGGGTATTGGCAAGCTACTAGGCATGAAGGTAGCCGAAGTACTTCCTCCAACAGGTGATACAAAAAAAGATTTGCAAGAGAGGCTAAAGGCAACACTTGAGCTCTTAAAGACTGTAGACGTTGTGTATGTTCATTTAAAGGGTCCTGATGAACCCGGTCACGATGGAGATAAAATTAGAAAGGTTAAATCTATAGAGGACATAGATGAGCTCTATGTACAACCATTACTTAATGCTGTGGATCTCAGTAATATAGCTATCATTGTTACAGCAGACCACGCCACTCCTCCAGAATTTAAAGCACATACAAGTGACCCGGTACCAGTGATAATCTCCTATAAAGGTCTTGAAAAATTTGATGGGTTTGCAAGGTTTACAGAAGCAGAGTGTTGCAGCAAGGGCTCTCTGGCAATACTCCCACACGGCCATACAATGCTCAAGAAGGTTTTTATGCTATTAAAGTTACTCTAGCTTTTTAGTGATGTATGCACCTCCTAACTGATATGATGATGTACGGTAAGAGTTCTGACATGCATGGTGCGGTAGTGTGAAGGAGTACTACATTGGTATAGATATAGGTGGTACTTGGATTAGAATAGCTGTTGCCTCTAAAGATGGTGTAATAATTGATAGAGTTGCTATGAGAACTCCCAGAGAAGGAGACAGGTATACAATAGCGAATCTGATTACAGAGACTATAAGAGCCTCCTTCAGTAAGTATCTAGAGTACGTAAAGGCGATAGGTATTGGAACGGCAGGCCCCATGGATTTAGCCACAGGTGTTGTAATAAACGCTCCAAATATACCTATACATTCATTTGAAGCTGCTAGACCTATTCAAGATACTCTTAAAAAGCCTGTGATAATGGCTAATGACTGTGTGGCAGCAGTATGGGGTGAGAAGCTATTTGGATTAGGAAGAGGATATGAGAATATTGTGTATATAACCATTAGTACAGGTATTGGAGGAGGGATGATAGTTAATGATCTTTTGTTATTGGGCAAGATGGGAAACGCTCATGAGATAGGTCATATGGTTATAGATATTAAAGGCAAGATGAAATGTGGTTGTGGTGGATATGGACATTGGGAAGCTTATGCTGGTGGTGCTAACATTCCCAAGTTTGCATCCCTACTATTAGAAGAGTGGGCTCTTAGTAGCGAGGAGAAGGAGTCGCATGTCTATAGAGTGCATAAGGAGGGTTTGCTAACTTCTGAGCTTTTATACACAGCAGCTAAAAGTGGAGATAAGCTAGCGCTTAAGATAATTAATGAGATTAACAGGTACAATGTGGCTGGCTTTGAAAATGTAATAAATCTTTATGACCCAGAAATAATTACAGTAGGCGGTTCAGTAGCACTGCAAAACAAAGAGCTTGTAATTGATAAGATTAGGGAGGGTCTCAAAAAGTCTTCAGGTGTTGTCACACCTGTACCCAGACTAGAGCCTACGCCTTTTGAAAGGGATGCAGTTCTTATGGGAGCAATAGCTTTGGCAGCAAAACCGCCGCAAAACCTTATAAAAGCATTAAAGTATCTTCAAATACCATAGCTTCAAATAGTTAATTAATTATTATAGTAATTTATGTTAATGTAACTTCTCGTAGTGAGGATATAAGCATATTATAAAGAGCTCCAAATAACTTTACTTACGTCTTCAGAATTCTCAATACTATTAATAATCATCGATATAACACTCCATGTTTCCAAGGGAGCGGGGTAAAGGGATATCTTACTATTGAAGAGCTTTAGAGTACTTTCTTCAAAATCTCCATGTTGAAATCCTCCTACAGCAATACACACAACTTCATTCCTCATCATTTTTCCCGCAATGAGCTTGCCAAAGTCCTTGGGTTTTAAAAGCGATCCTTTTTCATGCATTAGAATAGCTACTGTACAGTCTATCTTCTCCAAAAGGTGTTTCAAAGACAGGTTTTCTATCCATAGTAATGGTTTTGGAGAATTTGGAGGAGTGGAACCTAATAACAAGAGCTGTTCCATAAGACCAACAAATCTATTGTAATTTCTTGGGATTTTAGTCTTGGGATTCACAAAAATTACTTTATCCCCAATAGTGTGTATGTATAATCTTAGTAGACCAGCAATATTCAGAAGGCTAGATAATGATAGCAACATTGCTATGTGAACAATGTCAGGCCTTCCCCGCTTAAACCATTTATCTAATCTTCTCATAGCTTTATAGTGAATTGAAATGTCTAAAAGAATTTCATTGGGTTTCTTCTTTTTCCGCATGGCATCAGCGATTATGCAAGGCTCTTTTTCGATTTCCCTAGGTACAAGTTCTAATCCAGCTTCAGCTATTATTAAATGCAATGGTGATGTCAAGTCTCTTCACAGGAAGTTGTGTGTTTATCTATGAAAGAACCTTACGTAGATTAAAACTATTATTAGGCATGGTCTTAAATGCAGTAAAAGTACTTGTTCTTACGATTTTCTGTGTCAGGGTTTGCTATAGAATGGAGCATGTTAAGTTACATTAATAAACCTAGGGAATTACAATACCTCTAGTTCAAGGACTCTTTTCGCCTTCTCAATGACAGTATACACCAATTTAATTACTGTTCTTAGCTCTTCATCACTAAGCTGAAGATTTGAAGCCTCAATTTTGCTAGCAGGAATATATAGCCAGGTTTTAGTAGTGTATGGAATACCATATTGTGACCTTGCTGATACATAGCCGTACATTATCCAGCCATTGCTGCATCTAATTCTCAAATTGAATAAGGATTCCAAGACATCACTAGTAGAGTGGCCAAGCTTTTGGATTGCGTCAAGATTTGCTGTGATTTCCATAATAACTTCACCAATGAGTTCAGCAAGTTCTTGCGGCATGTTTTCTGAGGGTAGAGCAATAAGGTGAATTGTTATGAGTGGGTATTGCAGTGGGTTGTAGTCTGTGTATATTGCTATACCATCACAGTTTTTTTCTAAGCACTCTAAGCAAGCCTTAACAATGGTGTCATTTGCGATGTTGCATATTTGAACTCTTTCCTTTTGCTTAGCCATAGCATTACCTCCCCGTCCACAACACAAGTATAGTACTAGCATATAATTGTTTTAAATCTTTTAGTTCAGTACACTCTTTAAACTTAGAAATCCGATTGCAAAGTTTGCTTTAAATATCCCCTTAAATCAACTCGCTTTTTCAGGCTCTGAAAATGCCCACATGCAATAGAAGTGGCATTGTTGGTTGGGGTGTTTACATACCTAAGTATAGGTTGAGAGCTGATGATATAATTGACATGTGGGGACTTGATTATGACTCTGCTACAAGTATTTGGATTGAGGAAAAAGCCGTTGGTAACGTCGATGAGGATGCTGTGACTATTGGGTACCAAGCCTCTGTGTATGCCTTAATGCGGGCTGGCATACCCCCATCAAAAATTGACGCTGTTTACTTTGGTACAGAGAGTAAGCCTTATGCTGTAAAACCTAGCGCTACCATAGTTGCTGACGCATTAGGAATAAAGCCAAAGAAAACAGCTGCGGATTTAGAGTTTGCATGCAAGGCTGGAACTGAGGCAATTAGGCTAGGGATTACCCATGTAGAGAGCCAGCTTGCAAGCTACATCTTAGCAATAGGTGCTGATACAGCTCAGGGCAGCCCAGGCGACGCCTTAGACCTTACTGTAAGTAGTGGTGGTGCAGCATATGTAATAGGAAGTAAAAGTGAGGCAGTAGCATATTTCGAAGGCTTTGCATCATATGTTACAGATACGCCAGATTTTTGGCGTAGAGACGGAGTACCATATCCCATGCATGGAGAGGGGTTCACAGCTGAGCCAGCATATTTTCACCACATTGTATCAGCAGCAAAGTTGCTAATGGAGGAGCTAAGTCTTAAACCATCAGATTTTGACTATGCAGTGTTTCACCAACCTAATGGCAGGTTTCCGCTAAAGGTAGCTTTAATGCTGGGAATACCTAAGGAAAAAGTGTTGCCAGGTATTGTAGCACCGTATATAGGTAACACGTATAACGGTGCAATGCTAATAGGATTGGCAAAGATACTAGAAAATGCTAAGCCAGGAGTTAGAATACTAGCAGTATCCTATGGTAGTGGAGCAGGAAGTGATGCTTTTAGCATAGTTGTTACAGATAAAATACTTGATGTGGTGAATAAAGCCCCTCCAGTAGAATACATGTTGAAGAGAAGGGCATTCATTAACTATGGAGAGTACATGAAAATGAGAAATATATTAAAGAGGTATAGGCTTTAGTCACAGCTGTAATTTTCTAAACATATGTTTAATTTTTTAGCTAACGAACATAAATTCTCAACTCCAATAAGGGCTTTAGAGCCTCTTTCAGATCTCAAAATAGCTACTCTTCCAATTATCTTTATAGATGCTTTTTCACAACTACCAGAAGGCATTCTTTTTCATAACAGAAACTTAACATAAATTCACTTAAAATTTGTTTTGGCAAAGGCCAGGGGATTACGATAAGTGTCATTCTTCTTCAAATAATTCCTCCTGCTCTTCTTCAGCAACACTAAAGCTCCTGAATTGTTTCATTGCCTCACCAAGAGGTAAACCCGCTTTCCTTAGCTTAGCAGCTAAGTTGCCCCACCTCTCTCTGAACTTTGATGGTACTAATGGTCTAACTCTCTTAGTGGTTTTTCTTGGTATGTAGTCTTGCTCCATGCCGGGTAGCGCTAAGGCCCCGTCAGGAAGCTCTATCAACTCATCTCTTTCTATTAATCTTATCAGCACCTTTCTTAATCTATCTTCACCGGCAATACCTGCAAAGAGTTCTCTAAGCTCTTTCCACATCATAGGTCTACCATTACTCTTTATAATCTCTTTGATAAGGCTCTCTAACTCCTCCTCCGTAGGCGCTTTGAATACTTCTAAATCCACATCTTCATAAAGCTTTTTAATACGCATCATAGTATCTCACCTTATATTTTTTCTTACCTCAATGTAATGAAAGAGCTTAAAAGTTTATAAGCTTTTCTGTGATGAACTCCGTAAAGCCTTCTTGCTTTTAATAGTGAATGCCTGCATAAAAACTAATTAGGGGCTTTAAGCAATGAACAAGGTCAAATTAGTAATATTGAGTTCAACACCTGAAGACCTCTGGAGATGTAGTAAGGTAGCTAATAAGGTTAAGAAAATTGTTTCAAAGTATGTTAATGTTGAAATACTACTATCACAGTCAGCGCCACCCGGTATTGCAATTAATGGAGAAGAAATAGTTGTGTGTAATCAAGATGATGCAGTAGACGATTTACTCATGAAGATAGCTCTAATGAGTAATAATGAGAAAAAACTTGATGGCATTACAGCTGCTGCTGGTACGCTAGAGTCATACAGTGATTGAATATCTGCACGACTATGTCATGGAGTCGCCATGTTTACTATACTGTTATAAGCATTTTTACATTGCCGTTGTTCTTCAGTAATGTTAAAATTAAGTTCTATAGCTTATATTCCTGCTTTAACTGAAGTGATATAAAGACACTAAAAGGGATTTTTATGAGTATGGACGAGAGGGAGCTTGTAGTTGAAACACTTCTTAGCTTAAAGAGTTTTTTCAAGTTTAAGGAACTTGAGGAAATTTTGGGCATAACTGTTCCAACTCTTTGGAGATATATTCATGGCGATATAAAACCATCTGTAGATAGGGCTAGGCAAATACTTTCAAAACTTTTAGACCAAGAAGTAGTGGGTAGGCTTAGGGAGAAGCTGATAAAATCTGATGACGAGGGAATTGTTAGAACTTACAACATTGTTTACAATACCAATCTTCTCAATTATACATCTATAGAGGCGTTCTTGTGGGCACAAAACATGGGGTTTAGTACTGTAGCAACAGTAGAAGTTGACGGAATACCGCTGGCAACTTTAATTGCGAAGCGACTTAAAGCAAAACTTATTGTAATTAAGAAGAGGAAGGAGGTAGGTTATACGAGATTTATTGAAGTAAGCTACATTACGCAGGCACCGCCAGAAGTTATAACCTTGTATCTACCTGAAGGAGCTATAGAGTACGGAGAAAAAGTCCTGGTTGTAGATGATCTTGTGAGAAGTGGAAGAACTAGTGCAGCAGTTTTTGAAGTGATTAAGAAAGCCGGTGGCAGACCTGCAGGGTTCTACGCCCTTATAGCCATAGGTGATAGCTGGAAACCTATAATAGAAAAGTATGTTGGTAGCAACTATAGGGTACTATTTCAAGTAGCTGAAAAGAAGTCATAGCCAATGAAGTACTATGATTTTAAAAATTTTGGTATTATGTCATACAGAAGGTCAAAGATGTAATAGTACTGTCACTAGGATTGTAGGGAAGGAGTTTTTTGATGCAATACTACTATGTGGAGTTAGTGATTACCGAAAAGTTTTAGATTTAGATAGGAGAGTCTTTGGCATTCCATTATTGGAAGACGACATCTACATCATAAGGATTTTAAAGGAGAAGGGCAGCTACATTGCAGGTACATGGCATCAGATTGAAAGGAGTCTCTGCGTAGGGGGCATAGACTCTAGAAACCCCTTTCAAAATGCTGAAAGGTTAAAGCATCAAAAGCCTTCTGAATGCAAATATGCAATAATACTGTCAAGTTACATGCCAAAACACTCGATGTGTTCAAAGGTAAGGCTTCTGAACAAAGAAGTGAGCATAGGGTTTGCACCATTATCAACATTAGCAAGCGAATTCCAAAGGGTGTTAATAATTTCCTGCACTAGCAATATAGAGAAAGAGGTGTGCATGGAGAGCTTCAACAAAAATACTCTCTTAATAGCGACTAAAAGATCCGTAATTCAAGTTACTGTGAATATGAGTACTTTAGAAGTTGAAGTAGTATAGGTATTGAGTGAGTAGAATGGAAGAGTTTGTAGCTCTTAAGCGAAGAAAAGAGAATTTCACAATTGAAAAGAGGGGAAGGCCTTCAGACATCAAAGTAGGAATATTCATGCCCATGCCTTATAATGCAGCACTATCTTCACTCTTCTTTCAAATGGCTTATACATACATAAACTCGCTAGAGGGGGTTATAGCATACAGGTACGTGTTTAATCTTGAAGAGAAAAGAGTTGAGGCATTAGATGAGAAACTTAGTCCTAGAAAGCTTGACTTACTGCTAATTTCACTTCCATTTGAACTTGACTACGTCACAACTACGTACACTCTTCTTCACCTTAACTTACTAAAACGTGTTAAAAGTAGTGAAAAACCAATTGTAGTGGCAGGGGGAATAGCACCCACAGCAAATCCCCTACCTCTTTCTGATATCGTAGATGCTGTTGTTATAGGTGAAGCTGAAGAAGTGCTTGAAAACCTGGTCTATAGAGCAGGAGAACCTAGTGCCATTAAGGCAGTTAGTGAGCTCTCCTGTGTCTTAACGTCGTCATTTAATGAAGTTAAGAGGAAGTGCTTTGTTGAAAACCTCAACAAGGCTCCTCATCCTATACACCAGTTCTATTCACATGAAGAAGAGCCTGTTTATGGATATGGTATAAGGGTTGAGGTGTCTAGAGGGTGTCCGTATCTATGTGCATTTTGTATGGAGTCTCACGTTATGTACCCATTTAGGTATAGAGATGTTACAGTACTTAAGGAGATTATTGAGAAGGGCGTAGAGTTTCTCAAGGTACGTAGGGCAGTTCTATACTCTTTGTCTCTTTTTAGCGTGCCAAGCATGGATAAGCTTCTAAACAAGCTTTTGGAGCAGGGGGTAGAGGCATCAGTACCATCAATAAGGGTAGAACATGCTACAAGAGAAAGACTTGAGCTGATAAAAGCCCTGGGGCAAAGGACATTAACAATAGCACCTGAAACACTTTTACAAGCCCATAGCTGTAAGATAGGCAAATGCTATATGGTAGACAGCTTGCTAGAAAGCTTAAGCTATGCTTACAAAATAGGCTTTAACCATGTAAAGCTGTACCTCATTACAGGATTCCCAGGAGTATCGGTAGAGGAAGAGCTAAAGCACTTTGAGAATTTTATCTCAAGCCTGAAAAGCATTAGGAGAAGAGATTTTGTAGAGATTACATTAAACCCATTAATACCTAAACCCTGGACACCTTACCAATTCCTACCACCCATGTCGGTACTCAAAAACAGGCATACGCTAGAACAGTACAAGAGAATTGCTAAAGGGGGTAATGTAAAGCTCATTACATTGGATGTCGAATGGGCCTTTGCTCAAGCCGTTATTGCGCTTGGAGATAAAAGTGTCTCAAAACTGATTATTGAATGGGCTCTCAATGGCATAGGATTAAAGGGTTTTAAAAAAGCTCTTCAGCTAGCTAGTAATGAGGTTAAAAACTATGTTAAAAATGGATGGAGGGATCCTCCCTGGTATAGGTGTGTAGACCTAGGAATTCCAAAACTTTACTTAGACTTAAGAGCACGATACCTAAGTGCTTTGTAAGTCCACGAAGGCTGGAAACACAGGTTTTGATACAAAGTCTTGAGGCTTCAGCACTGGGATTCGTGACATGATTACGTCCCTAAATTTTGTGTAAACTGCTTCTCCTGAGGACATGTCACCAAATTGCATGAGCTTTATCATCACATTTCCCATGCCTATATCTGATAACCTTACTAAGCTTCTTAACGCTGGGTGAACAATTACTGTGGCATTGTCTTTTGCAAGCCTAAGTACCATGGATATTACCAGAGGGTTGCAAGAAGCAATTACAATTACATTAAATAGCTGGTCTCCTTCATAAATGGAGATATGCTCTCCCTTGATTACATCAGGCCATAGAGTGTGTTTAGGAACTGTGAACACTCTACATGAGTATTGCTGTGCTGCATAAGCAAATGGTATTATTGAAAGGTCTTTCCCTACAATTAAAACATTTGCACCTTTAACAACTTCAAGTAGCTCCCTGTTGATAGATAAGCATGCCACGGCCAAGGCCTCTAAATAGTTGTATTCTCTAGCATTGAATGTAACAGCATTATTAACGTGAGTTGATAGAATTGATTGGGCACCCCCACCTGTTAATGTAAATGCTATAACTCTATCACCTTCTCTAAATTCACTAGCACCTACACCTACGCCAATAACCTTGCCAATAGCTATTGTACCTAGTGGATGGGGAGAATCTCTAGCCACAAGTAAGCACTTTGTATAAGCTTCATCAGCTACTGACATATAGGCATAACTCACTTGAATAGCTACCTCTCCTAGTCTAACTATGAAGCTCTTGAATTCCTGAAGTAATGGTGTGCTACAGAAATTAACAACTATTCTGTAGTACAAGGGTTCTGAACCTAAGCTAAGACCTCTCTCACATAGCATAAAAGCTTATATTTCACCTCTCGTTACTCTTCACACCCCTGGTGGCAACTCTTTGGCAAGATAATTAGAAGTATTAGCAGGTTTTATTCAAAGGAAATCGAAGCGATTTCAGTAATAGCATCAAATTCTCTTGAAATTCCTGAAGCTAGTGCTGATGTGATAAACTTTGCCAGCGGTCTTCCAGATCCGAGAGCAATACCTGTTAGCGATTTAAGGGAAATTTTGATTGAAGTTATTGAGGAGTATGGCTACAAAGCACTGCAGTATGCCCCCACTAGAGGGTTGCCAGAGTTCATTAAGGTTCTCACACGTTTTGTACACAAGACGAGAGGGTTGAAGGCTTTACCAGAGGACATTCTCATAACTACTGGCTCCCAGCAAGCATTAGAACTTATTACAAGGCTATTTGTGAACCCAGGGGAAATTGTAATAGTTGAAGAACCTTCATACATACTAGCACTTAACGTCTTCAAGCTTAGAAATGCTAACATAATTGGCATTGCTATAGATGAAAACGGGCTTAGAGTTGACATACTTGAGGATACCCTGAAGAAGCTTCGTAGAGAAGGGAAGAGGGTAAAGCTCATCTATACCATGCCCTTGCACCAAAATCCGTCGGGTATTTCAATGTCTCTTGACAGAAGGAGGTACTTATTAGAGCTTGCCGAAGAACACGACTTTTTAATAATTGAAGACGATGCTTACGCTTTACTGGGCTTTGATGACTTATTAACTCCGGCGCTTGCTTCAGAAGATAGGTTTGGCAGGGTTCTTTATTTATCTACCTTAAGCAAGACTTTGGCACCAGGCCTTAGGGTAGGCTATCTAATAGCTCACGAGGATGTTATAATGAAACTTGCAGCGATTAAACAGGCATGCGATTTGGGGACCTCTACCTTAAGTCAAGCAATTGGGGCTAAGGCTATTGAGAAAAGCGTAATTGATAAAAATGTTGAGCGCATAAAAAGGCTTTACAAAATTAAGATGGATCTCATGATTGAAGCCATAGATGAATTCTTTCCTAAACATATATGGAGAAGTAGCCCTGGTGGGGGGTTCTATGTGTGGGTAAAGCTCAATAGGGATATAGACACTGAAGAGGTTCTAAAGTTAAGCAGCAAATGTGGTGTGCTGTTTACACCAGGAAAGAGGTTTTGTGTAAATCAAGACCTTTGTAGAGACGCCATGAGGCTTAGCTTTTCAAATCCCTCAGAGGATAGTATAAAAATTGGCATTCAAATACTCGGGGACATACTACACAGTAACGTGAAAACGCCATGCTACTAAGTAGTGGAAAACTTGTTAAAAATCCTCAGCTGGTGATGAAATACCTAGAGGAGCTAAAGAAAAGGGGCATAGAAATAGCAACTGTTATACCAGGTCGTGAAGAGCTAGAGATAGTTGAGAAGGCTGTAAAAGAGAAAATGAATATGCTAAGAGTAGTAGAAGAACTAATTAGGCACTTTAAGAGCAAAATAGATGCTCAACTAGCAAAAATCACAGTAAAGGAAGTACTCAGAGAGGAAGTAGACGAAGATACAGCGTCATATTTAATAGCGAAGGAGCTAGCAGCATGGGTTTTAGAAATAGCAGAAACTTTAAACATTATCAAGATAAGCAGATTTCTCTAAAACTTTCTCAGTTTCGACTAATAAACAATGTTAAACATGTCCTCATAATGTTTTATAATTATCTCTTCTCAAGTCTTTTAAATATCGATTTTTCATGTAGTTCTAAAGCTAAAATCATGAACACTAGAGCAAATAAGACTGTAAATATTAAGCTAAGGTAAGGTGGTAAGAAGCTACTGCCGAGGTATTGCATTCTTACAAAGTCTGCTGGGTATGTTATTGGCGATAGCAATGCTATTGGTAAAATCCATGAGGGCAATTGAGTTATTGGTACTAGGATTCCGCTGACAAACATTAGTGGCAATTTTACTAAACTTGATAATAGAACAACATCTGCTGGGGTGTCGGTGGGGATAGCTGAAAACATTACTCCTAGCGATGAGAGACCTACAGCTGTGAATGTAATTGCAACTATGGTTAGGAATGGATTTGCAGGAGTAATATTTAGAATTGCACCTAGGGCTATTATAGGCGTTACGAATACCATTCCAAATATAGTTGAAGCCAAGACATCTCCAACAAGCACCCATCTAACTGTAACAGGCCTAGATAAAAGCATCTCAAGAGTCCTCTGCCGAGTTTCCCATGGAGCTATAATTGGAGTTACAGATGAAGCCGTAAAGAGTAGTGTTAGAGTTATCAAAGATGCCAAACCCTCCTTTAACTCCAACCCCTTGCCAGCATAAAATGCCATCCACAGAAAGATGGGGAAAATAATTCCTGTGACAACTATTGGACCCTTTGCGTAGTAGAGCTTAATATCTTTCCAGCATATAGCCCATACAGCCTTAAACATATGTACATACTCGTCCTTCACGAGCTACACCTCTCCTGTTGCTAATCTCACAAAAACTTCTTCAAATGAAGGCGGGGATACCTTGATGTCTAGTATATCAAGTCCATTTTTCTTAGCATATTCAATGATCTTAACTACCACTTCTGCAGGTCTAGAGCAAATAACTAGAAGCTTAGAGGACTGCACTTTGTATTCGTAAGGCTTTATAAAATCTAGTTTACAGTTTTCTAAAGGTTTATTGAACATTATGGTGACGTAAGTATAGGCTCCAGCTTTTATCTTAAGCTCACTAGGAGCTCCTTCAGCTACAATACGCCCATTCCTAATAATTGCTACTCTATCACAAAGTTCTCCCGCTTCTTCAATGTTGTGGGTTGTTAAAAACACGGTAATCCCCTCATTCTTCATCTCAAGGATTAATTCGCGAATCTTTCTCGCACTTAGGACATCAAGTCCGCTTGTAGGTTCATCTAAGAAAAGAACTTTTGGATTACCAATTAGCGCCATGGCGATTAATAGCTTCTGCCTCTGCCCCTTAGAGAGGTTCTTAGCTTTTCTATCTTTCATGTTGTATAGGTCTAAAAGCTTAAGTAAATTGGATGCTCTTTCCCTTATCTCATAGTTTGGGATACCGTAGAGACGTCCTACAAGTATGAGGTTATCCCAAGCTGAGAGGTCTGGATAAGGATTAGCCTCCTCTGGTACAACGCCAATCAGTTTTTTAACTTTGATAGGCTCCTTCACAACGTCATGTCCCATAATAATTGCGTAACCTCTATCAGGCTTCAGAAGTCCTGTTAGCATGCGAATTGTTGTAGTTTTTCCAGCACCATTAGGGCCCAGAAGACCGTATATCTCTCCTTTCCTTACTCTAAGGCTAACACCATTTACAGCTTTAACATTTTCAAAACTTTTATGAAGATCAAAAGCCTCAATAGCGTACATCAGCTACCTGCCTTTTTCTCATTTTCAGCTAGGATTAAGTCAATTATCTTCTTAGTGTCTCTAAGTGCTTCTACTACAGCTTCTAAATACTCTATACCTTCATCCGTAATCATGTATACCCTCCTAGCAGGCCCACTCTCCTCTGTTTCCCACTTTGATGTTACAAATCCTAAGTACTCCAGTCTCCTTAGCAGTACATAAACTATAGATTTAGGTACTTCAATACCAAACTTCTCCTTTAATAATCTGTGTACTTCAGCACCATGCATAGCCTTCTTTCTTATAAGACTTAATATGGCTAAGCTCAAGAGCCCTCTAATTGGAACTCCATGAGATGGACATGGAGGTCCATGTGGGCATACATGCCCATCCATATGAGGCGAGTCTGTTCTACACATGTTATTCACCTAGGTAACTTATATACCTAGATATACAAGTTAATAAGCTTAACTGTGTATAACATAGGTAGATGTGAAGCCCCATACTTAAAAAGCTAAGTAGAGAAGTAGAGATTGGACCTATGAATCAGTACTTCTACATCATTTCATGGAAATAATGGATGCAAACTCCCGTCAATCAATGTCTGCAGAACTTCATAGCAATAAATTTTCTACCAATGAAAGTTTCATAATCATTACTGCTAGTAGAGATTCGCTTAAAAGGAAAATACGCTCTATGTTAACAATCTAGACTCTTTACTTTTAAATACTGTGTAAAATTCTTATACTACCTACATAACTTATTTAGGTCTTTGTATGTTATGTAAAATATGGTAGTAGAGTCCCTCTCGGCTTTCTATTGTATTAAGAAGGCATGCTACAAAAGACACTACATATTACTATCTCTAAGGAATGGTATGACCCGGAGGCTAAAGGAAGAGGTTAAGCTAATTGTTTATTGTGATGGGTTGGAGGAGATTGTTGAGCAACTTAAATTAGTTGATAATCATTGGTGCGGGGGGTGGGATTTGAACCCACGCAGGCCTACGCCATCGGGGCCTAAGCCCGACCCCTTTGACCTAGCTCGGGCACCCCCGCACTCAGGATCTTATTTTGTATATAGCTATAGTTAAAGGTTTATAATTTTATCGTGCTTTGCTTTGTTAAAGTAATTGGAACTCTATTACATAGAGGTGGGGGTCTGAGGAGATTACTTTGTTACCATATATTTTGGCAAGATTTCTAACTAGGTCTTCTCTTGAGTTAAATCCATCTGTTTTTATCTCGTCTTCTGTAAGTTCACTAAGCCTCTTTTTGCTTACTTTCTTTATTTTTGCTCTTCCTATTCTTACATGGCCTACGTAAACCTCTACAATATCGTTTTCTTTTAGGTTTGTTGCAAGTCTTATTGTTGTAGTTTTTTCTCCAGCTAGTATTTTTCCAGCGTAATCAAGTTTAAACACGAGTTTTTTCATTTTGAGGCAGGCCCTGAAGATACTCGCCTTCTTCTCTACTTACTTCTTCAGGTATTCTTATTATTAAGTAGCCCTCTTTTATAACTTTCACTATATCCCTTTTAACAATTTCTTCAACTATTTCTCTAAATCCGCTTAAGGGCTCTTCAGATCTCAACTTTATATCGAGTTTTCTTGCCAGGTTCTTTACAGCTGCTAGGCATTTGTCCTTTGTTATGCATATGTCGCACTTGCACAGCTTTCCTTTAACAAAGGCAAAGCCTATAGACTCATCCGCAAACCCTCCCTTATCTGGGTGTATGATGAGCTTTATATAGCCTTTCTCATCCACTTCAACATCGTATACTAGAAATAGGCGTGCGCCAACATAAAACCTTCCATTGTAATAAGTAATAATGCCGTTTTTTCTGAGGGCATTTAAGTGTCTATATATAGCGGTTCTGGAGATTCCAAGAGCAGAAGCAACTTCATTAGCTGTTGTAGCACCATGGGCCAATAGCGAAACAATTGTACACCTAAGTTCATTTTTCATACAACTCTCAAAAACTTTACAATTCACCAACCTCACTAAATCTATTTCAGGATAGCTCACAGGCACCTTAAGAGACTTTATCCTAGCTACAGGATCTTGAAGAGCATGCACAGCAGTGCACCTTAGAACTCTCCTACAACAAGAAAAAGCTTGTAGCCTTATCCTAAAAAACTTTACATGAGAATTCTACAGTAAAAGCCCAGCATCTTTTAAAATCTTAGAGAAATTACTCCAAATAGCTATCCTGACATCATGTTCGCTCAACCCCTTAGTACTCGCTATGAAACTTACAAGCTCCGGTAAGAGAGAGGGCTTCAGAGTTACTCCCCTATATCTGTAAGGGCCATCGGATTCTGTTACAAGTCTTTCAATAGGCACCACCTTAATAACTTCGGCATGCTTCTTTTGAAACTTTGCAGCTACATTTATTCCAATGTAGAAACCCTCATCAATAACCTCTTTAATTAAATCTAGGGGGCCTGTATACCAGTGAAATATAACCACCCTGACACTGCTTTTCTTAAGAACTTCCAGAGCATCTCGCCATGCATCAGGTGCGTGCAGGCTTATTCCAAGTTTATAGGTTTCAGCAAGCTCTATAAACTCCTTGAACACCCTCAGCTGAAACTCAAAAGTCTCTGGAACAAATCTCTTATCAAGACCTACCTCACCTAAAAACCTTACAGGATTCTTATTAATTAAATCAATTAAGGGGTCTATCTTTACCTCACCCTTAATAGTCCATGGGTGTACGCCAATAGCAGGAATAACCTTCTCGCACTTTCTAGCTATTTCAACTGTCTTAAAGCTACTCAAAATATCATCCGATACAGCTAGCATTACGTAATCGTCTTTACATAGGCTCTCCAGCTCAATATCATCAAATTCGTATAGATGGATATGGGAATCAACAAGTGGGGGAATGCTCGTCATTGCTGCTGGGCCTCTCTTAAAACAAACTCCCTTACCTTATCTTGCTTAATGTGCACAAATTCTGTGAATGCGTCCAAAGGAACATAAACAAATCTCTCAAGTTTATATGTGGGATGCACATTACCAGCTATATTCACTTTGTAACTACAGTAAGGGCATCGCATATCTTCCGTAAGGTTCACTTCAAGTATATCAAATCCCAGTCTTCTTATTAAAATCCTGCCACAATTAGGGCAATAAGTGCTCTCCAGCCTATGCCCAGGCACATTTCCTAAGTAAACATACTTCAACCCCTCTTCCATAGCAACCCTAGCGTGCTTCTCAAGTACAGCTACAGGTGTAGAGGGGAGGTCTAGCAGCTTATAGTCTGGGTGAAACCTTAAGAAGTGTACAGGGGTTTCAGGCCCCAGGTTCTCCACAATCCACTTAGCCATTTTCCTAGCTCTTTCAACATCATCACCATATTTCGGTACAACGAGATCTGTAACCTCAACGAATACACCCTTTTTCTTCAGCTCCACCATAGCATGAAATACAGGCTCTACATCTGGAACCAAGCTAAACTTCCTAGCAAACTCCCTATCCCCATTACCCTTTAAATCAACTGTAGCAGCATCCATAAACTTTGCTGTGAGATCTATAGCTTCGTCAGTCATGTAGCCATTAGTAACCATGGTGTTGAACAGCCCGTGCTTCTTCGCCAGTACACCTACATCATAAGCGTATTCTAAGAATACAACAGGTTCATTATAGGTATAGGTAATTCCTTGAGCTCCATAAGCTACAGCAAGTTTGACTGCGAGTTCTGGCGAAAGCCTCCACCCAGCCACAACCCTTCTCTGGCTAATATCCCAATTCTGACAAAAGACGCAACCCCAACTGCAGCCAGTTGTTGACATGGAGAAGACCATAGAGCCTGGGTTAAAGTGATATAGAGGCTTCTTCTCAATAGGGTCAATGGCAACAGCTATAGCCAACCCATGTGAAACTAGGTAAAGCTTGCCATCAAAATTCCACCTAATGCCGCAGAAGCCATACTGATTATCAAGAAGCTTGCATTTCCTGGGGCACGCTATGCACTCAACAAGCTTTCTATCTCTATCAATTACTCTGTAGAGAACTGCCTCCTTAGGCATAGCTTATAACCTTCAGTATATAGCTTTCTGTAAGAAAGATTAAATATCCTCAACACAGCAGTTACTTCAAGTTAACTTGTACATGTATAAATTTGAGTTTAAAGGCTGTTTCCATTAGTTTAAAGGCAATTTAGGATTGATTAAGTTTTTGAGGTTATGAGAAACATGCAAACTTTGCAAGGCTTATGCACTCCCATAGTGACTCCGAGTTTGAGGACTGCTTTAGGAAGGG
This sequence comes from Ignisphaera sp., assembly GCA_020833345.1. GTDB lineage: Archaea > Thermoproteota > Thermoprotei_A > Sulfolobales > Ignisphaeraceae > Ignisphaera. The sequence continues at coordinate 28,590 of JAJHQM010000009.1, forward strand.
CGGTGAGAAGGCTTGGGCAACTGTTAAACCTGAGGGTGGACTTGAAAACCTTGAATCACTCTAAGATGCTCTCAGATAAATGGCCTTATAAGATGTTTTAAAATATTGGTGATGCAGGCTAAAAATGAGCATTATGAGGATTATATTAGAATGCACACCTTATAATGTCTTTTACGATCTCTTCTGTTACTGGGAATGGGGTATTTGCATGTAGATAGCTTAACCTCTTCAAAACATACTCAATAATTGTATTTAAGTCTTGCTCTGTGAAGTTATAATCTCCAAGCTTTTCGGCAAACCCTACATCGTTTTGAAATTTCTCTACAACTTTTTGTGCTTTTTCTGCATCTTCAGTTACGGGCTTTATTGAGGGGTCGAGGAGCTTTAGTATTAATGCAGAGTCCTCAGGCACGGCTTTATGAATATAGTAAGCTGCCCGTGGACCAAGTAATGCAAGGCCGCAGCCGTGTGCTAACTTTGGTTGTAATCCGCTAAGTACATGCTCTATTGCGTGTATTATGTGTGTTGACCCTGAGTCTATGGATATGCCGGCAAGCATTGAGGCGTAGAGAAGTTTTTCTCTCAGCTCTAAGCTCTTTAGATTGTTTACCAATTTTGGTAAGTACTCAGTTATTAAGAGTGTAGCTTCTCTAGCCATTGATATGCTAAACAGTGTTCTCACATTTGATGTTGCAGACTCGTAGGAGTGGTAGAATGCGTCTAGGGATGTATAAATTGTTTGCTTCTTATCAAGTGTGAGGGTGTATCTTGGGTCATCTATTGAGACTTCTGGATACTTTATACTAAGGCCATGTTTCTCCCTTTCTTCATCTAAGGTGATAACAGCATATCTGTCGACTTCTGTGCCAGTACCGTGAGTTAAATTTATAGCTAGCAATGGTAAGCTTCTCTTAGGTTCTCGGCCTCTTACATAATCTTTAGCAGTACCGCCACTTACAGCAATTACACATGCAACCTTAGCGGCATCTATCACACTACCTCCACCAATGGCTATAACAGCGTCTGCTCCTTCTTCCCATATTGCCTTTGCTAGTGCTTCTGCTTGACTAGCCCAGGGATTCGGTGAGATGTTGTCGTGTATAGTGTAACTTACTCCAAGCTCTTTCAAAACCTTTTCAACATCGTTAAGAGCTCCAGAAAGACGAGCTGATGTTTTTCCTGTTGCTATGGTAACTTGCTTAATCCCGCCAAGGAATTCCCTCGCTTTTTCTAATGCATTAATACCAAAGTACAGTACTGTTTGTGCATATCTTAACGTGAACATATGTCCTTTACCAGTAAGTAATAGAATGATTTAAAGCATTATTTAAGCTTTTTACCCACTCATTGTGTTATAATGATTTAGCAAGTAGACTTAATCATCAGGTATCCGTCTTCACCATCTAGGTAGTAGCTTTTCAACCTAGAAACAATTTTATAGCCAAGTGATTCGTATAGCTTTATTGCAGACTCATTGCTTACTCTAACCTCGAGCCTAAAGTTACAGACATTAAAGGATACGCGCATAGCACTTTCAAGAACCTCCATTAGCTTTCTCCCAATTCCTCTCCTTCTATACTCCTCACCAACACAAATAGAGATAATGTGACCAAAGCCGTCTGCTCTAACCATGCCTGAAGCATATCCGACAATTTTCTTCTCTCCAGTATTTTCAGCTATGAAAAAGAGTTCTGGGTAGAGATGGTAAAGCATTAAAAGTACTGCTTCGGGATAGGGATCCTTAAAGCACTTCTTCTCCAGCTCATAAACATTCTTAAGATCTTCCTTTATAGCTCTCCTAATAACTATCACTCTTTAAACACCTAAGAAGAGGTATGTTGAAATAGCAATTGCTATGATAAGTATAGCAACATTCACTTTATCCAAAACCTTCGCCTCTATAACCTTACCTATAAAGCGCTTTCCTATAGCTAAGGAACTGAGAAACACTGCCCCATCTGTTATGTACAGAGGTATTGCATTAAATACAAAAAGGCTGAAATTCACAGCAAATATAAATGTTAGGTATTGCATGAGCTCCCATACAATAGAACCACCATAAGGCTTTCCATTCTGTAACACAATAGTAGTGTCTCGCATTTCCACACCCAGGCAGGGTCTTGCTAAACCATATTTAATGCTGTAAGCATCTAAAACAACATTTTTATCAAAACATACACCACCCCTGCATACTGTTAATATTAGTACATCTCCCAACTTACTTTTATTCAGTATTACAGCAATATCATTAACCCCTTGTATTATAGTGCCATTTACTGCATATATCACATCACCACCATATAGTCCCGCTTTTGCAGCAGGACATGGTGCAACACTACAAATACTGCAATCAACCCTTACAACCTCAACTGCTGTAGAAAGAGCAAATCCCGAAGAAAGAATAAATAAGATTAGTAGCCAGGCAGCAAGTGCTGTAAGAGCATTGGCAAAGGGACCTGCAGCAGCTATTGAAGCCCTGGATACTGAGGAAGCATTTTTAAAGGAGTTGTCATCTAGCTCTACAAATGCTAGTGGAATTAGAAATATGCATCCCGCACCCCAATTCCTAATACCCACACCTTCACGTAGCGCTATTACAGCATGTGCAAATTCGTGAACTGCTGCTCCAATTGCTATAGATGTTATCAGGTACTTAACTACTGATACTACTGTGAACAGTAGAGGAATGGGAACAGCTATGGGTTGCGGCGGTGAACTGCTCATTCCCGCTGAGAATGCTATAAAGCCTTTAATCATGTTAAAGAGACTTGGTATAAAAAAGGCGTAGAAAAAGGCCATGCCTAAAAGCGTTGCAGCTATACATGAAAACCTAATAATCTCACGAAGCTTTGATTCTTCACTTTGCCTAACCTTAACCTCCTTTCCGATGTACAGCAGGAACCCTCCAATAACAAATCTAATTTTTACAAAGCCAATTTTAAAATCCCTATTTTTGAGAATTACTGAGAGGAAGGCGAAGAAAGAAGTCCAAAGGATAATTGCATATAGTAGTACAATTGTTTGTTGCACTTTAGTTATGCACCTCAATAATCACATGAGTTTTCAAAGTTTGCACTATCTTAAGCATATTTTAAGCTTTAGTTTCACAGCTTTACACGAGGACAATATGATGGTTTTTGAGGGTTACGCGAAATATGTTGTTTATGATGAGAAGAGGTGGGATTTGCTAAGGCGTAAAAGAGAGCTAGCTTTAAAGCTAATGCACGTCTTGGAGCGTTGTAGCATTGTTAGTACAGTTGTTCATGGGAGCGTGGCTAGGGGGGATGTTGAGGAAGATAGTGATGTTGATGTGTCCTTGCTAAAGCCGTACTCACCAGGACTTCTCATGCTTTGCTTAGAAAGAGGTGGTTATAATGTGTATAGCAGGAAGATTGTTATGCCAACTCCTGTGCACACACCTAAGCTTTATATCTACCTGGATCCAAGTGAAGAGCTCGTGGTATCCAACCCTCTTGCTGAGCTAAGTCCAGTAGAAGTGGAGTTTTACAAGTTTAGTGGCATGCTTGAGCTCAGGGAGCTAGCTAAGAACTTAAGGGTTCCTGGAGTAAACAAAGAGCTTATGCTAATAGAGCCTACAGACTATGGTCACACAGAAATGCCTGTACTCGGTAATGAGGATTACGTGGCTAAGAGGCTAGGGATATCTCTTGCCACTGTAAAGGATAGGGTAGAGGCATTGTCTAGAAGAGCTAGGGAAGGGCATACGGGGCTCTTCATAGAGGAAGAGGTGCCCGTAGGTATGGATGTAGAAGAATTCATAAAAAAGTTGTGCAGGGAGAATAAGGTGTTTAGAGAGAGGGTGCAGAGACATGGGCTCTGCATATAGCGTCATAGGAAATGATGTTATTGGATACTGGTATGGAGAATTAGCAAAGGGTTGTAGACTCTGCATGAGGGGGGCAAAGGTAGTAATATTCATTACAGGAATCTGTGGTTTAGATTGTTACTACTGTCCAATAAGTAGGGAAAGGAGGTTTATTGGTGCACTCTATGCTGATGAGGAGCAGGTTGCAAGACTTAGAGAAATACTTGATGAAGTGATTCTCGCAAGGGCTGAAGGGGCCTCGATAACAGGAGGAGAACCCTTTCAGAGATATGACTTAACTGTAAAGGTGATAAAGCTTTTGAAAGAAGCTTTTGGCTCTTCGTTTCATATACACCTCTATACAGCCGGCCTTGGAGCCTCGAGAGAGGCTGTAAGGTATTTGGCTGAAGTTGGATTAGATGAAATAAGGTTTCACATTGTTAACGACACGCTTTGGAAACTAGTTGAATTTAGCGCTAGGGAAACGCCAATGAATGTAGGTATAGAGGTTCCAGCAATACCGGGAGAGGAAGAGAGGTTATGGAGCATTATCACCAAGGCCAGTGAAGTGGGTGTGAAGTTTGTTAACATAAATGAGCTTGAAGTAAGTGAGACCAATGTGAGGAACATTCTATTCAGAGGGTTTAAAATTAATGAAAGTGGCAAGGCTGTAATTGGAAGTGCTGAAGTTGCGAAGAGGGTTATACAGAAAGCAGTGGAGAGCGGGCTACAAGTGCCTGTGCACTTCTGTCCTGTTTTTTATAAGGATTTTGTGCAACAGCGTGTAAGAATGATCAGAAAGGCTAGGACTTGCGCTGGCGAAGGGGATAGGGTTACAGAAGAAGGATACTTGATTAGTGATGGCGTAGAGATTGAGCCAAGGCTTGAAGTATGTGCACCACTAGTTAAGTAGAGTCGCATAGGAAATGCTTAATTTTCTCATAATCAATTTTAACATATCTTTCAAGACTACCAACATCATACCACAAATCCTTATGAATAAAGGCTTTCACTTTAAGCCCTTTTCTAATCATCCAGGGGATTAAGTCACCCATAATATCAAAAGCGCTTCCTAAAGAGCTTTCAACATTCTTCAACACTGAGGCTTCTAGCGTTAAGACACCTATTGTAACGTATAGGTTTAGCCAAGGCTTTTCAGTAAGCTCAACAACATTCCCTAGGCTATCAATGTGAGCCACGCCAACAGGCACCTTATACTTATCAGATACAACAAGTGTTGCATCAGCACCTTCAGCCCTATGGAACTCTATGAGAGCACTAACATCTACAGGAGCCAGGATATCGCCATACCATATGATGGCAGTGTCTTCGGGTATCACGTTGGTTTTATAAGCTTTTAGAAGAGCTCCTCCAGTCCCCCTATACACTTCGTCATCAATACTGTACTTTATGGATACGCCGTGTCGCGAGCCATCACCAAAATAGTTCCTAATTTGCTTCCACCTGTACCCCACAAGTAGGACATAGTTTGTTATGCCAAACCTCTTAAGCCAGCAAATAATGTGTTCAAGAATAGGCTTCTCCTCAACTCCAACAGGGATCATAGGCTTTGGGACAATGTCTGTGTAAGGTTTAAACCTTGTTCCCTCGCCACCTGCAAGAAGTATAGCATTAACTTTATTTAAAGAGGTGTGGCATAAGGACACGAATCTCAAGCCTCTAATTATTCAAGGTAATATAATAGCATTATGGCTGTATATAAATCTATTCTGAATCCTTTTACTAAGGCTTTTTCATAGTAATGCTATGACACTAAAAGCATATAATGTTAGCGCATTTTGTAATTGCTGTACATGGTGTA
>JAJHQM010000047.1 GCA_020833345.1 Ignisphaera sp.
TACGCATTTTTAGTGTGCTGCTAACTTCGATTTAACCATTTTTAAATGTTATGTTCTCTACATCTGTAATCAGCTTTGAAAGTAATTTCTCGACATACTCTCTGATATTAAGTTCTTTAGATAGTTTCTCTACTTCGTTGTACATGTTATACACTATTTCGTCTACTTCATAGCCGAGCTTTTTATAGTCTAAACCTATTAAGAGTGTTGATATGTAATTGCATAGCTTAGCTAGCTTTGCCTCAAAATCACTTTGGCTTACATACCTCTTGTAAAACTCTTTGATCATTTCATTATCTATGTTCTTCACTACATAATCCTCTTCTATACGACTCTTTAACTCTCCTAGTCTCAAACCCACGGGTTTTGTTATATCACCTACGAAAGCCTCTCCTAAATCATGTATCAGTGAGTAGAGAACTACCTTACCTATATCTACACCTTGTATCCCACTGCCAATTTCAATACAGACATAAGCTGATAAGAAACTGTGCTCTGCTACAGTCTCTGCTATAGAAGCCGGGACTCCTCTTAATAACCACCCAGTTCTGGCTAAGTTTAGAAGTATTTTTGCATAGAAAATGCTGTTTGACATGCACATCACCTAGCTACTCATGGACAGCACTTTTAGTCGCTTGCTAAAGCCTTATTAAAGGTAGGCTATTGAACCCAGTTTCTCCAATTTTTCTAAGATATTGTTATAAAGGCTTTCTGCTTTAGATAAATCAGAGTTTCTAATGAGTGCTTTTCCATTATCTAAAAGCAGTACATCGCCATCCCCAGTCTTAATGTGGGCAACCTTATTATCATATATTCTGATACGCTCAAAGCCATTGGCTTCTTCAAGCTTGGAGAAGTCTATTTTAAGAGCTTTATTAGGCAGAATTTCAACAATATTAGCTCCACAAGCATATCTAACCCTTTCTCTACCTCTCTTAAGAAAAATGAATTCCCTCTTAACACAAGCACTACAGCGAGGGTTTCTAAGTACTTTTGCCTTTTCAATTGATAAGTTAAGTGCATCAATTATAAAAAGCTCCTCTTCTACGGGTAACCCTAGTAAGTACTTTAAGGCTAGAGTAGTTGCAATAGATGTTGCTAGTGAGACCGTAACATTAGCTACTCCAATTAATTCACATACATTTCCTCTTCTCCTATACCTTTCACCAACTAAACACTGATAACACGCACCCTTCTTAGCATCAATAAACTTTACCATGCCAAACCAACCCTCAACACCTATCATAACCCAAGGCTTATCAAGAACAATACAAGCCTCATTTATTAGCAACCTTGTTTCAACATTATCACTACCATCAATTACGAGGTCAGCATCCCTAATCAAATTCTCAATGTTATCAGCAGAAACACTATCAACAACATACTCTACAGCAATTGAACTGTTAATCTCATGCAACCTCTGTGCAGCTGCATAAGCTTTTGGAATACTTTCCAAAGCATCTACCTCCTTAAATAGGTGAGTTCTGTGTAGATTACTTAGCTCAACAACATCTCTATCAACAACTCTTACAAAACCGACACCAGCCCTAGCCAATAACTCAGCTACAGCTGTACCTGTAGCACCACAGCCAATTATAGCAACTCTACTCTTAAATAGCCTAAGCTGTCCTTTCACACCAATTCCTCTTAGCATTATCTGCCTTGAAAATCTGTCAATAAATGTAGCCAGTTCCATCTATGCAATCCTCTATAACAATGTTATTTATTTATGTTTAAGAATTTTCAAGGTTAATAAACTTTAGCCCTATAGAAGCTTTTAAAGTCAATGAAATTTTGCTAAACAAGTAACTCAACAAATTTAATTAGAAATTAAGTGCCTGTGCTAAGTCTTCTACAATATCTTCAACATCTTCAAGACCTATAGAGATCCTTACTAAATTATCAGTTATTCCAAGCTTTAGTCTATGCTCTGGATCTATAAACATTGCAGCTGCTTTCAATGGTATAACAACCATTGACTCCGTTCCTCCAAGGCTTGGGCACCTCTTAATTAGTCTAAGCCTCTTCATAAACGTTATGACATCTTCATAGCCGCCTTTTAACTTGAAGCTTAGTACTCCACCAAACAGGGGTTTTTCAAATAGTTTCTTAGCTGTGCTGTGGTAGGGGTTTTTTGTGAGTCCTGGGTACATTACCTCCTCTATCCTTGGGTGTTCAGCTAGGTATTCTGCAACTGTTTGTGCAGACTTGCTCTGCTTTTCAAATCGTATTTCTAGTGTTTTGATGCCTCTAATAATCATGTAGGCTTCGAAGGGCTGCAGAATCCCTCCAAGCATCCTTCTCCACTCCCAGAGCTCTCTCACCAAATCCTTTTGACCAGCAACAACACCTCCAACAACATCGTTATGCCCTCCCAAATACTTAGTAGCGCTGTGGATAACGAGCTTAGCACCGTATTTAACAGGCTTGAGAAGCACTGGCGTAGTGAAGGTGTTGTCAACAACGAGCGGCACTCTGTCTAAGTCTACGTGCTTATACAGGTACTCAAGGTCTATGACCTTGTTGGTGGGGTTGGTCATAACCTCTAAAAATACTATAACTGTATCCCTATCAATGGCCTCAGCCACCGCCTCAGCAGAAGGCCAAACCTTCTCAACTCTTATACCAAACTTGGGAGAGAGGTTGTTTAGAAGAGCAAATGTTGAGCTGTAAAGCTCCATGGGTACAACTACTTTTCCACCAGGTCTTAAGTAGTGTATGAGTGTAGCTGATATTGCTGCCATACCACTATTGAATGCTAAAGCATCTTCAGTATTCTCCAACTTAGCAACTACTCTTTCTAAAGCTCTTGTAGTTAGATTCTCTTCTCTGCCATATCGAAGATAATTCCCTCTGTCAATAAATATAGCTTCTCCTTTTTCATAATCTATATACTCATATATTACGCTCAAATATATTGGTGGTATGTGCGACCCGTAGGCATCTGCGTGGTCATGTCCATGCACAGCATGTGTGGGGAGCCTAGCCAAAGCATTTCCACCAAGTTGGGTTTTAGCTAGTCATCTTAGGACAGTGTCTTTTTAAGTTTTTCTTTTATAAAAGTTATAACATAGTTATAGATGATTACAGCATGCTAAGTTAATATTAAACATGTTACGCAAAGCTTATTACTAATTCCTCATTAACACTGTTATTTGTGTACAGCTATGCAGTTAGAAAGTGTAGACAATATTATCTGCAAAGAGGAGATGGTTTTAGAAGAGTTTTTAAGAGTTGTTGGTGATGTTCTTAGGAGAGGAGGTGTGGAAGTGACTGTAGTGATTGACAGAGAGAGTAAACGTGTTATTGAGAATAGCAAGCTTTGTGTTGCGCTAAAGAAAGTTGGTGTTAAATTCATACCTGTATCCTATGGAGTTTCAGAGAGAGTTTTTGTGTCGTTAGAGAGTATGGGGTTTTTTGATGATATCAACCCCTCTAGGTATAGGGTGTTTACAAATACGGAAGAGCTTCTATATAAAAATTGGCCAACGCCGCTAGTGAAGTTGGCTAATTTATCAAGTAATGGCATATCGGTTTGGGCTAAGCTGGAGGGATTTAATCCGTGGAGTATGAGTGTGAAGGATAGAATTGGTTGGTATATGTATAGAAAAGCTCTTGAGAGGCTGGGTAGAGATAGAATTTCGTTACTTGTAGAGTCCACATCAACAAATACAGGTTTGGCAATAGCTGCTATGGCTAGTATTTACAAGGCTAAGCTAAAAGCATTTATACCGTCAACAGTTTCTAAAACAGGTGAAACATTACTGAAGATTTTTGGAGCTGAGGTCATAAGGTCTCCAAAGCCACTGACAGTAGAGCTGATAGACGATGTTGAAGAGATTGCTAGGAAAGAGGGCGCAGTTCACCTAAATCAGTTTTACAATGACGCTAATTTTGAAGTTCATCTGAGATACACAGCTAAAGAATTGGAGTTGCAAATTAGAGAAGCAGGGATAGAGCCCAAGGCTATATTCGGCGGCTTGGGGACGTCTGGACACATGTCAGCAATATCCTTCTACTTCAAGAACAGATTCAAAGGCGTTAAAATCTATGGTGTTGTACCTGCGCCCAACACAGCTATACAGGGCATAAGAAGAGTCGAGTCTGGCATGAAATGGGTGCACTATGCAAATATAGACAATATAGTAGAGGTTACACCAGAAGAAGCTGTGAAAGGCGTTCTAGAAATTGTTAGAAATGAGGGTATATTTGTTGGTTTAAGTAGTGGAGCTGTGTACATGGCATTTAAGAAAGTAGTAAAAGAGGGAAAGCTTGGTGAGGGAGATTACATTCTAATTTTCCCTGACATAGGTTTTAAATACGTAGAACAAGTATCAATGTATATTGATAATGGGTAGTCCATGCAATAATTTCAACGTATTTCATAAAAAGCAAATGCAGCATTCTTATGCTGTTTTCCAAAAGCTTTCTGTTGTATTATTAGCTTTAAGGAAAACACAAAGAAGTACAGAGAAAATGATTTAGGTATTTATTGGTTCTATCTGTGTAGGTATAACTTTTTTAGGAAGTAGCTCATCTAAGCTTCCACTTCTGTATCCAAGTAGATCTAATGTAACATATTTGTATCCAAGTTTTTGTAATTCAAGTGCTATACTATCCATTACTTTTTCGTCGAAAAATTTTCTTCTCTCGTTTGGATAAACTTCTATTCTAGCTATATAACCATGATCACGAACTCTAACCAGTGATACTTCCGTTAATTTTTTCACTATTTTCTCTGCTTCAGCTATTCTCTTCAATTTTTCAACAGTTATAGTTTCTCCATATGGTATTCTAGATGCTAAACAAGCCATGGGGGGTTTATCCCAGTTCGGAAGACCAAGAGCTTTTGCTAGCAACCTAACTTCGTCTTTCGTTACACCAACTTCTGCCAAAGGACTTCTAACACCTTTTTCTTTGAATGCTAAATACCCTGGTCTATGTGTATTAAGATCTGATGCATTTGTGCCATCAACTATTGCCTTTGCATTCAATTTCTTTGCAATGTCCAGTAATGCTTTTGCAAGAGATTTCTTACAGTAATAACACCTATTAAAAGGATTGAAAACGAAGTTTGGATTTTCTAGTTCATCGCTTTCAATAAGAATGTGTTTAACATCGAAAATTTTTACAATTTCTTTTGCCCAATAAAGATCTTCTTCTGGATAGGTGGGAGATATAGCTGTAACAGCAACAACATTTTCTCTACCAAGTGCAAGAACAGCTACAGCTAAAACAACTGAGCTATCAACACCACCTGAGAACGAAACTATGATAGGTTTTCCAACTGTTTTAAACCATTCTATAAGTTTATCGAATTTGTTCTTCAACTCATCTCCAAGTATTGAATGTTCAATCAATATCACTTTGGATTCCATAGCTTAACACTTATTATATGAATTTATTATCGACAGGCTTATAATCCTAACGCTTATAACAATGTTATAAGAACATGTATTGTGAAAGGCTATGACTTTGCACAACATGACATGGATTGATGATACTTTGAGAATGGTTAGAAAGAAAAGACCTTTAGTTCATAATATAACGAATTTTGTTGTTATGAACACTACAGCAAATGCTTTACTGGCATTGGGAGCGTCACCAATAATGTCTCACTCTGTGGAGGATTTAGAGGATCTTGTACCTGTGGCTGATGCTGTTGTTGTGAACATAGGAACTCTTGATGAGTACTTCACATACTCTATGCTTAAAGCTGTTCAACTTGCTAAGGTATATAAAAAGCCTGTTGTTTTAGATCCTGTTGGAGCTGGTGCGACTAGATTAAGAACTAGAGCTGCTTTAATGCTTCTTAATAGTGGTGGGATAAGTGTTGTTCGCGGTAATTTTGGCGAAATGTCAGCTCTTGTTGGTGAGTATGGAAGGACTAAGGGTGTTGAAGCGGCTGCTTATGAAAGTGTCAAGGCGGCTGGACTAGTTTTAGAGGTTGCGTCAAGGTATAGCACTATTGCTGGTGTTACTGGGCCTGTTGACTATGTTAGTGATGGGAGAAGAGTTTTTAGTGTTGAGCTTAAGAAGAGTTCGCAAAAACTAGAGCAAGTCATTGGAAGGGTTACTGGACTAGGGTGTATAGTATCAGCTATTATAGGTGCATTCCTAGCTGTCGAAGAGCCTCTAAAAGCTTGTATAGCAGGTATAGCCACATTTAAAGCTGTGTCTCTGTATGCTGCTGAGGAGTCTCCCTACCCAGGCTCTTTCCATGTAAAGCTTTACGACTGGCTATACAAAATCGATGGTGAGAGTATAAGAAGTGTTGTTAAGGTGAGTAGTGTTGAGCTTTCTCAAAGAGAAGCTTAGGCTTCTAGTTATAACTGATAAAAAGCTTAAGCCAAATATTGTTAAAGCTGTTGAAGATGCTTTAAGAGGTGGTGCAACATCCATTCAGCTAAGGCTAAAAGAGTCTTCAACTAAAGAGATGATTGAAGTTGGAAGAGAGATAAGGAGATTAACAAGGAATTACGAAGCTCTATACTTTGTCGATGATAGGCTTGACGTTGCGTTAGCAACTGATGCTGATGGCGTTCAGCTAGGACCTGACGACATGCCCATAGCCATTGCTCGCGAACTAGCTCCAAATCTCATAATAGGAGGCTCTGTGTATAGTTTGGAAGAGGCTGTGAGGGCTGAGAGTGAAGGTGCAGATTTCCTTGGAGCAGGCTCTGTATTCCCATCTCCAACAAAAATTGATGCTAGGGTCATAGGCTTGAATGGTCTCAGGGAAATAGTTAAAAAGGTTAAAATACCTGTTGTAGCTATTGGAGGAATTAATGCTAGCAATGCTGAAGCTGTTTTGAAAACAGGTGTTGTTGGAATAGCAGTTATTTCAGCTGTTATGGGGGCTGAAGATGTGTATAGAGCAACACTTGAGTTAAGAAAAATTATTGATATGGCGCTAGGCCATGGCGAGCCGCCTTGATGAAATTGTTAGAAAGTTGGCTAAGAGGGTAAAGAGGCATCCCCAGAGTCTTCTCACATGGTTTGATGATGCTGGTGCTGTAAAGGTTGGTGATAGGTATGTTGTTGTGAAGGTTGATGGTTTTGCTGCTTCTAGAGCTCTATACCCTTGGTGTACTTTTAGGGACTTTGGTTTTAGAGGGGTTACAGGGGCTGTTAGTGACGTTATTGCTAAGGGCTGTAGACCAGCTGTATACGCGGTTTCACTAGGTGTTAAGCCTGAGCATGTAGAGTTCATTGAGGATGTTTTTAAGGGTGTGGAGGAAGCTGTTGACTTCTACGGGGGGTATATAGAGAATGTTGATACAAATGTGGGTTATGATGACTGGATAGACGTCTTTGTAATTGGAGAGTGTAGTACACAGCCCATTCAGAGATATGCAAAGCCTCTAGACGCTGTAATTATTCCTAGGAGGCTTGGGCTTTCTGTAATAGCCTATACAGAGTATACTGAGAAGAGAGTGCCCCTTCATGAGGAGGTTAGGGAATTTTCATGCAGACCACGAACACGCATAGAAATAGCTAGTGTGATAGAGGAGTGCAGAACATGCATAGACGGCTCCATAGACATTAGCGACACCTTTGCTGAAGCACTGCA
>JAJHQM010000048.1 GCA_020833345.1 Ignisphaera sp.
TTTATCAGCTGTAACATAGAGACCCTGTCCCTCAAATGCCCCTATAGCAGTAGAATCTACTATAATACTAAAACTGTTTCCTATTAATTCGTATCCTAAAACCCAGGGAACAACTTTTATAGCATAAAATGGATATAGTTGAGATGCGTATTGAATCACTGCCCAAGCATATAGTCTTGTCATTGTAGCATTCATCACAGCGGTAGAGTTCCAATTAAGCCCAATGCCTATGTTGTACACATTTCCTCCAACGCTTAATTTCTTAAATACAACCCATTTGTTTGCATCAAGCATAACATAACCTCCAATAGATGTCCATGGTGCAGTATAGCCTGTTATTGTAGTTGTACTTATGCTCATAGGGCTTGCCCCAGTTCCTAGATAAATTATTGCACTAATGAATTTAGGCATATCACCAAAGCCGAGGTCTGCAGGTGCGTTGAGCCCTACATAAACACTCTTCGTTACATGATTGACATACACATCAATAGGGCTGAAAACAAGCACATAGACCTCATCCCTATTACAGATGTGAAATTGCTTCAATATTTGAATAGCTTTATCATAGGAGCCTGTAAAGAATTCTGCAAGGACATGTATTCTAGTAGAATTTATGGTTGCACCATCAGCCACAGTAGACCTGTTTCCAATAACAGAAATCCAATATCCATAATCCCACCAGCTTATAACAAGTGAGTTCTTAGACGTGTTTTCCCTTATGAACTTAAGGGTGTCAAGCCACACTGTTGTAGGCTCAGGAAATCCTTCAGCTCTTGCAATCATTGTATAGAATCTGCTATACGCATTTGATTGGGGATAGGCTATAAGTAGTGTAGCTATAGTTATAGCTATAGCAATCAATATTGCTATTACTTGTGAAAAAGAGTATCTCACCTTCATTATACGCCCAATTTTAGTCACTCTCGGAGCTGAAAATGATAACAGCGCTCCAAGTGAAAGACCAACACTAGTAGCTGTAATTATTTTCATGTAATCCGTGAAGTAACTTAGATTATACGTAGCATACCATGCAAGCACAATCCATATAGCTATAAGGATCAGATTCACATCTCTAAACCTTAACACTCTATATACTGCAATAGGTGCTATAATGAATACCATGAGAAGCAATGTTAAGACCATTTCTATAGGTAATGCTCCAAGCTCGTAAAGCGCTTGATACTCAGCAACAGTTTGAGGAAGTCCAGGTGGTCTTATGCCTAGACCAAGCATTATTTTTCCAGCTAACGGAAATACTTCAGAAAATTTTTTATAAAGTCCTGGCACAGTATCGAATAACACAATTAGTGTAATTGCTGAGACAAATAGTAACAAAATGATTGTTGCATATATTTTTGTTGCTCTTTTACTTCCAAGGAATTTATGCAATGCGAACCAGAACCCAAAAAATGCTAGTGCTATATAGTAAGCTAAGGCTAAAATAATTCTTCCTCCGTGATATGTGGGCATGAGGTGCATGATGACAAAGGGTATTGAAGCTTCTATAGCAAAGCCCAACAAATACCCTTGTAATTCCCTTAGTGAAGCAGCAACCTTAAATAGTGGAAGTAAAACCATCGATAAGTAAACAGGTACTGCTGACAAGCCGACGCCCGTCCATACACTTGCTGCATAAGCTAATGCTATTCCTGCTATTATAAAGTCCTTTAACTTGCATGACTTTAAAGCTCTAATATGAAGCCATACAGCTAAGGGTGCTGTAAATAAACCAAAAGAGTACTTTACAGTAAACCCCGCTGCTTCTCGTGAAACAAAGAAAAGTGCATATGTAAGAGCGGAGGTAATTGAAGCTATCTTACTTTTTGTAATCTCATTAACAAGTAGCGATATAAATACCGTACTAAGAGCTCCTAATACTGGAGGTAAAATAGCCATTAAGTCATATAGAGATACATTAAGGGGTTTGAAGAGCTTATAAAGCACGTATATAGTAAGTATATGGCCCTGCAGATCTGATGTAAAGAGATTCCTACAGGATGGGTACCAGAATATACATGTTACAGGGTTAGAGTTCGTCAACGTAGGCCATGAAAGTAGACCATTCTTATCGAGGTATGAAACAACCCAGTAGTTAAAAAATGTGTCAAGTTCGTCTAACTTAGCTTCGGGGTATACTGTAGCAATACCTATTTTTACAACATTTAAATACTGTTGAAGCCTAAGCCAAAATGCCAATAATGCTATTAATGCTATAGCAATAGCTGTAAGAATCCTTGAATATTTATTCCAAAAGTCTATTAGTTTTCCTGCTATAGGCATGTTATATCCTCTCAGCGTATTAATAAAAATTAGGTGAGCTAAGTGTGTACTACATAGTGTTATATCAGGATCTATATAAAAGCTTATCACATTGATAAAACGTTTTGCAGGTATCTACAATGAGCGAAACTGCGGATCTCAAGCCAATTAAATTGTATAGCTCTTTTTGTCCAGTTTGTGGAACTACTATTGATATGTATTTACATACTTATAGAACCCCCTTAGGCGAGTTTTTAGCTATTTTAACAGCAAAATGTGAAAAGTGTGGATTCAAATCGAGCTCAGTATTAACAATAGAGGCTGGTACAACATATAATTGCATTAAATTGAATGTAGAGCATTCTGAAGATTTAAACACATTAATATATCTTGGAGAAGACGTCGTTATTACAATACCTACTATGGACATTCACATATCTTCATCACAACTAAGCATAGGTAGTATAGTGACAGCAGAAGCGCTACTGTTATACATTATTGAATCTTTGAAAGACCTTTGCACAGCGAGCCTTGATAATTACAAATGCAAAATATTACTTGAGCTAGAAAAACAGATAAACTTGGGTAAAATTGAGGAAAAAATAGAAATCATTTTGAAAAGCTCTGAAGGTGTAAGCGTTTTAAAGAGTTATAGAGGGGGAAATTTTGAGTTATGTCAATAATGCTTGTGGCTATTCCTTTGAAATTTTAATGAGCTTGCCCTTCTTCCCTTCCTTCTTCTTTGGTAACTTAATTTCTAAAACACCATTTTTATATACAGCCTCAGCTGCATCAACATTTGCATCTGTAGGGAGTTCTATTTCTTTTCTATACTTTCTATCATGATTCGAGCCTTCTACAACAATGTGCCTCTCATCTACTGCTTCAACTTTTATTTTATTTTCATCAACACCTGGCATTTCTAAAACAACTCTAATCTTATCCTCATCCTCATATATGTCCACAAGAGGCTCCCTCTCTTCACTAACAACAATTCTAGGCCTACCTCTCATACTACGTTTCACATTACCAAACTCATATACCTTTGGAATCCCGTCAGGACCTATCTCAATCCTAAAGCCATATATTATTGGTTTACCTAATTCAACTCTTTCTTCAGGACCCAAGCTACGTCTAAATGCTCTTTCGAGTTCTTCTAACTCCTCTTCAAATTCTCTAAATAGTTCATCAAAGAGGTCAAATATGCTTCTTCTCCTCTTTCTCTCATTTTCACTAGACATAAATAGCCCACACCATTGAATACATTATTTATTAAAATTCTTTATAAGTTTTCATATAGGAGGTTCTTACACTTGATATCTTTAAGACCACTAAAGATACTGAGAAAACAGATCACATTAATTTCATGAGAAAATCTAAAGCTAATCCATTGCTAAACTATGTGTTAAAGGCTAAACATAAGGTTTGCTACTCAACATTCCATGACAGTACTACTGCATAGCATTCATCTTCATTGCATTTTGCATTTTTTACTACATCAAGTAACTCTGGATCTACTGTAAGTAATGATACATTTGGTGTTCTGCTACTAACCTTTACAATTTTTACTTCTGTTGCTAAAACTTCTTTCAATGTTTCTGCAACCTTTGATGCCTCATCACCTTTGAAAAGTCCTAAGACAACTTTCAAACTCTCTCTTACAACAGTTCCTAGAGGACTTTTTCGATACATAAACCACATCAAGCATCACATTACAGCTAAGAGTCTAGCTTTTTAAGGTGGGGATGGTGTAGAAAAGCTTATAAGCCCTTTTTACACTAGTTAGTAGTTGGTGGTTTGTTGGTAAGATTAAGGTGTCCTAAGTGTGGATATGTGTGGGATTATAAGGGTAAGAAGCAGTACTATGCTACATGCCCTAACTGCTTTAGAAAAGTCAATATAGCTAAGTATAGAGTTGAGTAAATGTCTTTGTGTGGTAAGTATTTACTAACTCTAATCATTAGCTAGAGTAAGCAGTGGCGTGCTCTATGGCAGTGAAGATATTAATATTGATGGAATAAGCTTAGCAATAGCTGATAGCAGTAGAAACCTCAAGAGAAGTCTATGCATTTTGATTTGATGAGACTTTGAGGAAGGGTTATAGCAGGTATAGGGCTTGGAGCATCATAGGTATGAAAATTCACGAAATGCTGAAACACGCATATCATTACAACGTTAAAACACCATTTCTTGAGGACCCAGAGGTTCTCAGTAAGCTAAAACTTTCTGGATAAGAATTAGTGATAGTAAGCACAGAAACTACAACTCATAGTGTTTAGAAGCTCTATAATAGAAATGATAGCCTTGAAGACATCACCGTATGACATAGAAATCATATACGTAGACCCAAGGAAGGCAACAAGCTCTAGAGAACATGAAAAGTAATGCAGAAACGTGGATTAGATAAGCACATAGCATCTGCATATCTCATAGCGTTAAGAGGACTAAAACACCAATAAATACTAACGCTATGGATGATTACGAAAATTAAAAGTGCCCCAGTGGTGGTGCTAGGACTTAAAATGGTAAATTCATACTTGAAGTATCTAAACATATTCTAAAGCCAGCTAAGTATATCCATAGAGGTATTCTAGCTGTAGACATTAATGAGAAGCTAATTGCTATAGGGAATTCATATTTGAAACAGCTGTTGAGAGAACGTTACATTATAAGCGGTTAGCCGAAAATCTTCAGAAGAAGTACCCCTCTCCCAGATACGGCACATGGCTTAGGAGGAGGGGCATTAGGGAGAGGATTAGGTACTTCCACAAAAAGGCTAGGAACATTGTTGAAGACTGGTTTAAGAGGATAGCGTATGGAATTGCGGTATTAACAAAGCAACACCAATACGCAGTTGCTAAAGAAGACCTAACAGACTTGATAGAGAACTTGAGAAGGCTTCTAAAGGAACACAAAATTGGATTACTCGTTTTGAGCTATAGAAGATTAGAGCATTAAATTGACTAGCGTGTAAAAAACGTGGACTACTTGTAACTGTTGTTAAGCCAAAGGGAACGTCAACAACACTCCTAAGGCGCAGTTCAAAGCTCATAGAGAATAGCTATAGAATGATGAAGCACTCTGAATACGGATTTGAAGCAGGTAGAGACACTATAGCAATCTTAAATATTGAGAGAAGAGCATCTTGAAAAGGTGTGAAGAGCCCTGTAAATAATAGATGCAAACTCGAATAAATGCAGAGAACCGGTGAGTTGCCCAAGGGAACTTCCACCTTCTAGGGCAGGGAGGAGGCCAGATGATATAATTTGGCTCACTTTTTATTTAACTTCACATGAATGAGTAATTAGATTAGAGATTTAAGATTTGATGGGCTTTAACCATGGATAAGAGGCTCTTAGAGATAACAATATTCATGGGTCTTGATGAAGCTAGTAACAATGCTCTAAATAATCTTGTAAAAGCCTGCAACTTTCTTCATAAACAATTCAATATAAAGATACTGATTAACCCCATAAACTTGTGGTGCGACTCAATAAGCTCCACAATTAGAGGACTTCCTATAATAGTTATTGGAGGTAAGAAAGTACTTTCAGGCTACTCACCTAAAGTTGATGAACTTGTAAAGGAAATTCTCAATACTATTAAATCAGGTAAAGATATTGCAACAGAAGATCTTTTACCACATGCATACTTTAAAGAGGGTCTTCTCAACGCCGCAATAGCAGATTAACTTTGTAAAGCCCCCTTCTACATTAATAATTCTTTAATGATTAATAGCTACTTATATAATCCTTTTACAACTGAAAGCCTCGCCTTTCAAGGCGGGGATGGATAGAAAAGCTTATTAGGTGGTTTGTAGTAGTTAGTTTTTGGTGGTCTTGTGGTTAAGTTGAAGTGTCATAACTGTGGGTATGTTTGGGAGTATACAGGCAAGAACCCATACTATGCTACGTGTCCAAGGTGTTTGAGGAAAGTTAGCATAGCTAGGAACAGGGTTGAGTAGGTATGGCTCTGGGCTGTGAGGGTCTGCTAACCCTGACCATTAAGATGAGGGTTAGCCCTGAGCCCAGCTTGTTTAAAGAGCTAGTAAGCTTGATGAAGAGGTATAGAGAGGGTCTGAACCACGTCATTGGGTTTGTTATTGAGAGCAAGGCTCTTAGCCTTGGCAAAGCCCATAAACTGCTATACAGCGTTCTCAAGGAGAGGTATGGTCTTCCTTCTAAAGTTGCTCAGGATTGTTATAGAGAGGCTATAGCAATTGCAAAGTCTTGGCTTGGGAATCCTAATAGGGGTAGAGTGCCTAGGGCTAAGACGCCTAGGCTCTGGCTAACACATGGATACAGCTACAGGGTTAGAGATGGCTATGTTGAGGTTTTAGGAGGCTTTAGGCTCAGGATTATTGGCTGGGATAAGAGATACTATGCCTACCCAAGTGGGGATGCCAGGCTAATACTCAAAGACGGTAAGTTCATTCTCTGTATATCTAAGAGTGTACCTAGACCAGTTAAATATGTTGTTAGAGGTGTTCTGGCTGCTGATGTTAATGAGAAGCATATTGTTGTAGGGAACTCGCAGTATGAGTACAGATTTGAAACAGCTGTTGAGAAAGCTCTGCACTATAAACATCTAGCTGAGGAGCTTCAGAAGAAGTGCTCCTCCCCAAAATACAATGCATGGCTTAGGAGGAGAGGTGTTAGAGATAGGATTAGGTACTTCCACAGGAGGGCTAGGAGCATAATAAGGGATTGGGTTAAGAAGACATCGCATAAAATAGCTTCTCTAGCAAAGCAACATCTATATGCAGTTGCTAAAGAGGACTTGACAAACCTGGTGGAGAGTCTTAGGAAGCTCCCAAAGGAACACAGAGTCTCTCTACTAATACTAAGCTACAGAAAGTTGGAGCACTGGATTGACTGGCAATGCGAGAAAAACGGAGCACCACTAATTGTTGTAGAGCCGAGAGGAACATCAACAACATGCCCAATGTGTAGCTCTAAGCTTATTGAAAACGGCTACAGAAGATTGAGATGCTCTAGATGTGGTTTCGAAGCTGATAGAGATACTGTAGCAGTATTAAATATCGAGAAGAGAGCTTTAGTCCAGATGTGGGGAGCTCTGACCCCCCTAAATGCCCCCCAAGTGACAGATGTAGCCCCGAATAGATGAGGGGAACCGATGAACCACCTTGAAGGAACCCTAGCCCTTCAGGGCGGGGAGGAGGTCAGACCTAGATCTAACCCAAGAGTAATTGTAATGTTCAATGCAATTTACATTGGTAGACTTTAATGAAAATGAATGTGGTCATTGTAGGCAGTGGCATAGCTGCTTTAAAGAC
>JAJHQM010000049.1 GCA_020833345.1 Ignisphaera sp.
CAATATCAATACCTGCATTAAGAATTATAGGATTACCAGTAGGTATTCAATTAATATGTAATGTTGGGGAGGATATCAAATTATTAAATACAGCCTTACTCATTTCTAAACATTAATAGGTAAAGAGTGATAGGCGATGTCTTGGAGAAAACATGTACTTACATTTGTCTTTTTTGCCTTATGGTTTAGCTTATGCTGGGTTCTATTCTTTACAATATTACCCCGCCATGTTCCTTTATGGAGATCATTCTTTGGAGAGCCAAAACCTGTTACAGAGAGTGTTGTGAGTGGTGCTTGTGTAGGAGCACTAACATACCCACTCTACTTACTTTTTAAACGCTTACTTCGTGTAAACGTGCTTAAGCGATTTAAATGATACTAGGTGAGTCAAACATTAAAGAATTAATAATTAAGATACTTAAGGAAAGCCCATCTCATTAATTATTATGAATAAGGGTTTATTAGCTAGCTACTGTAAGTTGCATTAATGCATACCCGTGGTATTAATGCTTAACACTTAACCTCTCATTTGCAATGTGTTTTCTAAGCTCTTTCTCTACACCAACACCTAGAAACCCTATCCTTCACAATCAGCGCAAATTTCTCAGGATCTCTAGACGTTATCACAACTTCTCTCCACTTCCAGCCTCTCATTAATATCCTAACACCCCTGCTTGTAGTTACAAAGTGTATTTCTTTGCTAAATGGATTAAACCTTAGGCCCCACCCACCAGCACGCCAAGTAGCATCTCTAATTACTTCAATGTCTTCAACATTTTCAAGCGGTATGATGTACGTGGTGAAGCCAAGCTTAATTCTAATGCTGTCTTCCCAAACCTCAAACCTTCTTGGTGTAAGAGACCAGGGCAAAGCTACAATTGCTATGAGAATGGCGATGAGAATAATCCTTGCAATCACTTCGTAAATAATTATTGCCAGGGCTGCGACTAGTGCTAAAGGAATGAGTAGCACTACTACCAATACCTTGCTGTACCCAGGCTTGTCAGCGTAGATGAGCATCCCACCCAATGACTAGTCACCTTATTAGCCATTCTTCTCTTATAACTCTAGGCATTAGGGCTATTAGTATAGTTGAGCACACTACACATGCTATTGCTATGTATAGCGCTAGCTGAAGTGGGTCTACAGCAGGGTTAAACAGGTAGGCAATGTATATCATTACTACAGCAAGTGCTGGCAGAACTAGTAGTGGATTTCTCCTAGGCTCAACAGCTATAGGAAGAGAAAACATTGCTGTTAGAAGCGATGACAAGACCGTCACTGAAGGTACTAAAGCAAGAACAAGTTTTATGAAATACAGCCTTACACTAAGATAGAGCCACAGCACAGCTATTGTAGTTGTAGAGAGGCTCAACAGTAAACCAATTACAAGCACTTGTACAACAAGTGCTGTTAGCAATGTGTATGTCAGTAGCGCTAAGATGAGGTCTCTCTTACTAATAGGGCCTGAGAGCAAGACCTCAAACACTCCCTCAACCTTGTCTCTATAGATAAGCTGGCCAAGGGTAATAGTAGATATTGCTGACGGTGCTATTGCCCCCATGAAAGCTATGTTTAGAACCCCAAGCACACTGCCAAAAACCTCTAAAGGCACTTCTTGCTCAGACCCCAAAATCCTCTTCACAATCTCCAAAAACTGCTCATACTGTTGCCTAGACACAAAGTGTACAGAACTTGGAGCAATATTGACAACTATGATGGGCACCACAGTGAGTGAGAGAATGAGGCCTATGGCGTACAGGATAATTGTCTTCATATCCCACTTAAGTCTCGCTATGTAAGCCCTCACCAACCCCCTCATTTCCTACCCCTCAGCCTCTCAAGAAACAGCTCTAGACTTGTTTCAGCTTCTTTAACTCTCAAAACCTTGATGCCATTTTTAACCAGCTCACTCACTATTGTGCTCACCTCATCTTCTGACCTAACCCTCACAATCCATATAAAGTCCTTGTACTGAGGCTCGTAGCCAAGGGATTTGAAAACCTCCTCAACTTTTTCCCTCGGCCCCCTAACCTCAAAGCCTATCACAATTTCCCCTAGCATGTTCTTAAGCTCATCTACTGTTCCCCTGAACACAACCTCGCCTCTGTCTATAGCAATAACGCTTTCAGCTATTTCCGAAGCCTCATACATGTTGTGCGAGGTATAGGCTATGCAAAGCTCTTTTGAAACGCTTTTAACAAACTCTCTAACTTTTCTAGCTATTAGCGGGTCTAAGCCATCCGTGGGCTCGTCTAAGAGAAGAACCTGTGGATTGTGCATCAAAGCCCTTATAAGCGCAATTCTCTTCTTCTGTCCACGGCTAAGAACCTTAACCTTCTTTTCAAGCAGATCTTCCGCTTCTAAAAGCTCTGCAAGCTCTCTAACCCTCTTAACAGCCTCTGCCTCACTCAATCCATAGATTCTGGCATAAAACAGCAAGTTATTTAAAGCTGTTACATCCTCCAGCAACCCAGGGTTGTGAGGCAAGTAACTAACCAAGGACTTTACATGCGGACTAGCGTAGATATCAACACCATTGACAGTAACAGAGCCCTTGAAAGGCTTAAGAACACCACAACAAACCCTAAGCAAAGTAGTCTTGCCAGCGCCATTAGGGCCAAGAACAACAGCAAGGCCTTTACCAACCCCTAGCTCAATACCCCTGAGAACAACTCTATCACCATAGCCAGCGAAAACACCATGAAGATATAGCACAGGGCATCCCAATTATAATGATGACTTCGCTACATTTAAAGTGTTTTTATGAACTTTGCTTCTGCATGAAGAGTAGGTGTAGAGTTGTGTGCAAAGAATGTTGTAAAGCTAGGAAATGCCATAGCTAAAAATTTTCAGCAACACCCACAGATCATTATCTTCATAACCATAATACCAAAGCGGCTAACCCTAGAGCAATAGCTATGATTGTTAACCATATAGCTATCCTCGCCATAATCTTTACAAAACCTGTTAAACCAGCTATAGCAAAACATATAGCGATTGCTACGAGAAACCATATCAATGTATCACGGAGGAGGGAAACAGTGTAGATCCTTATATCGCTTGGCATAGAGAACCTCATAACAATAGATACAACGATACTGAGGATAACTACAGCTAAACCTCTAGAAATGCTACTCCACCACCATCTACTGCACACCACCTAACTAGAAACACATTATATCTACCTCCTTATAAATCTAACCCTGGAGGATGTGCAAATTTATAGAAGTATCTAACCATATAAGCATATAGCCAGGGTTAATATTGCTAGTATGCATAGATCCTCTGTAGGGGTTGGTTTATAACTTGAAGCGAAAGATATTTGGAGAAGGTTTAACAAGTAGATTTCTAGAGATCATGGGTATTCTTGAGGAGGAGTCTAGAAGGTTCTGGATTTCGCATATAGATCGTGAAGATGGGTATGTTTTAGCATCTCTATCCTATTACATAGCTACCTTAGGTGGTAAGGTGTTTATAGATGCTGGTGCAGGAATTGGTTACTCTACATCGTGGATAATGTACGGGTTATCTAAAGCTTCTACCAGCGGTAAAATCTATCTATACGCTATTGAGAAAGACCCTGCTAGGTGTAGATATCTAGAAGAGAACATGAAGAAATTGAAGAGTACTCTGCTAGGTAATGAATCAGCTGTAGAAGTAAATGTGTTGAATAGAGATGCTGTAGATTTCCTTGGAGAAGAAGATCTGGAGATAGATATGATTTTCGTAGATATAGAGAAGAAGAGGTATATAGATATCCTAAGAATTCTACCTACAAAACTAAGTATAATAGGTATAGCAGTTTTCCACAACGCATTGGTACCAGGTCTCGATAAAGAATTCGCAGAATTTCTAGAGAAGCAGAATAAACTTGTACACCATGTAATTCCAACATCTTTAGGTCTCTTAATAGTGAAGAAAGCTACCTAAAATATCTAATAAAACTTCTTCAGATCACCATACTCAACCTATGTTGGAGATACCTATACCTTTCAAGGTATACATATCTCATTAGCTATAGCTGTTCTTGCTCCTGATAAAGCTTTATATAAGGCTTTGTTAATTGATGTTTAGCGTGTGTTTCATGCCCTTAACACCTCTCCACCTTGGCCCAGCTCTTGTTTTTGGCTTACCTTTGAGAAAGTGGCTTCACTTGCCAACACTTCTTCTTGCAAGTATTGCTATAGATGTTGAGCCATTAATAGTGCTAGTCCTGAAGCTAAACTACCCGTTACACGGCTATTTGCACACATTCCTCTTTGCTATTCCCTATGGAGTGGCTGTAAGCTATGTAATGATGTGTATAGAGAGGTTTCTTAACCCTCTCTACACAGCTCTTCTCCTAGAGGAGAGGTCGAGGTCTTTAACCAAAGAGTCGTTTTTATTAGCAGGCTTGATAGGGGTGCTCTCACATGTTTTGCTAGACTCTCCACTTTATGAAGATATTCGCCCGTTCTACCCCTTGGATATAAATCCTCTTCACAATCCCTCTCTAGCCCTACTAATATACAGCTTCTGCGTATGGACTTTGCTAACAGGATTTCTACTCTACCTATCGCTATGGTTAAAAGCTATTGTTAAGAGGTGTTGAAGTTTGGAGTGTCACGATTTAAGTGACAGTAGTGTCACTATGAGTGAGTACTATAAGTGTTTTTCTAAGCTAGTGTTATACTGAGTGAAGCTTTATGGATCTTGCCAAAGCAATTTTAAGGTATTTAGTAGTTGTTGCTTGTATTAGTTTAGTAGTGCTATCACTTTTAGTAATGCCTGTTAGTGCATGTATAGACCCTAGTAGTGCTTATGCTGTTGAAGTTGTTTTGAATAAGCCTGGGGTAAGGTACAACTTATCGCTATTAGAGCACTTGGCTAGTGGTGCTGTTACTAAAGTGAGTAACACTACGTATGTATTCAAATACGTTGCGCGCTATGAGCACCACTATGCCTATCCCAGCAAAACTGTTGTTGAAAAGCGCGAGTTTCTTGTCATTCTCTATGAAGCTAAGTTTTCTAATGGCGCTCCCTACGTTGAGTGGATAAGCACTTCTAACAATGTTGAATACTACCTTGGGATTCGAGTAGAGCTTGTGGTGCCACCCGGTGCAGAAGTTTATATTCCGAAGTCTGAAGGCATAGTAGTTAAAACAGTTACTACTACCATAGCTCTTGAAAACAGCAGCAGGGTTTTAGTAACGGTGATTCCGCAAATTACAACAGCTACAACAAGCCCTTCAGAAGAGGCTCAGCAATCAAATCGCATTGCTGTTTACCCAACAGAGTTTAAGAATGCATTGAAAAAAGTTCTCTCATACCTCACTTGTGAAACAGGTGTTGTGCTGGGGCTTAGCTGTGATGATATAGAGAAAATTGTTGAGCTTGCAGAACCTGGTTTAGCTGGCTGGAATAACAGGTTAATATACTCAAGCGCGTTGGGCACCTGGGCACCATACTCTGAGCTTGTAACCAAGGGTATTATTAAAGGAGCTCTTCTAAAAGGCAATGCATGTGCTGTAAGAATACCTACCAGCATAGCTACTACCGAGGCTCTAAAACCCCTGCTAAACACAACCATTATAGTGGTATACCCAGGCCCAACACCCCCAATACCCACCCCAATGCCCACTCCACCACAGCAAACAGCAACACCTATATCTGTGAGAGAATACCTTGTAGCATTAAGTTCAGCAGAAGCTACAAGCACACCCATCTACACCCAAACCCCTGCGTATCTTGAAAGAGCTTTTGAAAAACCATATGATGGAACACTTACTGTGGTATCCATAGCAGTAGGAATTTTAGTAGCAGTACTGGTCTACATGTACCTAGCTAAGCGCATGCTTAGTTAAAGAAAAAGGCTTTTCTTTTTCCCTACAGTATAGTGCTTAGCTTTGTGTAGGAGGTTTGGCATGCCTATTGGTAGAGAAGAGCTTGAGGCATACTTAAAGCTGAGGAGACTTGGCAAGCCCATCACTATTAGGGGGTTTCAGAGGCTAATGGGCTACAGCAGCCCTGGACAAGCTGAACGGGTTTTGAAGAGGCTTGAGAGACTTGGACTTGTTGAGAAAAACCCTTTTTCTGAGTATGTTGCGAAAAATGAGCTTCCTCCAGAGCTCTCAGCATACATCATAATCAAGGGCTATATCCTTCCAAGAGCCCTTGTTTACGCAACCTATGCAACAGCAACTGTAGTTACATACACTCTTTTAGCAAGGCCTTCAGAGCCCGTGCTCCTCCTCCTAGCGGCACTCACTGCTCCCTACTGGATTGAGACTGTCAGAGAGTTGAGGATGCTGAAAAGGCTTAAAGAACTTGGTGCGTAGGTGTGTTAAAAGCACTTAGTCAAAGGCATGGACTCTGCTTCTACAGGTATGCAGCAGCATTTCAGGAAGAGGGGTAACCATACAGCTGGCCTTATGTGTATGGCCCTGCGCTAGCCTCCACTCTCTACCTCTTATCACTTGTTGTTAACCCCAACTACACAACACTCAGAGTGGGCATGAGCTACAGTACTTACGTCTTGCAAGAGTGGCTGTTTCAGTCTTCATATTCATTGTATGGCACCTATGCTCACCAATGCTTAAAAACTCCCAAGACTACTACGCATAATCAGTGCCTCCGAGTTTCCGAGAGCCGCAGAGGCTGTGAGCCCTAGGCGACTAGAGGGGAGCTACTGCGGTGAGGGGGCTCGGGGAGACCGTTGAGAAGTAGATAGCGGGGAGCCTGAAATCAATGAAGATGAGGAACCGTGAACCGCTATCTACCGAGAAACGGCACCATATACAGATTTCTATTAAAGCAAGTGGGAAAACAATAGCGTGAAATGCTCACTCTATTTTTACCTTTAACTATGAGCAACCCTGAGATTAAAATTTGTGGTTATTGTAAAAAGACTTGCAAGTAAGGCAAGGCACTAACAATTCTCACTGTATAATAATATGCGTGAAGCCTTCTTCAAGTATTTATTGATGCAGAATTAAGTAATGTTGAAAGTGTTGTAAAAGAAGTGTGAATTATTGTAGTAATAAAGCGTTATTAAGGTTCTAGAGAGTAGCTTGTAAATGTAATTGCTTATAGCCAAGCTGTTCATGAAAATTTAGCGTTTTGGTATTCATGGTATCAGTACCTATGCTAATTCTTAGAAATAAGAGTTACTTGGCGTTTCTAATGGATAGGTTTATGTTTTTACATGTTTATAGCATTCAAAAAGCTTTTAAACGGGTGGCTTACAAAATTCTGAGTTTGGTGTTTTAAGTGGAATTTCCACACGTATGGTGAAAGGCG
>JAJHQM010000050.1 GCA_020833345.1 Ignisphaera sp.
TTTGACAGAGCTTCTGCAAACTCCTTTCTGTACATCTCTAAGTCTAGTGTAAGGCTGTCGCCAGGTATAATTACTCCTCCTTCGTAAGCGACTTTAATTCGAGGCTTTAAAACCTTTGGCTCAACACCTAGTTTATCAAATAGTGTTGCTAGCTCAGGAGTTACAACATCTCCTGGCCTTGCTATGGCAGCTTCTTTTGCAATCCATATAACCCCATCTCTTACCTGTATGGGCACCTTTAGCTTGCTGAAGAGGCTCATCATGGGCCCTGGCTTCACGTCTGTTTTCATAGGCGATACTACAATCTCGTGCTCTACCTTATCACCCGGCTTAGCTCTCCACATAATTTTTATCTTATCTAAGAACATTTTTGCTTCAAATGGATTTGCATTTACAAATACTGCTATGTTTGTGCCTTGCAAGTACTTTGCAAGCTCATCTGCGTTTCTCATGCCAAGCTCCTTAATAGCCAGTCTAAGTAAGCTATTTTTGAAAAGCTTAACTTCAGCTATGCTTACAAGGTGTTTTCTAAGAATGGTAATGTAATTTGCTGGAAGATTTGAATTATCTATAAGCAAAAGCGTTCTGTAAGACGATAGCAACTTTTTTGCCTCTTCAATAACTCTTCTCTTTTCCTCAATAGCCCTCCTAACCCTTTCCCTTTCCTCTCCCTCCGCCGAGCGGGCTTTAACAAGTTTGTTTAGTTCTCGCACTAACTTAGCTTTCATCTCAATGCTCACCTACATAACTTCTATAGCCGGGCTGCTGGTAACCTTTACATAAACTTTTGCTACTTCAAGTAAGGGCCTTTTAATTTTATCTTCAACATAGCTTAACACAGCCAATGCATTATCTACAAGGTCCTCCACAGCCATGCTCTCTACACCAATTCTACAGCCAACCCATGGCTGCTCCTTTGAATGCAGCCTTGTAGCATTTTTATAACGCGAGATAAGCTGTGTTATATCAGCTGTTGGTGGAAATGGTACTGGGGCTTTACCTCTAGGGCCAAGCGCTGGTCCTAGAGCCCTGCCTGCCAAGCCCATTAGGTCTGTTTTAACTAAAAGCCAGTCACACTGAGTAGCAATCTTTTTTGCAGATTTCTTATCGATTTTAGAGAGTTCTGACTTGGATATGACAATTGAGGCCCCCGCTTTCAAAGCGTCTTGGGCTCCTGCATCTTCAGTCACTACACATACTTTTACATTCTTTCCAAGACCTTTTGGCAGTACTACTACATCTCTAAACTTGAATTCTGATTGCTTCTTAACATCAACACCTTTGAAAGTCATTATAAGCTCTACAGACTGAGTATACCTCCACGGTTTTTTAGTTTGCAACGCTAGTTGTACAGCCTTCTTTAGCGCTTCTACAAATTCCTGTGTTTTAAAGCTCATAATACTCACCTTCTCTGCCACTCTACCTCATACTTCTTCAACACATCATCGTATAAACCTTTGTTAAGCTCTGCAACTACCTCCTTAGGGTCCTTGCCTTCTACAGTTAGGCCTATGCTCCTTGCCGTTCCAAGAATTGTTTTCACTGCTGCTTTTAGGTTTTTTGCATTAAGCTCTGATTTCTTAAGCAATGCGACCTTTATTATATCTTCAAGACTCAAATTCCCGACTTTTTTATGTGCAGGGTCTCCTGAAGGTTCTGCAGCACCTACGAAGCTGAGTAGCAGACTTGTTGTTGTGGGAAGCTCTAGTGAAATAGTGTATTCCTTTGTATCTAAATCCACAATAATCTTTACTGTTATAGTGTGCCCTCTGTATGGCTCTGTCATCTCATTTATTTTGCTAACTACCTCTGCCACGTTCAACCCTGCATCAGCTAGTGCAGGGCCTAGGGGTGGGGCATTTGATGCCTTTCCCCCCTCTACCTGAACTTTAATCACCTTTAGGCGTGCCATAGCATCTGCTCACCCCTTCTTAGCAGGCCTAATGTAGTCTACGGGAATGGTTATTGTGAGTGGGTAACTTGCTTCTAAAACACTCAAGGAGACCTCGTTTTTAACTTTATCAACTGCTACTACCCTAGCCTTCATGCCCCTGAAGGGCCCTGCTATTATCTCAACCTCCTCACCCTCCTTCAGCAGCTCTATTAGCGATTTAGGCTTTAGCAAAGACTCTATATCCTCCCATTTAACAACGCCAGAGGCCCTGCCTTTGACGTGCTTAAGGCCTCTTATAGCCTCATAAACAACGTGAAGCCCTGAAGCCTCGATTACTATATACCCCTTTAGGTCGGGAAGAGAAAAGACAGAGTATATAGGCAAGTTCAAGGTTTTAATTCTCACCTCAAGCATTAAGAGAACATTTTGTTCTTGACCTGCTGTTGTACGCACAGCAAAAAAGTTACCTTGCCTTAACTGCCTTAATACTGCCTCACTGTTTTCCTTATGTAGCTGCCCTTCATCACTAGCTTCAGTTTCGCCTAAGCCTTCCATTCACATAACCCCTATGAAAGCGTTGCAATGCCTAGAAAACTCATTAAGTAATACAACCCTGTGGCTATGGCAAAGGCTATAACGCCTATAACTGTAAATCCCAGTAACGTTATTTTCACTAGTTGCTTAAACTCATCACCCTCAGGCTTTTCAGCTAGCTCCAGCACTTTTGTCATGTTTTTAAACGCTTCTATAAGCACTTTAGACACTGGTATTCACCCCTTTGAGAATACTCAACTTAGAAACCTTACTTAAAAAGCGTTTTAAGTATTATGCTAGGCTCGTACTCCATGAGGTCTTCATAGCGCTGACCAACACCTAGGTATGCAATTGGTTTGCCCACTCCTACAATAACAGACAGCGCCACTCCTCCACTAGCGTCAGCATCTACTTTTGTTAATATAACTGCATCTACTCCTACAGACTCTTCAAACCTTTTAAGCTGTTCTAAAGCGTCATTACCTGTCAAGGCGTCTAACACTAAGAGCTTGATGTGAGGCTTTACTACTCGAATCACTTTTCTAAGCTCATTCATTAGATCAATGTCAACATGCATTCTACCTGCGGTATCTATTAAGGTAACATTGAATCCGTTTTTCTGAGCATATGTAATTCCATCAAGGGCTACAGCTGCAGGGTCAGAACCATATCTTCCACCAAAGAAAGGTACAGAAACTCTTTCCGCATGCTTTCTTAACTGCTCTTGTGCCCCGGCTCTAAAAGTATCTGCTGCGATGACTATGGGCCTAAGGCCTTCTGCCTTAAGTTTATAAGCAACCTTTGCAATTGTGGTTGTTTTTCCAACACCATTAACGCCCATGAATACAAGCTTGGCAGGGCTTTCCTTCGCTAAGACTAATTTAACATAGTTTGGCAGATTAAAACTCCTTATAGCTGAAAGAATACCTGCTATAGACTCCTGTATGGACTCTTCAACATACTTTGCTGCATCATCCCCTCTTCTCACCTTCATGCCTATTAGCCTACGCTTAATACCCTCTATAATGTTTTCCGCAATTTCGTAAGCTACATCGGCCTCAACAAGCTTTAAGAACATTTCATTACAATATTTTTCAATATCTTTTTCATCAAGTGTTTTATAGAAAACAGCAGACTGTATGTGATTTACGAAATCCTGTAAAACCTTCTTTATTTTTCCAAACAATAACCATAACCCACTTACTACTGTTTTTCACTACTTCTTAACCTCTGCAGTGAAGCCGCATACTCCTGAACCCTTCTCTGAATCTGGTTATAGAGCTCGGTAAGTCTTCTTAGCTCTGCCTCTGTTTCTCTAAGCTCTTCTGTAAGGTCTTTTTCATATTCCGTGAGAATGCTTTTTACTTTATCTATGGGCAACACTGCGTAGTACTCTTTACCAATTCTTACAAGAGCCTCATCCGTTGCCAATAGCAGTGCCTTGGCAAAGACATAGCCATTTCTATCGAGTGATGCTAAGACTTCGCGTTGTGTAAGCTTTTGAACGCTACTTAGTGTTTCAAAAGCCATTCTAATTTCCTGTATTTCAGAAGATATTGCTAAGGTTCTTGCCTGAACTACTCTAATAGCTTCGCGAAGCTCGTCTAACTGCACAAGAAGTTGCTGAATTGCCTCCTCTAGTCTTGCTCTTTCAGAACTCATTTAATCACCATTCTTGTTAGTGAGGCTAGCTCCCTGACGTATTTATCTGAAGCTTCCTCTGGAGATATCTCTTCAACCTTAAGTATCTTTATATTTGCTCTTTTTACTTTATGTCTACCTCCAAGTACAGAGAATACCAAGTCTAAAGCCTGTTCCCTATTCAGAGCCCTTACCTCAACAGAGAACTTCTGCCACCTTGGCAGCTTGTCTGCAGCTATTAACATGAAGCCCTCTATTCTAAATGTTTTTACCTCTACCATGTCCTACAACCCCAAAGAGCTTACTTATTCTCAAAATCTCAGGACCTGTGGTTTTATCTCCAACTAAGATGCCTTTAGAATTTCCAACAAGACCAGACTTTATAAATCCTACTCCAAAATTCACTGTTCCTACATCAAATGGCACTCCAAATAATTCTGATAGAAACTCCACCTCACGCTCACTAGCTTCAGGATGCACAATACCTGCAATACTATTTACAAAAGCTATTGAGCCTACAGTTGGAAAGCCTGCTACTGTGCCTTTTTCAACAACTTCAACTCCCAGCACATCTACCACCACATGCTTTAACTCTTCAAAAGCCTCAGGATGAAGTAGAGCTGCCCTGTCATTGACTAAGCATATATTTCCCAATGCAGTAAACCTACTTTTAGCTATAGCTACATTTACATCCACACCCCTCTTCATTTCCAAAACCTCGTACTCTTTAGCAATGCTTGGTAACAGCAGCCCCTTATTATTCCCAATTAAAAACACCCCTACAAGTCCTGTATCCCCTATAGATGCCCTTAGTACAGGCACTTGAAGAACCTTTACAACATATTTATAAAACTTTTCATCAGCATCACAGGAAATTATTGCATACTTATCTGTTGCAAAAGCATATATTCCTATATTTGGATTGCCTTTAAAGCTTAGCCTTTCAATAACAACCATTATTCTACCTCTTCACCTCAACAGCCAGTGTTACCTTATAAACCCCACTATCTATTTTAATAAATCTTACAGCAACTCTTCTTGGAGGCTTTTCAATTTTCCTAATGTATATGTAGTGGCTAATCGTCGGATCTAAAAGAACCTTACCTCCAAGATGCCTTGTTAAGAACTTTTTAATGTAGTATATAGCCCTCTTCCCTCTATCCCTTCTACTCCCAGCTCTATACACATACCTTAACGGTATGATTAAAATACCTTCGGCTTTCTCCTTAGGCATAGGCATATCACCACTACACATCTTCTAATTTTGACCTGCGCCAGTTCCTTAGCCTAAAACGCCTCATAACTTTTCTAAGGGTTTTTACAGTTACCCATACTGGTATGGGTTGATTTGATTTCTCTCTATTTATGAGCCTGAGCTTTTTTGCCAAAGGCTTATTCCTAGCCACTTCCCAGACCTCTAACAAGGATTTTTATTTTTCACGAATGCTTATCCTAAAATCTCTTCTAGTTCTTTCATATATTTCTGCTAAAATACTCTTCAACTCCTCATCTGTTAAAGGCTGTGTTATCTTACCTTGAAGTGCCAGTGCTATTAACCTATCCTCTACAGCTCTCGCTATTTCCGGTCTCACAAGCCTAATATTTGATAGCCTTTCTCTTGCTTCTGGAGTTAGAATCATTCTAAGTATTTCCTGCCTTCTCGCCTCCTCCTCAGCCTGCCTTCTCCTCAGCTCAGCCTCTTTTCCCTTAGCTAGTAGCTCTCTATACCTTCTCTCAATTAATGCTTCTACTTCCTCGTCATTCCTATAATACATTTCCCCGCCAGACACAGACTACTCACCTATAAAATTAGAGTTTTGCACCCCACGTGCTTCACTATATATAGGAGCTAATTAACTTGTTGCAGATATTAATGATTTTGGAGCATATTTAGCGAGTTCAGGCCTCATTTTGAGAAGCTCCTTAAATATTTCAAAAGCTATTTTGTCTAAAAGCTTCCTGCCCTCATCACTAATAACCCTGCCCTTACCAACTTTCTTTACAAGCCCAGCTCGCTCTAATTGCTGTAATATTTTTCTAATGCTAGAACCTCCACACTTCTTAAAATGCGGAGGTGCAGAGCCCCTTCTCTTCAGACCTCCAAACATTACCCTAAACCTTTCTATACCGATGGGCTCTTCCGCTAAATACAGCTTTCTTAACATTGCAGCGGCTCTAATGTACCACCAGTCTGGGTTATCTGGTATTCTCTCTCTATGAGGGCCTGTCTTGGCAAATAAAGCCCAGCTTGGAGGTTTAACTGCAGGCACATTGTTTTTGAGATATTCTGCAAGCTTTTCTACTAGCAGATTTGCAGGCACATCTCTTACTGTAACCATTTTTCCTCAGACCGTGTTACCTATGCTGGTTTAGTTTTTCTTTTTGGCTTCTTACTTATAAGCACATATGTATATCCCCTTTCGTCAGCTATTATGGCTCCAAGCCTTTCAGCAAGCCTTTTAATGTCTTCACTTGTTACGGTGTTTCGCACACTCCTTAACACCTTCACTTTTACCGCCATGTGCTCTTTCAACCTTCTCTCAATCTCCTTTACAATTCCTTCGTGAAGCCCTGACTTACCTATATTAACATCAGCTTTGCTCACTACTTTCTCTTTTCTCAACTTTTCCAGGACTCCCTTGAGCCTCGCCATGACCTTTCTTCACCACAAACTGATATCTATGAATCCAGCCACAAGAAAGACATTTTGTTACAACTCTTAAAGCTCTTCCATCTCGCCTAGTCCTAACCCTAGCATTAAATCCCGGGACCATGATTATGTGACAGTATTTGCATACCCACCTCTTCATCTCTCTCGGCAACTTAACTCTAGTCCTCATAGAAATCCTCCTTATAAGCTCGCCATAACGCCTAGCCAATTCGTAATCACCATGCTTAACAGCCTCAATACCAAGCTTAAACAAAATCTCCATGCGCTCTAAGGCTATATCTTCAATAAGTTCCCTAACTCTTCTCCTGTTCATCAAGACACAGCACATGTATACTAGCCAAAAATAAACTTTTAAGTTACCTGCTGATAAATATGAAAAATAGCGCCGCGGTAGTATAGCCCGGTCAAGTATGCGGGCCTCTCGAGCCCGTGAC
>JAJHQM010000010.1 GCA_020833345.1 Ignisphaera sp.
GGGTCACCCCCGGCATTTCACTCATTTGCATATCCTTATGCTCATCCCTTGAGCGGTATTCAGCAGCTCCTTTGCTGAACCCCTATTTACGGCAAGCTCTGCTAGCCCAAAGCTATTTTTATAGAGAACTAGCTTCCCCTCCTCAACAACAGAAAATACTCTTTCCACTATTGCATTGAACTTCTTTTCACCACTAAATACAGAAACCTCCTCACCTATTGCTATGCCTAGTGCATTTACAAGAGAATCGTAGTATTGCGAAAGCATTACATTACCAAATTTATCAACATATAATACCTTTAATTCGACACAGCTTGGGCTAGTTTTACTCATGAAGATACCTATAGCACTTCTCTTAATACTTTCAACTGGTTGCCTAGGTCCAAAAACTTCTGGTTCAACTCCGCATGCAAGCCATGCCGCAACAGGTGCAAATATGTCTCTACCATGAAAAGAACTTGAAATGGGTTTTCTGAAGAATAAATCATTTTCAAGCTTTATTACAGCCTCTATGCCATCATCTTCAGCAGCTGCTGTCAGGACACCGTTATCTGGGCCAATGAAGTAATAGTTTCTTGTAACTATTAGTAGAGGTCTACGTTCACCACCAACACCGGGATCCACAACAACTACAAATACAGTACCTTGAGGGAAGTATCTGTATACAGTAAATAAGATAAAAGCTGCAGTATTAATATCAAAGCTTCGCACAGAATGAGTAACGTCAATAATTTTTGCATTAGGGCATATATCAATGGCAACGCCTTTCATAGCTGCTACATAAGGATCATCATAACCAAAGTCTGTTAGAAATGCTATAACCTTGCAGGGTTTTTTCAAGTGAAAACACCTTATCTTAAAACTGTCATTAGATAAGATTCAATAAATGCTGCCATAAGAAGTAGTGCAAAGGAGAGTATTATAGCGGAAAGGTAGTACAGAATAGTCTCTTTACTAAATTCCTTTTTCCTTAAATCTCGCAACAAGGCTATCATGAGCTTATTTGAGCATATAAAGGCGATGCTATAGGACAGCATTTCGAGGTAGGAGTGCGGAGATACTAAGAGAAGTACTACAGCCTGATATAGGTGCTCTTGCAAGGCACTGGAGCTATTCGTAGCCTCTAGAAGTAATATTCTCAAGACCCAGGCTGTGCTGAACAGCATCGCTGGGTACATAACAATGGAGAGAAATGGTATTGCTAGTAAGGTGTTAACTCTAGCATTATTTAAAAATATTGTCATTGCAAGAACAGAAGCAGTTGTGATATTAGTTATTTTTCTCAATTCCTCTGTAGCTTGGCGAAGTTCTGCTATAAATTCATTAGGCGGGGGTATGTAGAGCGCTATAAGTGATAGCAGAAGAAGGGTAAGAAGAGCCACTGCGAAAAACAGCGGTAAATCGCGCATTAACTTACTTAAAAGATTCATGGAGCACAGCACTCAAAAGTTATTTAGGCTTAAAGCTAGATAAACCTTTATAATGTGTTAGTTCTTGCAACATGTGATGAGCTTTACAAACGAAGAGTGTTTAGAGAAGATAGCTATTTTTGTAAGTTTCTGTATAGAGGGGTTGGATTCGCTTTCCATTTATAAACGGGAGTTTTATTATGTGTGGAGGTATGTATTGGCAGAGCTTGGTGTACTAATTGATAAGTGTAATGTTTCAGAAAAAGTAAAGTCTGCATGCAGAGATGTAGACTTAAATGCTGTATATACCGCTACGCACAAAATTCTCTGTGCTCAGTACTCGTCAGTTACTAACGAAGAAGTTATGCATATATTGTCTAGGCTATGCATATGCTTAAAACACGCCTTAACAAGTTCTGTGCAATTCTCTACATGATAGCGATAGGTGTAAAGCTATAATTAGTATTTCTTACTTTTTCTAGACTGTCCCAATTCTATAGCTAGTGCTATGTCACCTTTTGCTTCAGCTAGGAGGTTTAGTGCCTCTTCCTTACTTATACCCAGATACTCAGCTACAAATTGTGCATCCTCTTCGCTTACTTTAACAGTTGCCTCAGCACCTTTCTCTTCAGCTTTCTTCAAAGGCTCTTCCTTAGTGTTACCTGTAATATAAAAGAATTTCTGATTGGCAAACTCCATTATCATAACTTCCGGGCTCTCTATAACTATTTGCTTATCCTGAAGCTCTATGACAGCTCTTCTAACATTTTGTAGTTGATCTATTTTCACACCCATGCGTTTTAACTGCCTTAATTGCTTCTGCAGCTCTCTTGGACTAAGCATTGCAATACAACCTTATGTAACTATTGTTTTTAAGAGTAAAAGAGCTTTTCAGTGCAGTTAGCCTTAGTGAAGAGGCAAAGACTAGGTGCAACTAAATGAAATTAAAGATTTTGACGCTCGGAGGAGGTAGGGAGGTTGGCAGGGCGGCCATAGCAATCAAAAGAAATGGTGATGAACATTACACTCTCTTTGACTACGGCATCTCTTTCGATGTTGATGACAGACCTGTACTCCCTCTTTCAATAGCTCCAAGCAAACTAAAAGCTGTATTCATATCGCATTCACATTTAGATCATGTAGGTGCTGCTCCTTTCTTTTACATATCCGCAAATCCCCTAATATACATGAGTAAATTTACAGCAATAACGGCAAGGCTTATGATAGAGGATTTGTTAAGAATATCAGGTTACTACTTACCGTTTGAATTTCTAGAACTTGATGCTATGATGAAGAGTGTCACAACGTTTAATATAGGGGATAGATTTGAAGTAGGTGATGTAAGTGTAGACACGTTTAATGCGGGTCACATTCCAGGGAGTACAATGTACAGAGTAGAGTTTAGAGAGGGAGCATCTGTATTGTATACAGGTGATGTAAATGCAATTGATACGAAAATAGTAAAGGGTGTGCACTCTCAGAATCTCAATGCTGATGTACTAATAATGGAGGCGACTTACGGCATGTATGATCACCCACCCAGAGAAAGGGTTGAGCAGCTCTTTATAGAAGCTGTTAGGGGCGTGGTAGAAGAGGGAGGTATAGTGCTTGTTCCAGCATTTTCACTAGGCAGATCGCAGGAGATACTAGCTCTACTTGCTGAGAAAATGCCTCACGCCAATGTGTATTACGATGGAATGGCTAGAGACATCCTAGAGTTAATGTTACTCTACAAAGAGTATATAAATCGCCATGACCTTTTGGAAAAGGCAACTAACATATTTACTCAAGTGAAGGACTCTGGTATGCGTAAGGGTATATGCAAGGAGGGAGGTAGTATTATAGTGACGCCAGCTGGAATGCTGAAAGGAGGCCCGGCACTTTACTACATTAAGAGAATTTACGATAATCCAAAGAATGCCATTATGCTTGTGAGTTACCAGGCAGCCTCATCACCTGGAAGAAAGCTACTAACCGAAGGAGTTTTAGAAAACGGAGGCATTAGGGTGAAAGCTAAAGTCTTTTGGTTTGACTTCTCAAGTCATGCAGGGGCATCAGATTTGGTAAACTTTGTTAAACATGTAAAGAATTTACAAAAGGTAATACTAATACACGGTAATGAAGACGCTATTTATAGCCTAGGGTACAGAATAAAAGAGGAAGCAGGGGTGGAGTTCGCAGCCCCACAAATAGGTGAAGAACTCTCCATAGAATTGTAACATTATATGCATATTTAAAACGCTTCTAATGACAAGCCCCCTAGGACCTTAGTAAGTTCTGCAAGGAAACTGCTGTACCTTTACAATCGTGTTGCGGAAATTAAATCTCGTAGTAACTCATGTTAATATAATTTCTAACCCTAAATCCCTTGCAATAAGAGCTATGGTGTTTTTCAGTTCACTTCGCATTTTTTCAATAACTATTCGCGTAACCCCAGGTGTAAACCTTATGGCCATCTCAGCAACAATTTTCAGCTCTTCTAATGATATTTCCTTAATAACATAGTTTGGCACCATATGGCCATAGCACTCGCCTTTTTCAAAAGCTCTTTTTGTGAAAAGAGATGCATAGTGATTTCCTCCAAAACCTACTGTTACAATGCATGGCTTAGAATGCTGCTCCTTACTAAACTGTGCAATAGCATTTTTTATTGCTGTTGCCACAGCCTTATGAGCTTCTATAATACTCCACTCTTTATCACTTCCACCAATTTCTATAAATGTTATAGGCTTTAATGGTATTGTTGGACCGTGATGTGTAACTTCATAGCTTACCGAAAACGATTTTAGTGTAGAGTAAGAATTCTTGAGTTTATCAAGCTCTTGGAGCATGTACCACATCAAAATGGGGTTAGATAGCGAGAGTTGCATTGGCTTTCCACCAAAGTCACTTCTTCTCCACGGATTACCTGGTGAGTGAACAGTAAAGCTTCTAATTTGAGCTGAGGATTCATGTCGTGAAGGTATGATGATGAAGTCAAGATTGTTTGGCAAGTCCATGGGTTCCAGAAATACAACTTCTTTACTAAACTCTAAAAATAAGAGCTCATTTTCATCTAAATGGCAAAGCAAGGCCTTTTTAGCACTACCTGTGCTATCATAAACCTTACTGCACGGCGACTCCTGCATCAATTGCTTTACAATACCTGTAGCAGCAGCATCGTGCAATGAATACACTATTCCTATTCTCAATACAATCGCCCTAAGTAGATAATTTCACTGCTTGTGCATTACTGAGACAAGCTTAAAATGTGTAGTATTTAGTTTTTACAACGAGAATAAGTGTTTACAATGATAACTCAAGCCAGCAACTTAAGCTCCGCTGATAAAACATCTATAGTACTACGCTATGCCAACAAATTAGGATTTTCATCAGAAGCCAACATCATTTTAAAAGCTCTTCGCTTAGTTAGGGATAAGGGTGTTGCAGTAAGCCATGTTATTGCTGAGCTTCTCCTTTGTAAGTACCTTATGGAAAAAGGGTATGAGTGTGAAATTGAGTATACGCATAATAATGTAAAATGCGATGTATATGCTAGAAAAAGGTCAATAGACGAATGTATTGAGATTTTATACTACGCAGTGCCACTAGATAACATAGAGAATTGGACAAATTACATTGTACTTACCCATTTGAGAAAAGCTATGCAAATACTTAAAAGCAGTATATACTTCGTATCCTTTGCTTATCCAGTAGGCCTTATACCTCTAATCCCCCCAACATTTTTCGAAATAATATCAGGAGATAGGCTAGCAAAGGTATTGGCAAGCTATGGCCTACACGAACCTGAGGTTTTAGAAAGAGTTAAAGATACCCCCATTATTCATCATATATACGTATTTGACTTATCAAAGGCTAAGGTTTGTAAAATCTCATATGAAGAAGCAAAAATGCTAATACTACTTTACAACTCCCTTACAGATCCTTAGAATTAAAACAGCTCGTATTATTTAATAGCATAGACAGACAAAATCCCTACTTTTATGACTAGAGAGCTTGGCTTATTACTGACTTTGCAACACTCTTATACCTTGAAAATAGCACCGTTACTAGCAGAGGTAGCTAACTGTGAGTACCTGTGAAGATACCCCTCAAGCTTCTTCTTCAAAGGTGTGAACTTTGCAAGTCTTTCCCTAAGTTCTTCGTTAGGAACATCTATATCTAGGCGCTTTCTCCTTAAATCAATAACTATTTTGTCACCATTTTTAACAACTCCTATAGGTCCGCCTTCCGCTGCCTCTGGAGATACATGCCCTATTGCAATACCCCTTGTAGCTCCAGAGAACCTTCCATCAGTAACCAAAGCAACATCCCTATCCAGCCCCATGCCTACAAGAGCAGCTGTTGCCGTAAGCATTTCCCTCATACCGGGCCCACCCTTTGGCCCTTCATACCTTATTACAACCACATCACCACGCAAAATCTTCCCACCAAGTACTGCCTCAACTGCTTCCTCCTCAGAGTCGAAAACCTTAGCCACACCTTCAAAGTAATAAAGGTCCTCAGGCACTGCGGATATCTTTATTACTGCTCCTTCAGGTGCTAAGCTACCCCTCAATATCATTATCCCTCCCCTTTCCGAGTAAGGATTTGTAATTGGTTTTATAACATCAGGTCTCTTAGTAGTTACGTTGGCAATTATTTCTCCCACTGTCTTCAAGGTCACTGTAAGTCGCTCCACATGTATCAAACCCTTCTTTGAGAGCTCCCTCATAACAGCCGCTACAC
Source organism: Ignisphaera sp. (assembly GCA_020833345.1). Lineage (GTDB taxonomy): Archaea > Thermoproteota > Thermoprotei_A > Sulfolobales > Ignisphaeraceae > Ignisphaera. Next base: position 6,138 of record JAJHQM010000010.1, read on the forward strand.
CCCCTGCTTCGTGAAGGTCTTGAATGTGATAAGGCCCTGCGGGACTCAGCTTTGCAAGAATTGGCGTTTTTTCGCTTATCTCATCAAAATCGTTGAGTGTTAACTTGACCCCCGCTTCGCTAGCTATTGCCATTAAGTGAAGTACCGTATTTGTGGAGCCTCCAAGTGCCATATCTACGGCTATAGCGTCGAGGAATGCCTCTCTTGTTAGTATTCTTCTAGCTGTTATACCTTTCTTAACCAGCTCCATTATCATCATGCCAGTGTACTTAGCAAGCCTTAGTCTCTCTGCAGAAGTTGCTGGAGCAGTACCATTTCCGGGTAATGATATGCCCATAGCTTCTGAAAGAATATTTAAGGTGTTTGCAGTAAACATGCCAGCACATGACCCTACGCCTGGACATGCACTGTTTTCAAGCTCTACAAGATCTTGGTAGCTTACCTTTCCAGCCTTATACCCCCCGATGGCCTCAAAAACATCGTGTAAATCAACGTCCTTACCCCTAAAACGCCCTGCAAGCATAGGACCTCCTGATATAAATATAGCTGGGATATCTAATCTTGCTGCAGCCATTAGCATGCCGGGGATGATCTTGTCGCATGAGGATATCAAGACAATGCCATCAAACTGGTATGCCTTAGTCATAACCTCTATAGAGTCCGCTATGAGCTCTCTTGATGGCAGGGAGTACTTCATGCCCTCGTGCCCCATGGCAATACCATCACAAATGCCTATAGTGTTAAACTCTAGTGGGGTTCCGCCAGCAAGTCTAACTCCCGCCTTTACAGCCTCAGCCACTTCACGTAAATGCTTATGTCCAGGTATAACCTCGTTCCACGAATTTGCAACGCCTATAATTGGTCTTTGAAGCTCTTCATCTGTTAAGCCGAGAGCTTTAAATAGGGATCTGTGAGGAGCTCTCTCAATTCCCTCCACAACAATTCTGCTTCTCATTCTTATGCACCTTCTCTACTAAGATTCCCGGCTTTTCCCAAGCTCTTTAAAACATAAAGATATTCAAAGCCCTCTATAAATGCCTTCATTAGAGCTTCTACGACATTTAGTGAAATGCCTTGCGTTGACCAGCTATGAGAATTACTATGGAATGTTAGGGTAGCCCTATACATGTTATCCTGGAATTTGGTGATGCTAACTTCCACTCTGAGATTCTCATCTATGTTTAGAGCTCTTTTCACAGAGTCTGTAGCTGCTTTAAATAATGCTATGAATGGATCGAAATCCACACTTCTACTAGTAGTAATACCAAGGTTAAATACAGCAACGGAAATTCCTGTAGAGCTTGAGAAGAGAGTCCAGCCATAGTTCTCTACTTTCTGGCTGTAGAGCCCTAACTCCCTTAATGCGATTAGCAGTGCTGAGGCAGGAGCCTTATCGAATGAGTAGCCCTGCTTCTCCAGCTCCTTTATTTTCGCTACAACTTTTCTAACACTTTCGCCCCTCTTATCCATATCTATACCAAATTCCTTTAAAAGGGCTATCACATTAGCAGCACCACCAAGTTCAGAAACTATGAATTTTCGCTTATTGCCTACAAGTTCAGGTTCAATGTGTTCATATGCTCGTGAATTTTTTAAAACAGCATCTACATGCACTCCTGCCTTATGGGCAAATGCGTACTCTCCAACATAAGGTTGGTAGGGATTTGGTTGAAGACCAGTAATTCTATATACTAATTGTGAAACCTCCTTCAACTTCTTAATACTCTCATCGTTTTTCAAAACACGCATTCCTAGCTTATACCTTAAAGCGGGTATTATCTGAATTAAATCAGCATTTCCAGTTCTCTCGCCAATACCATTTATAGTGCCTTGCACATGCCTAGCCCCAGCATAAACAGCCATGAGAGTATTAGCAACAGCACATCCACTATCGTTATGTGTATGCACGCCTATTACAGTCTTAACACTATTTATAACAGCCTTCAACGCCTCATAGACGTCCCAAGGCATCATACCACCATTCGTATCAGCTAACACTAATACCCGCGCACCAGCCTCTTCAGCAGTCTTTAAGACTTGTAATGCATAATGCGGATCCTCCTTGAAGCCCTGGAAGAAGTGCTCAGCATCAAATATAACCTCTACTCCGTGTTTCCTGAGGAATTCTATGGTATCGTAAATCATGTTTAAGTTCTCCTCTTTACTTACTCTAAGAACCTCATGTACGTGTAGAGTCCATGCCTTTCCAAGAACTGTTGACACTTTCACATCTGCTTTCAATACAGCTTCTAAATTATGATCTTGCCATACTTTTGTATCCCTCCTTCGTGTACTAGTAAAAGCAACAATTTTAGCGTGATTTAATCCATACCTCTTTATCTCCTTAAAGAACTCTTCATCTTTCTTATTAGAGCCTGGCCATCCACCTTCAATATAATCAACACCTATATCATCAAGATTTAAAGCAATTTTTATCTTGTCTTCAAGGGTAAAGGAAACTCCAGTTGCTTGTGTGCCGTCTCTCAATGTTGTATCTAGTATCTCAACTCTTGTGGATTTCTAGACCACCTACCACCTTATTCACCATAAGATTAAAAATGTTATAGACTTGCTTAAAAGCTTTTCAAAAATTAATATCATATTAAACAATTTAAGTCTTTTTAAAAATGAGTTTCCGCATCTCCCTTCCAACTTGCTCTAAAAGGCTTTCTTCAAGAGCTTTTAGCTCTCTATGTACTGTCGGCATACCTCTCTCATACTCTTCCAACCACTCTTTAGCAAATTCTCCGCTTCTCACCCTCTCAAGCACTTTCTCCATTCTCTTCCTAACACCCTCATCTATTACATATTTACCTACAGTTATACCGCCATACTTAGCTGTATCGGAAACAGATTTTAGCATGTGTACAAGTCCACCTTCATATATGAGGTCCACAATGAGTTTGAGCTCATTAAGTACCTCAAAGTATGCAACTTCTGGCTGATAACCGTTTTTTACTAGAAAGTCAAAGGATGCTTTTATGAGCTCCATTACACCCCCTACTAGGATGACTTGTTCGCCAAAGAGATCTGTTTCTGTCTCTTCCTTAAATGTTGTCTCTATAACACCTGCTCTTGTACATCCAATTCCTTTAGCAATAGCAAGTGCTTTTTGCTTAGCATAGCCACTTACATTCTGATGTACAGCAATGAGTGCTGGAACACCATAGCCACTTTCAAAGCTTCTCCTTACTATGGGTCCTGGCGACTTTGGGGCCACCATGTATACGTCAGAATCGCTTGGAGGCTCTATGAGCTTAAAGTGAATGTTAAAACCATGTGCAAACACCATGTCAGCTCCTTTCTTCATATAGGGCTTTACACTGCTGAGCCAAAGGCTTCGCTGAACCATGTCAGGAACTAAAAATGCTATAATATCAGCTCTACTTACAGCATCTTTTGTAAACATGGGTTTGAATCCATCCTCTTCAGCTCGTCTCCAACTCTCACCCTGTCTTTCAAGACCTACAATAACATTAAGTCCAGAATCCCTGAGATTTAATGCCCAAGCCCTTCCCTGGCTTCCATAGCCAAGTATTGCTATGACTTTATTCTTTACGTAATTCAAATCGGCATCCTCATCCTTATATATTTTAGCCATGTATAGCACCCCATGTGAACTCCTTGATATTTAGAGGCTTAGCTATACAAAAGGTAAAAACTTTTTCAGAACTTGTACACTTATCATCAACGTGTTTAGAAGCTCTGGGATATTCAAATACCTCTACTTTTTCAATTAGGGGGGTCTTGCTCAAGTTTAGTACTGCTATGTAGAAATTAGGGTGGCTTCTCACAACCAGATATACTTCGTAAAGACCCTCTTCATTCACCCTCCTTCCACATACAGCATCCACGTCTATCAATAGCTTTCTGAAATTTGCTATAATTCTCTCTATAAATCCCGCATCAGTATAATAACCAGTGACTCTAACTATTTGAACTTGGCTCATATACTATCATCTCACGGAAACTTCCTCCGGGTGGTAAAGTAGGTAAGGCCTTTTCATCTCTATCTATTGGCACTCTAATTACGGAAGGCATGTTCTCCTTCATTGCCTTCTTCAAGGCTATTTCAAGATCTTCATAAGACTGAGCGTCAAAACCCAACGCACCAAAACCTTCAGCTAATTTCACAAAATCTGTTGAACCTCCTAGATCTGCTGCTATCACTCTCTTATTGAAGAAAAGATTTTGAACTTGTCTTACTAAGCCAAGGGTTCTATTATCAAATATTACAACAATTATAGGTATGTTCTCGTCTACAGCCGTTCCAAGGTTATTCATTGTCATTATGAATGAGCCATCACCATCAAGATCCACAACAACTTTATCAGGCTTAGCCAGCTTAGCACCAATTGCGGCAGGGAGCCCAAATCCCATAGTTCCCATACCCCCAGAGCTTATGAATGTTCTGGGTTCGTAAGATTCCCAGAACACTCCAGCCCACATCTGGTGAACCCCAACACCTGTAGTTATTATAGCGTCTCGAGGTAAGGTGTTTCTAATGGTTTTTAGCACTTTCCAAGGCTTAAGCCCCTTTCCATCGTCTCTATAGTAAAGCTGTGAGTAATACTCTTTGTACTCTATTACTTTCCTTAACCACTGTGACCTATCTTTTTTAAGGCCCACCTCCATAATTGCCTTAATTAGTGTCCTAAGCCCTTTTCTCACATCAGCAACAATATATGCTTCTACAGGTAGGTATGAAGATAGCTTGTAGGCATCTGTAGGGTCTATGTTTATTAATACAAGCTTCTTTTTAGTATCCAGCACATCCTTAATGTTAGGAATGGTTCTGTCGCTGAGCCTTGCACCAACCACTAGTACCACATCTGAATCCATGAATGCTTTATTGGCTTCAGCTCTGCCGTAGTAACCCATCATACCTATGTATAGTGGGTAGTCGTTTGGCACAGCAGATTTTCCTAAAAGTGTAGATACTATAGGCATTCTTAGTATCTGTGATAAAAATACTATCTCCTCTACTGCTGGAGACCATACAGCTCCTGCACCTACAAGCATTAAGGGTCTTTCAGCTTCAATAAGTAGCTCAGCGGCTCTCTTAACCATGGAGGGGTCTATGATCTCTGGAAACTCCCTATAACCTTCTACCCTGAATCCGTCAAGCCAGTTAATTTTACCTTCATCCACATCTTCGTTGAACACGTCCCTTGGAATATCTATAACAACAGGTCCAGGTCTACCAGTAGTAGCAATGTGTACTGCTGCTTTAATCCACTTTGGCAGATCCTCTGCCTTTCTAATTTGTATAACAAACTTTGTTATATTGGCTACCACACCCGGTATGTCTGCTTCTTGAAAAGATAGCTTGCCTATTGAGGATCTGGTGACCTGACCCGTTATAGCTATGACTGGTGAATTATCCCAATATGCAGTAGCAAGACCTGTTACAAGGTTTAAAGCACCAGGACCCGAAGTCCCCGTACATACAGCGGGCTTTCCAGAGGCTCTAGCATAGCCATCAGCAGCGTGTGCAGCTCCTTGCTCATGTCTCATTAAAACAACTCTCATATCACCACTCGCTACATAATCTACCAGTGCATCGTAGAATGTCATGTTTGCGAGCCCTGGAATGCCGAAGATTACATTTATACCTACACGCTTTAGTGTTTCTACAGAAAGCTTTGCAGCTTTCATGCTTATTCACCATGTAAAGAAGGAGTGTATGCTATAGGCAATGGCGAGGAGCTTAGTACTGCTACTGTCTTCTCCTTCTCACTACTGTAACTTCTCATTAAGTTAGCAAAGCTATATGCTATTACATAACTTGGAGTTCCATCACCTTCACCCATAAAGATTAGATAGATTTTACATTTACACAAGTTAGTGCTTTGAGTAGGTTTTTAAATTTTTAATATGTTTAAACAGATTTAATTAAGCATAATAGCTTATATACCCGCTTCAAGGAAGATTTCTTGAAAATACCTCTGTGAGGGGTGTGCATTGCTCCAACTCAATACAGTTTAAGCTATACGAATAATCATGGTAAAGCAAAGGATAGAGTAGTTAGGTTACTAGATACAACATTACGAGATGGAGAGCAAATGCCTGGTATTTCTCTAACACCACAGCAAAAACTTGAAATAGCGTTGGCACTTGCAGAGCTAGGTGTTGATTCAATTGAAGCCGGGTTTCCAATAACAAGTAGAGGTGAGTTTGAAGCTGTAAAGACAATAGCTAGGGAGGTCCGGGGAACAGAGGTCATAGCGCTTGCAAGAGCTGAGAAAGCTGATATTGATAAAGTTATAGAGGCAGAGGTGCCGGCTGTTCACACCTTTATAGCTACATCTGATTTACATATGAAGTACAAGTTGAGGATGAGTCCGGGTCAAGTTATTGAGAAAGCTGTCTGGGCAGTTGAGTATGCGAAGAGCCATGGACTAGTTGTTGAGTTTAGTGCTGAAGATGCTACGAGGTCTAATTTGCGGTTCTTGATTAAGGTGTTTCAAGCAGTTGTAGAAGCAGGTGCTGATAGAATTGATATTCCTGATACCGTTGGAGTTGCATATCCAAGCTATATGAGCTCTCTAGTATCATACGTAAGGTCAAGTGTGAAGGGAAGTTACATATTAAGTGTTCACTGTCATAACGACTTCGGGATGGCTGTTGCAAATAGCGTAACTGCTATAGAGAGTGGAGCTGACCAAGCACATGTAACGGTTTTAGGTGTTGGTGAAAGAGCTGGTAATGCAGCATTAGAGGAAGTCGCCTCAGCCTTAGCATTCCTCTACGGCTATAAAGTGAAAATAGACTTCAGCAAAATAAATAAAGTAGCAAAGCTTGTGGCTCAGCACTTTGGTTTACAGATACCTCCTAACAAAGCTATTGTAGGTGCAAATGCGTTTTCACATGAATCTGGAATACATGTACATGGAGTCTTAAATCACCCACTAACATACGAACCCATAGACCCATCAATCGTAGGTGCTGAAAGAAGAATTGTAGTAGGTAAACATAGTGGAAAACACGCAATTATGTATGTAATTAAGCAACTAGGCTATGAACCTAGAGAAGATGTTGTTATGAGACTGCTAAACAAGGTTAAAGATCTTGCAGATCGTGGAATAAGAGTAAATCAAAACTTGCTTATAAAACTTGTGAAGGAGGAATATGGTGAATGAAATGTTTAGAGTAGCTGTAATAGAAGGTGATGGGATAGGACCAGAGGTTCTAGCAGCAGCCAGGGTTATTCTAGAAAAAGTGCTTAGCAAGTATGGCCTTAGCATTGAGGTAAAGCATGTTGAGGCAGGAGATGTAGCTGTTAGTAAGTATGGCGAAGCCTTACCTGAAAGCTCTTGGAACATTATAAAGACATGTGATGCTATTCTAAAAGGTCCTGTAGGAGAGTCTGCAGGAGAGGTTGTAGTTAAGATTCGAAGGGGTCTTGACCTCTATGCAAACATAAGACCTGCAAAAACGTTTCCAGGTGTTAAAGCGTTGAAACCTGGTATTGATTTAGTTATTGTTAGGGAGAACACGGAGGACGTATATATAAGGGCAGAGTACATGCTCACAGATGGAGTATCAGTAGCCCTGAGGCTTGTCACTAAAAGGGCTTCAGAAAGAATAGCTAGAAAAGCATTTGAGTTAGCTAGAAGTAGAAGAAGAAAAGTAACGGTAGTGCATAAAGCAAATGTACTTACAGTTACTGATGGGCTTTTTAAGAGAGTTGTGTATGATGTTGGGAAGAGCTTCCCAGGCGTGGAGGTAGATGAGATGTATATAGACGCTGCTGTAATGGATTTGGTTCGAAGGCCAGAGAAATTCGATGTTATTGTAACAACAAATCTGTATGGAGATATTCTTAGTGACTTAGCAGCATATGTAACAGGAAGTATAGGGCTTGCAGCCTCTGCAAATATTGGAGATGAGAAAGCTATGTTTGAACCCATACATGGAGCTGCATTTGATATTGCTGGAAAGGGTGTGGCAAATCCAACAGCAATGATGCTGGCTACCGCATGGATGCTCAAATGGCTTGGTGAAAGAGGTGGTGGCAGGAGATATGTGGAAGCAGGTGAAGCTATAGAGAAAGCCATTGAGAATGTACTCAGCGAGGGCAAGGTGCTCACCCCGGATTTGGGGGGCACTGCAAAAACAATTGAATTTACAGAAGCTGTAGCACTGAGGTTATAAGTGAAGAGAGTGCTACAGCTCTACTAAGCGCTTGTAAAAACAACTAAAGTTACCTGTATGACAAATAGGCCCGAGTGGCTTTACTAAAACTAATACTGCATCTGCATCGCAATCAACTTTCACATCTACAACAAGTTGAAAGTTCCCGCTCGTCTCGCCTTTAAGCCAGAGCTTTCTTCTTGATGTTGACCACAGATGGAGATACCCTGTTGTAAGAGTCTTTATCAATGCTTCTCTGTTCATAAAGCCAGCCATTAGCACTTCCTTAGTTTGATAATCTTGCACAACGGCAATCACCGTTTCATCTACATGCCTAAACCTAAGCTTACTTACAAGATTTTCCGCTTCCTCAGGCATTAGTTTCATTTTTTAAGCCACCTCAAGAGAGCTTTGAAAAAGAGCATGCCATTAGAGCTGCTTTTCTCGGGGTGAAACTGTGTAGCTATAACTCTATCTCTAACTATCATTGCTGGGAACTCTGCTTCACCATATCTACTCATAAAGCATACTACATTTACATCATAGCCATAAGCTGCATAGCTATGAATAAAGTACATGTACATGCCATTCAGTTCTTGAAATTCTGAACATATTGCACTACCTGTGTACATGATTTTATCCCATCCTATGTGAGGAAGCTTTGCAGAAACCTTTAACCTATCAACATAACCTCTAAACCATCCAAGTCCTTTACTAGTAACACCCCCCTCAAAACCATACTCAAACATTACATGCATACCAAGACATATCCCGAGAAAAGCCATTCCTGTTTCTAAGAGCTTATTGAAAAGCTCAGCTCTATCATTAAGGAACTTTGCAACAGCTTTAAAAGTTCCTACACCGGGTAGTACCACAAGGTCAGAATTTTCCATGAGCTCACTTGCTATGGTAACGCTAAAACCAGTTCTCTTGAGGGAATTTGCAATGCTGAAGAGGTTTCCAACACCATAGTTTAGCACAAGCGCCTTCACTTTTTCATCCTCTTTTCAAGCTCTATACAAACATCATCTATTGTAACATTAGTGATTTTCATCAGTACTAAAAGATGGTAAAGCAGATCAGCCACCTCCTGTACAAATCTCTCTCTGTCTTCAATTAATGAAGCTATAACAACTTCTATAGCTTCTTCACCAACTTTTTTCGCTACATACCCCTTACCTTTCTCAATGAGCTGAACTGTATAGCTCCCTGCAGGTCTCCTGGCAACTCTATCAGTTATTATGTCGTAAAGCTTGTATAGAGTTTCACACATATCTCATCACAATGCTCTGCTCGTGAACTTTGAACCCCTCATACCTTGCAAGCACTTGTACAGCCTCTAAAACCTCCTTATCGATATTGCAAGAGTCTTCAAGTATAGCAATAGGCTTTAGAAAGTCGTAAATAGTTAAAGCACCCCTAACTCTAGCCCAGCGATTTGTAGGCAGTATGTGATTAGGCCCCAGGTAGTCGATCATGGCGGGAGGGGAGGCGTTAAGTGAAACAGCACCAGCGTTCTCAATATTTCTTAAAAGCCTTGCAGAGTCATATACATGCAAAGACAAGTGCTCTGGAGCAAGCTCATTTGCAATACTAATGGCTTCCTCAATACTACTCGCTAAGTAAATGTAGAACACGTGATCATGACTTTTTAATTGTTCTTCAACAGTATTAGCAAGCTTCTCAGATAACGTAATTAAAACTATAGTGCTTTCTAGTCCATGTTCAGCTTGTGCAAGCATATCAGCTACAACAAGCCTGGGATCAGCATTTTCATCAGCTATTACAACGAGTTCTGTAGGTCCCTCAATACTGTCTATTTCAACAACATTGCGAACTAGAAACTTTGCAGCTTGAACATACACGTTCCCGGGGCCTACAATCTTAGACACCTTTTTTACACTTTCCGTACCATAGGCCATAGCCGCAATTACCTGTGGTCCTCCCACTCTGTACAAGCCACTAGCTCCAATAAGCTTAGCAACATAGATTATTGCAGGGTCTACGCATCCCTCCTTATTTGGTGATGAAGCTATGTGAATTTTTTTAGTGCCTGCAACATGAGCAGGAACCCCAGCCATGAGAGCTGTTGACGGGTATGGATGTCGCCCACCTGGCACATATATACCAACGCTGTCTATATGCCTCCACACAATACCCAGCTTTACACCTTTCATTTCTATAGTAAAGTCCTTAGGCTTGACACTTTCGTAAAAGTTCTTAAGAAAGTCATAGATTACGTCTATAGCCTTGCGCACGCCAGTGTTGAAAGCATTTAGACATTTCTCAGCTTTTGTCATAGGCAATTCTACTGAGTCTAGTTCAACACCGTCAAACCTCTTTGTGTACTCAATGAGCGCCTTATCGCCCTGCTGTTTCACATCCTCAATTATTTTTCCCACATAGTCCAACACATTGAAGACTTTAAACTCAGCTGGTGGAGGAAGTCCTCTAATAATAGTCATAACCTCACCTCAACACCTCTCATAGCCAGGTAGCATTTCAACTCTCGTATTCTAATTACGCCGTCGTGAAAAACCCCTGCTGCAAGAGCAGCATCAGCTTTACCTTCAGTTAGTACCTCATAGAAGTGCTCAAGTATGCCTGCACCTCCACTTGCTATAACTGGTATAGGCACAGCTTCAGCAACACTCCTAGTCAGCTCAATATCATAACCAAGCCTCGTACCATCTCTATCAATACTAGTGAGCAGTATCTCTCCTGCACCAAGATCAGCAACTCTTTTAGCCCATTCAATAGCATTGAGACCTGTATTGTATGTAGCAGATCTTGTGAAAACTATGTAACTCCCCCCCACCTTCTTAGCATCTATTGCTACAACAATTGATTGTGAGCCAAATTCGTCAGCTGCTTTTGACACTAGCTGTGGGTTTTCAACAGCTGCAGTATTTATGCTAACCTTGTCAGCACCGCTACTAAGAGCCTTTGATATGTCTTCTAAAGACCTTATACCACCACCAACTGTTAGAGGAATTGTTAGCACACTTGCAGTTTCTCTAACTACTTTAAACAGTGTTTCCCTACCCTCAATGGATGCTGTTATATCTAAGAAGACTATTTCATCAGCACCCTCCTCTTCATACCTAGCAGCAAGCTCTACAGGATCACCTTTATCCCTAAGATTTACAAAGTTAATGCCTTTAACAACCCTACCATTTTTTACATCAAGACAGGGAATAATCCTCTTTGTCATGCTAGCACCCCCTTTAAGCTTTTCACAGTGCCAGGGTAAACAACTCTGGTTGCTTCGTAAAGAGCTATACCAAGTCCTTTAAACACTGCTTCAACTATGTGATGCTCATTAAAGCCCCCAAGCTTCAATACGTGAATAGTTATTTTCGCTCTACTTGCCAGGGAATCAATAAAGTGAGGCACGTTTTCTAGTGATAGCCCACCAATGCTCTCCCTCCTGAACCGTAGATCCACATATGCTCCACCTCTTCCAGAAATGTCAACAGCTACTAATACAAGGGCATCATCCATTGGCACTACTTGATGTGAAAACCTCTTTATGCCCTCTCTACTCCCTAGACACGCATTTAATGCCTCTCCTATTGCTATGCCACAGTCCTCAACAATGTGATGATCATCTGCAGTCCTCTTCTCCTCTGCACTAAGCTGAGCTTTGCTGTTCATATACATAAAGAAAGTCTCAAGCATGTGGTTAAAAAATGGTATGGGAGTGACTACTTGCACTTCGCCGGGCTCGTCTAAGTTAAACTCCACAGAAATCTTAACCTCCTTTGTCTCCCTAGTCCATTTACATATCCTAGACACTTTTAACACCCCATAGCCTACCCCTGTAGAGAGCCATGCCGACAATGGCATAATCAAAGCCCATGCTCTTCAGCTTAACCAGGTCATTAACTGTTGAAATACCTCCTGCATACTCCTTCAACCCTCTCACAGTCCTAACGTACTTAGCTATACCTTCATCAACACCGCTCTCCATACCCTCACCACCAACGTATGTAAACAACGTGCCTTTCAGGTTATACATTGAAAGCTCTTTAAGAGCTTCTGATAGAGAAGCGGCTTTTTCCCTCCATCCCTTAATCATTACTGCATAGCTAGAGTCGTAATCTAAAGCAACTATAACTTTATCTTCGCCCACAGCCCTAACAATACTATCAAACATAACTCTGTCTATAAAGAATACAGATGATATGACCACGGCTGAAACACCATAAGAAAGAACTCTAATGGCTTTATCAACACTACGTATACCACCGCCAACTTGCACAAATTGAAAGCCAATTTTGCACAACTCCTTTGCAACATTCTCATTATTTCCTGCACCCTCAGCTGCATCGAGATCCACAATGTGTAGTGAGTCGTAACCTGCCTTGTAAAGCTTGTACGCAACGTCAAGAGGATTACCAATAGTTATTCCAGAGCCTCTAACGCCACGAACGCGTTTAACTGCAATTCCATTGCTTATGTCTATACTTGGCATTACCTTCATTTAATCACCTTCTCTATATCCACTACTACTATATCTCTAGCTCCTGCCTCAAGAGCCTTTGCTATGACCTTAGGCAATTCCTCCTCATTGACAACTGTTAACACCTCCCAAGCATTACCAGTGCTAAGCTTAGTTACTGCGGGAGCTAGCATTGCTGGTAGCACTCTGAGAACTTGGTGTAAACTTTCTTCAGGTACGTTCATGAACAGCATCTTCTTGTTCTTACCCTCTATAACCCCCCTAATCATTGTCAGTACGAGTCTTGCAATATCAGCTTCAGCATCTTTTCTCCAATCCTTTTTAGCAATAACATAAGCGCGAGTCTCCATAATAGTATCTATGGGTTCGAGTCCGTGTATCCTAAGGGTTGTCCCAGTGCTAATAACATCTATTACAGCGTCTGCAGCCCCAAGATAAGGCATAACTTCTGTTGCACCACTTACCTTAATTATCCTCGCCCTTACACACCTCTGCCTAATGTAATTGCTTGCTATATTATAGTACTTAGTAGCCACTCTAACCTCTCTACCAATCTTATTAAGCTCCTCAACACTAGCTATGCCCCAGCTTCTTGGCACTGCAAACACTATGCTTGCTTTGCCGAAGTCCAGGGGCTGAACCAGCTCCACTTCAGCCCCACTCTCCACAACATAATCATATCCAGTTACACCTAGCAAAGCACCGCCACTTTCAACTAGGTATGGTATGTCCTCAGGTCTCACCATAACAACCTCCACATCACTCCAGCTGGTTTGCACTATCAACGCCCTTTCATCTGTAGACAAAAGCTTTATTCCTGTAGCATTAAGAAGCTCTATGGCTGGTTGTTGTAACCTCCCCTTATTTGGTATGGCAATTCTCATACAAGCTCACCTAAGGCTTGTAAAAGCTTCTTTACAGCATCTTCACAGCCAACACTTATTCTATACAAGTCTTCCCCCACCCTCTTAATGGCAATGCCACGGCTAAGCAGATACTCATCAAGAGGCCTGTGGTCCTTAACGAGGAGGAAGTTCGCATAGCTTTTATAGACCCTAAACCCCATAGATTTTAATGCTGTGTACAGTTCTTCACGTAACTGCCTTACCTTATTAATGATCTTCATGTGGTAATTCAAATTCTCTAATGCCGCTATGCCTGCGGCAAGCGAAGGTGTGGGTATATCAAAAGGTGTTGAGGTTTTTATAATATTCTTTAAAACCTCTGGATGAGCTATTACATAGCCAAGCCTAAAGCCTGCTAAGCAAAAGGCTTTGCTAAGGCTTCTCACAACAACAACATTAGGAAAGTCATTCACATACTTTGCAATAGTGTAACCACTAAACTCATAATATGTCTCATCAACTACTACAAAGCCCTTAGTACTTAAAGCTATAAGCTCTAGTAATTCCTTCCTTCCACTAAAGACAGTGTTTCCTGTAGGGTTATTGGGATCCACAATAATTACAAGATCAGCTCTTTTAGATGCTTCACTTAACTTATTAAAATCAGCTAACCAGCTATCGCCTCCATCTACAAGTTCAACATATATCTTCTTAAGACCAAAGAAATTAGAGTAAATCTCAACCATGGAAAACGTTGGTCTTAGAGTGAGAACAACATCGCCTGGATTGACAAAGGTATAGAACAAGGTCTTGAGCGCTCCATCAGCTCCTGGAAATGGGTAAACCATATTAATGTCAACTCCGCTGTACTTTGCCAATAGCTCTCTAAACCTATTAAACATGTCTAAACTGGGGTAGAGGTTTGCTTCAGCAATAGCTCTGCTAACAGCTTCCAATACGTGTTGTGGAGGGCTGTAAAGACACTCATTTAGGTGAAGCCTTAGAACCCCATGAACCTCCTCATAACCATAGCTTTCAGTACTTAAAACCCTTTCCTTTAGCCTCTTTAATACATCAAGATATGCAATTCGAGATCCCTGCAAAGTTTGCTTAGAGTAAGGCATTGGCAAAGCTTAAAAGCTTTAGTGAATGGCAACGCTCTTTAAAGAAAATATACCCGAAAGAGCCTAGTTATACTTAGTGGTGCATCTTGTCTTCAAATTCCAGCGTATCACGTGACGAGTTAGTAGAGCTTATACTTAGTAATAACATGCTTGAAGACTTTGTCAAGTGGTTAAGGCAGAAGGGTGTTGAAGCAGATCCCATATCCCTTAGGGATATAGATTACACATATCTTTACCAATTCGCCCTGGAAAAGAAGCTCATTATTAATAATCTCGAGGCTGAGCCTAGTGATGATAATGAAGATGCTAGTGATCTTGAGAGAAGGGTGCAGAGGTACACAAAGCCTAAAAAGATTAGGCGCAAAACTTAACACACAGATATACTATTGTCACTGACAAGCACATACTTTAATGAAGCTTTAAAATTGAAATACTTGATGCTAACTTCCAAACACTACGTATTTCTACTGTTTACTTTTTTAGCTTCTGCAACTATTTTCTCGCCCCATCCATCTCCAAAAAGCCTTCGAATTAAGCTTTCCTTGGCTATAACATCACTTACAGACTTTATACCATGACTTATCATAGTTCTTGCCCTAACCCTGCCCACATACCTAATTTTTACAAGCTCTAGCGCATCTTCTCTAACGCCATGCTTAACTCTCTCAAGCAATTTGAAGAGTGTTGATGCATGGTCTTGCATACTGAGGGTCTGCGCTATAACAGCTGTTGCATATGTTAGCCACTCACCAGTTTCCTTTATTACCCTCAAATCCCCTGCCTCAATACCGTAGCTCTCTAATATTCTTCTCTCCGGGACCTCATCTATCCAATCCCTAAGCACCATTCCAATTACGGCACCGCGAACCCAATCCACCTTTGGGTCGCTAAAGATGTACTCTAGCTCATTATCTGGTAGTAAGCCACTTGCAGAATAGCTTTCCACGAGCTCTTCCTGTGCCCTTCTAACCCCTCTACCAATGTTCACATCAGCAAAATCAGGGCTCATCCCTATTAATGCAAGGTAGTACAGCTCACTAGCTTTCTGAACTCTTCTCAAGCCTTCAACTATTAAGGCTGTTGTAAGAGGATCTATGTAAAGCATCGTTGTGGCTATGCCTAGCCTTGTTGATGTGAATACTCTCATTTCGTTAAAGGCTCTGCTCTTAACCATGTTAAGCTCTTCAAGAAGATCCAGCACCTGTGTTATCTTCTTCTCCAGCACCTTTTCTCCCATCTTCATGGCTGCAAATGTGCTTGAAAAGAACTTGACTATATCGCTTAACTTATTTGCTTCTTGCGAAGCTATTACTGCAAGTACATGTCTTCTAAGAGCGGCTTCACTTAGCAATGTAGATGTTATGGGTTCGGGAGGGCTCTTCATGTAGTACTCAGCTTCTTTCAAACTCCTAGCATCCTTCACCACTATAACTATGCCATAAGGATCATACTGAGGTCTTCCCGCTCTACCAGAAAGCTGCTTATACTCCAATACACTTATCTTCTCCCTACCACCGCCAGAATAGTAGTACGCATTAATTATGACAACTCTCGCAGGTAGGTTAACCCCCATAGCAAGAGTTGGTGTTGCAGCTAAGTACTTTATATACCTATCACGAAACGCTTTTTCAATAAACCTCCTAGCCTCAGGAGAAAGCCCAGCATGATGAAACGCCACACCGCATTTAACTAAATGCTCAAGCTTTTCATACTCAAAATCTGGAAGTTCTAGCCTCATTTCACTGAGAAGCTTCTTCAGCAAAGCCTTATCATCTTCACTAAGCTTAGAACAAACATAGAGAGAGTACTGCTCTGCAAGCTCCTCAACACCTCTTCTAGAGTACTTAAACTCCAAGACATTAAAACCATCTCTCAAAGCCATGTCAATCCAGTACTTGGTAATGTCATTAATCACTATTGTGGAGCTCCCCAAGCCGAGCTCCTGAGGGAGAAACATTATGTACTTACCATCACTAGCTCTATACGAAGGCACTTCATAAAGCTTAACAGGTCTCCAGGAGGATTTCACTAGCTTTGCTCCAAGCCACTTAGCAATCTCCTCAGCATTACCTATGGTAGCAGAAAGCCCCACAACCTGTATTCCTAAGAGCTTTGCCCTAGTGGCAATCATTTCAACTATGTGCCCCCTACTTTCATCACCAAGCATGTGAAGTTCATCTATAACTATAACACCAGTACTCTTCACCCAAAAAGGCCTCCTCCTAAGTATAGAATCAAGCCTTTCATATGTAGTCACAATGATATCGTAATTAGAAAGCCTCTTAATTTCATCCTCTGTAACCTCATAATCACCCATAGAAACACCAACTTTAACTCCATACCTACTCCAAAAGCTAAACTCCTCAAACTTTTCATAAGCCAACGCCTTGAGAGGACTTGTGTAAATGCCCTTTAAACCCCTTAAAACAGCAGAAACAAGTGCTATTTCTCCAATAAGAGTCTTACCACTAGCTGTAGGAGCACACACTACAAGGTTTTCCCCTTTAAGAAAACCTGTTTTCAAAGCCTCAAGCTGAGGTGGAGTAAAGTTAGTGTAGCCCCTTTCACGCAAACCCTTAATTATAATCTCACTTAGCTCTACATCACTCACTTTCCAAGACCACCCCAAACAATATTCAGAAAACGTGTTATAAAAATTGGGCGCACAATAGTGTGGCATCACTTTGTTTAGTTATAGTCTCGTAGAAAAGCTTATATAGAAACATAGAAATAGTACAGCGAAAATATCCAAAAACATGGTTATGATAGGCGACTGGTTTGAATACCTTTAAAAAAGCTGTCATAATCTTTGTACTAATTCTAGCAGCATCGATTACAGCCATGCATTTTCTGTATATTGGAAAGGACTCTACAGGTTTGCTCATAGCTAGGCAGTGGTGTGAGGAAATAGGGCTCAATGCTTCAAACTCTATGTGTTTGGAAATAATAAATTCAGGTAAAATGAGTTTAGTACAAGGAGTCTCACTAGCACTTTTTCTATTTGCAATAGCTCTCACAGTAATTAGGATGGAGTGGCGCACTGCTGCGGCAATGCTTGCACTAGCTATACTAATCGTTGTTGGAATAGCAGCACCGCAAGATATTTTAAATGCTGTGTCATGGAATTTGATATTATTTCTAGTAGGTAGTATGACTTTAGCCGGCATCTTTAGAGAGCTTGGCATATTTAGATACCTTGCTTTGAGGATATTGGAATTGGCGAGGAACAATGTAATAATTCTTATAATCTTACTTTCCCTGCTTTCTTATGCTCTTTCAGCAGCATTAGGTGAGGTTACTAGCATAGTTTATGTGACGATGCTTGCTTTGGAAATAGCTAGCATAATGCATGTTGATGTAGCATCACTAATAATATTGAGTGTCTTGGCTACTAACACTGGAAGTTCAGCCATGCCAATAGGTAACCCTATAGGTGTGTACCTTTTGTTCAAGACAGGTATGAGTGTTTCAACGTTTATTAGAACAGCCTTTCCACTTTCTATACTAAACCTTGTAGTGCTATTAGCAACATTTATTACTCTTGAGAAAGGCTTTATTAGTATGTTGGACAAAGCTTTTAAGAAGTTTGCTCACAGAATTGAGGCATATGTAGCAAGGCATAGAATAGATCTAAGGGCAGGAAATAGAGAGGCCTTGAGAATATTAATTGGATTGGGGGTGCTGCTAGCTTTCATACTAACAGTAGCATTCAACGACTTTATAGTCCAAATGCTTTCAAAATTCTATAGAACACCTATAGACCCCCATGCATTTCTAACATTTGTTCCATACATATTTATAATAATAATGTTTGCTGTTATCCCTATGGAGGAAATATCTAAATTTGTTGAAAAATCTGTTGAATGGTCTTCGATACTGTTCTTTGTATTCCTCTTCATGCTAAGCCATGTTCTAACGTACACAGGTGTCATGGCAAAGCTTGCCTACGTTTTCTCACATGCAGCAACATCCCAACTTACGCTTTTACTTGTAATGCTGTTTGCATCCGCAGTCCTAAGCTCAGTTTTAGATAACTTATCTGTTATAGTAACATTCACGCCTATAGCAATGCTATTTAACCAAATAGGGCTTACAGGCTCCTTAGCATATTTTGCACTATTATTTGGTGGAGTTTTTGGCGGGAATTACACACCTGTTGGCTCTACAGCAAACATAGTTGCTGTGGGTCTTGCAGAAAAACGCAAGATAAAGATTACATGGGGCAATTGGCTTAGACTTGCCCTTGCATCAACAACACTACAGCTTGTTGTATCATTACTATACCTCTACCTCTTCTAAAATAGCAACATTTAACATTATTAATCATCCATTCCTAAAATAATAGATGTAGAGAGTTGATGAGCAGTACTAGAAGAGTCCTAACATTTTATAAAGTGGGAGGTTGATCGAATGTTTTGTGAAATATTTAAATGGTATGTCAATTGATTTTAGTTGGGCTGAATATGTGTTCATACGTGATAATCTGGAGATTTGGGTTGTTGTGGTGGTTGTGGGGGTTGTATTGGTGGTGGTATACCCATTTCTCTTGATAAGAGTGATATTAAGGGAAGTGTATAGCTGTAAACGCTAAGTATTAGTGGATATGGTATTCCCTTCTTAAACTCTTCTTCAAGGGACTTGACTTCGTCTTTGTTTAGCGGAGTGATCATAATAACACCCTTTAAATCTATTGAAGCAACTGGAGGTATGCAATCAATTTTTATTACGAATCCAAGTAAGTAGTTGTTATCCCTCTTTTCGGGTTTTCCAAACATAATATTCATGTTTATGCTGAGTTGAGGTACAGGTTCTAGGCTATATCTCTCAGCTCTAACACTATCAATTCTAAATCCAAGGTTTGGCACATCCAATCACCTTTTTGAAACAATGTCTTTGTTACGCTGGTTCACAGGTATAAATGCAATTGCATGCACATCGCTTCTTGGAGAAGAAACTCTAAATACTATACCCTTGTTAAGCTCAGCTTGCAGTATAGCTTTATCAACAGATTCAGCATTTGAAAACTCTATATACTGAGGCTTAGCATTACTACATACCTCTTCAAACACAGGCTTTAACTCAACATCACTTACAATGTTATTGCAGCCCTGCATATAGTTAATTACTCTCCTCAATATTTCCTTCAGATTCTTACTATATATAATATATGCTTGAAACTTTGAAACAACGCTGTCTTCTAGTACCATAGTGAAGCACTACTCAAAACTAATTTTTATAGAAATATATAAAGGCTTGTGAAATAACGTGTGCTCGGGACTATGTCAGGAGACTTGGATAGAGCACTTACAAACGTGCCTAAGGAGCTACTCGATGAAATAGTAGAGTATGAGGAGAGAGAGCATGGGAGAAGAACTGTTTCTAAAAACAGGAAGAGGAAGTTTCCAAGCAACGAAGATATTGTAGAGGCTATTAAAGAAGTATCGGGAGGCACCATAACAAGGCACAACATAGACGCTCTTTATGATGCTGTTAAGCAGTATCTAGAGGAAAAGGGATTTGACACTACAGCACTTAATGAATCAAGGTTTTGGAGGTTAGTTACAAACCTAACCAGAAGGGGGCATTTAAAAACAAATTTAGAATAGATTACAGTAAAAGTACAAAATACTTTACCTTAGGCGGTGTTTAATACTGTGACTTTGGAGTTAGATGAGCTGGATAAGCAGATAATTGAAGTACTTAAGCAGGACTGTAGCAAGAGCATTAGGGAAATAGCAAAAGCTATTGGCAAATCTCCATCACTTGTATTAAAGAGAGTTAGAAGGCTTTACGAAGCAGGACTTGTTAAGAAATGTGAAGCTGTTTTAAATTACTCAAGACTAGGCTACGGATTAATGGCGCTCATACTCTTTAAAGTAGATGGCGCTCACATTGAGGAAATGGAAAACGCCTTAGCTAAAGAGCCTAGGGTCAGGGGTGTTTATGATATAACAGGTGAGTATGATATAGCTGTGCTGGCTGTATTTAAAGATGTTTCAGACCTTAACTCATTCATAAAGAGAGTCTTGAAGAATCCCTACATAAAAGAAAGTGTAACCAGTGTCATATTTAAGGCTGTAAAAGATGAGATAAATATAGAGTACTTTGCAGAGTAGTGATGAGTGTGGTGGGCTCTGAGTGGTGATGTCATGAATCCTCTCTGATTGGTGCACATAATGAATGTTATTAGTAGCGATGCTATCTTGGACTCCCTAGGCTATGACTATGTAAAGAAAGTTGAATCTCCTATAGAGCCCAGCACCATTAATACGCGTTTTGAGGATCTCATTCCAGAGTTTAAGCAGCAACACATTCAAATTTCAGACAAGCCCTTATATGAGCACCAGTTTAAAGCATTTGAGGCGCTACTAAAAGGATTCAATACAATACTCATATCTGGTACAGGTTCTGGAAAAACAGAAGCATGGTTTCTCTACTTCTATAAGATGTTTAAGGATTGTAAGAGCTTTAGGGTTGTAGCTGTTTATCCAACCTTGGCATTGGCAAATGACCAAATAGTTCGACTTTCACTGTACACAAGTGCTATAGGTGCTAAGATACTTCCATTAGACGCTCTTACAAGAGATGAAATGGTTAAAAAGATTGGTTCACAAGGCCTTAGAAGAGCTGTTGCAGAGTCTAACATAATTGTTACAAACCCAGCTTTTCTTTTTCACGAGCTTAAGAAGTTTTTGCTAAGACCTCAATCAACAGTTCTCTACACTGCTTTTAAGAAGCTCGATATGCTATTATTTGATGAGCTTGACTTTTACACTCCGCGAGGAATTGCACTAATACTTGCTACAGTAGATGTTCTTTCTGAAGTTTCTGAGAAAAAGCCTCAGGTGGCTATACTTACTGCAACTCTTGCTAATCCAGAAGACATCTGTAGCTATCTGAAGAGCAAAACTGGGAGAGAGTGTGTTATAGTGGAGGGGAGGCCATTTAGAGTGGAAAACAGGGTTTACATAGTATTAGGCAAAAATCTTAGAAATGTGTGGAACAAGATTCAGGAGTACAAGAGCATTGCAATAAAGAATAACGCTCCACATGATGTGCTAAATGCTTTTGAAGATTTTGAGCAATTTAAGCGTAGTGCATACAAGGTTCTTCAATTTCTCGAAGCCCTAGGAGTGCAAACCCCCTCAATATTCGTAGACGTGACTGAGATACTATCAAGGTACTCCAGTGATTATGGAGTGACACTAGTATTTACAAGAAGTATTGCAAAAGCAGATGAACTTGCTAAAGCGCTTAAAGAAAGGGTGGGTGAAAAGGCATTCGCACACCACCACCTAGTTCCAAAGGATGTCAGGAAGAGGATAGAGGAAGGGGCTAGGAGAGGCGATGTGAAGATCATAATCAGCCCCAGAACCCTTGTGCAAGGTATTGATATAGGAACTGTGGTAAGAATCGTTCATGTAGGGCTTCCTGAGGATGTGAGGGAGTTCCTGCAAAGAGAAGGCAGAAAGGGAAGGCGAAGAGAAATACCGTTCTCAGAATCAATAATAATACCCACCTCAAGATGGGACTGGGAACTGCTATCAAAAGGCTTTACAGCATTTGAGAAATGGCTTTCCCTACCCCTTGAAAAGGCCATTGTGAATCCTAAAAACAAGTACATAGCGCTATTCAAGGGTCTTGCAAAGCTTCTCTCCCCATGGTATAAAGCCGAGCTTTCAAAGGAAGAACACGCTGTTCTAAAAAGTGTAGGTGTAATAGCAAGAGACGGTTCTGTCAATACTGAGAAGGCTAAGTGGATTTGGGAGAGAATAAACTTTTACGAGTTTGGTCCTCCATATGGCATTAAGAGGTACCTAGAGGTTGAGGGAGCACTAAAGCCTTTGGAACCAATAGGCCATTGCGACCTTGTCGAGAGGTTTCAAATTGGATGTATAGATCTTGGCGAAGATGCTATTGTAATTAGAGTTGAAAGTGGGAAAAGCTCTAGAATTGCAAGAGCTGTTATTGAAAAGCCTCTTAGCAAGCTGAACATATTTAACTATGATGCGTTAGCAGAAGCATTTGAGGAGTATAGGTATGTGAAGATGCTGTGGGGTGAGGAAGCATCATTCTTCAAAGACATTGCCAGAGGCAAGATGCATAGTCGTGTGCTTGCAGTTGTCTATCCACCAAGACGCGGCTTTGGAGAACTTAAGAAAATTCCAAATAGGGTTTTATGGTACTTAATTTCAGGTAAGCCACGAATTACTAGAGTGGGAGACAATGTTATTGTAACTTATGACAGGAAGGTAATATACGTACCTGTGGAAACTTTTGGAGAGTACAGAGACTTTACGTATGGAACAATATTTGCTGTTGATGATAGAGAAGACGCTACACTACTTCGCCTAGGATTAGCATATACTATGCTAGTGCTGAGGAGAGTATTTGGAATACCGTTTGAGACCATAATGTATAGCATTGACAAGATTGGCGAGAAGAAATTCATTGCGTTACACGAGCCAGAGGCAGCAGGTTTGCTAGAGCTATTGGATTGGATGAGTGTTAGAAAGGCTGTAGAGGCCTACACTTTTGACGACCTTGATATAGTACTATTATCGCAACTAGATGAAATAGCGTATAGTGATCTCATTAGCTTAGGCGTAGACCCCTTATTAATTAGGAGCGTTGCCACTAGGATAATTAACTACATTTTACTGAGAGACAGCATTTCAGCTGTCTTCAGGGGTAAGAAGATAGCAATTCCAAAGCCCAGCAAAGCGCTACAGCTAGTGGCAATAGATGCCACTTCTGTGCAGCTAGAGGAAGAGCCTATACCAAAGGTGCTTACAAGTCTAGCTTACTTTGATGGGGAGGAGGAGAATGTTGTGGCAGACCTTTACATAAGGTACCCATTTACACCACCACCAAAGCCCTTGCGGGAGTTTGAAAGCCTTGTAGAGGATTTGGTGTACTATTCTGATTACAAACTTGTGGTCTTTGATAAAGAGTCTATTATAAAAGAATTAAATATTGCAAACTTAAAGAAATTAGCAGGGTTAGTTAAGGAGAGAGCTATTGAAGTTAGGCAAAATCTTTTAGACATAGGTATTAACCCACCTTCACTAACAGCCATAGTAGAGGGATTGGAGGTTGAAAACGAGCTGTGGAGAGGAGCATATGAAGAGCTGTATAAAGCGTATAAGCATGTGTATGAGAAAAGCCAGGTAGAAAAAGGTAAGGAAATAGCGATAAGTATTGAAGATTTGAAGAGATTAACTATTTCAAGAGCTAAGATAATCTATTTAGCTCATTTAGCTACACTATCCTTAAATAGCTCTCCAAATAAGATAAGTAAGCAAGAACGGTAGTAGGTGAAGGCACTGTGAATAGCAAGCTATTTAAGAAAGTTACTACGGAATCTCCACACGGCATATACATTTACAGGCCTAGAGAGAAAGTGTGGGAGTTTTTAAGAGCTGATGGAGGAGCCTTTGAACCTCCAGAGAAGGGGGTATACGTAATATACTTTGACAACACTAAGTGTTCTGCATGTAGAAAATATGATGAGACATGGTTTCCGTTTGCAGAGAAATGGAGTAGTGAAAAAGGTGGCAATACCAAGTTTGTGATAATTCTTTGCGACTGGTTTGCTCGTGAATGCAAATCGCAAGCAGCTGCAGAAAGTTTTAAGAAGTTTGATGTTCACGCATCGCCAACAACAGTAGTAATCTATGCTGACGAGAATAGGGCTATAAGGTATCAGGAAAAGTATGAGGGGGTTATGTACGAATTTGAACTTAAGCTGGTACTAGATAAGTTTGAGGAGAGAGCGCAAAAGGCTATGAAAGGTGAAAAGGTGTCTCCACCAATATCAAAAGAAAGTGGTAAGGCTTTAGAAGAGCTAATTCTACAAATTATTAAGGCTCTGGCCCTCGGGGAGAAGAAGGGGCAAGAGTAGCTCAATCCACTTTAAACAGCATTTCAATATCCTTTAAAGTCTTTAGCACAATAGCAGGGCACACCCTCTTCACACCGATTAGCTCCGAAAGCTCCTTATGTATCTTCGTCATATCCTCTTCATCTCTAGCCCAAATAACAGCCATTAGCTGGTGATCTCCTGTAGTAAGCCAAAGCCCCATTACATAGCCCTTACTTCTCAGTTTCTCAATAACTTCAAAAAGCCTTTCAGGCTCTACATCAATACCTGTAAAGGAGATAACCCTGGCGCCAAGCTTTTCAGGGTCTACAGAAATGGTGTACCTTTTTATTACACTACCTTCAAGCCTCTTCACCCTCTTAATTACTGTAACATCACTTAAACCAACTTCCTTAGCAAGCTCTGTAAATGTGATCCTAGCATTCTCTGCTAACTTTCTTAAGATCTTCAAGTCCTTTTCATCCAACGCCTCTTTACTCACATCCTCTCACCCTTCTGATTTTAAACACACCTACCCTTCTTGGCTCAGAAAAATCCTCAGGCTCTAGAACACTATATAAATCTGCATCAATACCAACATCTTCTAAAACATACTTAAAATCTTCAATCCAGTCATTAACACCACAAGTAAAGCAGAAATGACCTTCAAACAACACCTTCAACTCATCATTTTCAATCTCTATAAGCATGGCCCTCGCCTCTGCACCTCTATATCTATTGTACACCTCTATAGCTTCCCTTACCAGCTTCTCTACACTACTTTTAGCGTTACCTAACCTAAAT
>JAJHQM010000051.1 GCA_020833345.1 Ignisphaera sp.
CAGGGCAGGGTAGCCATGGACAGTGCAAACCTCTACATAGCGTTGACGCAGGTGTTTTCAGATGTTGACTGGGGCTGGAGCGTTATGGCTGTAAACCCGCAGCCAACTGAAACCCTTATGGAGATAGAGCATGTGGACACCTCTTGG
The DNA here is from genome assembly GCA_020833345.1 of Ignisphaera sp. Taxonomy (GTDB): domain Archaea; phylum Thermoproteota; class Thermoprotei_A; order Sulfolobales; family Ignisphaeraceae; genus Ignisphaera. The sequence continues at coordinate 148 of JAJHQM010000051.1, forward strand.
GCTGAAGCGACGAAGCCGAAGAAGAGAAGATTCGGGGTTTTCAGGAGATAGCATAGAGGGCTTTATCCGTAGCCTTTATTAGCATTGTTGCACACCTTATATCATGGGTGTTTTTCTTGGTTAGGTGTTCTGTAGCTAGAAAAGGCGTTTCCGATATTGTAGCTACAATACTACTTGTTGGGCTTTTCATTGTTCTAGCCATATCAATCATATTCTACACAGTTTCTAGCTATACAGCTACTGAAACGGCTTTTTTGATTAGAGATGTTCTTGAGAAGGAGAGGAACAGCATTGTTGCAAGGATCATTACAGATAATGCTAGTAATAGTGCTGTAATTCTGTTTAAGGGGTTGCAAAACAAAAGTGCAGCGTTCTTTTTTCTAGACAACGGCAAGGAGCTTTTGAACTGCTCTGCTCTGGAGCTCATTGGCGGAGGGAGTGTAGCAAAAGTGAAGGTGTCGCTAAGCAGTCTTAAGGCTTTGTGGAGTGGTGAGGTGACAGAGTTCAGTTATTATGCAAGGGCTTTTGGTCTTCCTCAGAGTGGAGAAGTAGAGGTGTGTAGCATTGGCATTGAAAACTATAGAGTAGCCAAAATAAACCTTGTTCAGGCAGTGCCAACTAGAGAAGGCTATGAAGTAACAGTACTTAACTCAAGTAATAGAGCGTGGAGGCTTGCAGGAACAGTTCAGTTCAAGGTCATATACCTGGTCAACCCAAATGAACCTCACATGCGCGTTGGTGAAACCCCTATTGTGCTCAGCTTAGGTGATGTTGTTAGAATAGATGTTGACACCATTACGGGTAAAATGTATCTAGCTCCAGGTACTCTGCCAAGCGGGCAGCAAGGTATATGGATAAACACGCTCAGCGTATATGCATCAGCTGTTTACCTAAATGGAGCTCTTGTTGCTAAGAACCAGTTGGTAGAGTTCACACCATCTGTTGTAGCTGTATCTACAGCGGATTTCTCCTCTAGCCTAGCTGTAGAAATATATCCACAGCCTCCTGGCTTTGTAAGACTTGTCTACGGTAGTGAAAAAGTTATTGAGAATTGGAATGACGGTAGCTACATAAGGGTTGAGGGATGGAGCGCTCTAAACCCGAATACAGGTGAGGTAAAGCCTGCAGTACTTCAGCTAAGTAGTGATGACCTGGACATGGCGGGCTACGCCTATGCAATTTACATTGGGCAGAGCTCTTTTGAGAAAATAGATAGGCTTAGGCTTTACATAGTGAGCTTTGTTAATGGTGTTCCTTACGTTGTTGATGTTTATGACTATAGTTTTAGGTGATAGCATGTGAAGAAAGCGCAAAGCGAGTTACTCGCAACAGTTGCACTCATTGGGCTTGCACTAGTCATGGGCGTAGCCATTATAAGCCTTGTAGGCTCTACAATTGCTAGCTACAGAGACCAGGTTCTCTTGATGAACACACTTAATACTGAAGTTAGCAACACCTTTGTAAACCTCATAACCTATGACAACACTTCGAATAGGCTTTGGCTCTTGCTGAAGAGATTAGATGGCTCAAGAATAGACTTCTTCATAGCTGTTGCAGTAGACTCTCAGTACATTCCATGTAGCAATGTGCGCTACTATAACCCTGTTAAAGACACTGACAGCATAATGTGTAACGAGGCGGAGGACTGCCCTGCTGCACAGCAGTTTAAGTTGGCAAGCCCAGGGAGCCTGTATGTGCCTTACGAAGGCAGTATAGTGAGCTTCGCAGACTTTGTGAGGGCTAGGAACTACGGGCTTTCAACAACAAGTAGCATACCTATATGCATTGTGAAAAATGTTTGCAATCTCGTGTCAATACCAGGGCTCTGTGCAAATAATACAATATTTGTTGTGTCTATACCCAGTGGAGCAAGGGTTGTGAGGATATTTACATTCACGCTATTCAACAACAACCTGTACCTTGTAAATGTTTATGAGGTGAGGCTCTCGTGAGGAAGGGCCAGGGAAACGTGATAATAGCAACAATATTTGCAGCTCTCTTTCTAGCCTTTGTACTTCCCCTAGCTACACACCTCTACACATCTTACACAGCAAACATCAAAACGCCATACAGCCAAGCACTGGCAGATGTGGTGATTCAAGTTGCTCAGAGAGCCTCAGAACAAGTGCTGGCTATTTACAACGAGTCTAATACAGTTCTCTACATTTTAAACTACCGTGGCAAGCCACTTGACATAGAGAGGCTCATTGTTACAGTCTCCTGCATAGAGGGTGTGAGAGTAGCTAGCTTAAAGCCTCAAGAAGTTTCTATACCTTCAGGGCAGCAGAAGGTGCTTAACTTAAGCCAAGCAGTAGCACTAGTGCTTCAGGGATGCACAAAACCAAACACTACAGCTTTTTACATCGTAACTCAGCAAGGCACGGTAATACCTGCTGAAGTGATCTCCCTAAGAATTGTACAAGAGTTGCAGACAGAAGCAGGCACAGGCTTTCTCACAAGAGTTGGAGGCGGAGAAAAGATAGTCACAGCACTCCCAATACCAATAAAAAGTGCTGACCAGCTGTGGAACATATCGCTACTCCAAGCCAAGGGCTTCACAATAGCAACTCTAGACAGCATGACAAGTCCAGCAATATTAACCCCAGATTCAACACTAGTAAGTAGTAGTGGGATGAGGAGTGCAGGCTTCTCATGGAGGCTGGTGAGGGTTACTTCAGGAAGCATAACTGTAAACATAGGCACAGTATACAACTTGTGGTTTGGCTACGACCCCAGAAACACCTCAAAATACAATATAATGTTCACAACAACAGGGTACAGCCCCTGCTCAAGCACAACACTATCCAAAGTCAAGATATATGGATTTAGAAGCTCACTAACTCAAGGCGTGCTACAAATTAGCAATAAATGGGTGAAGGAGCCAAGTCAAGATGTGGCAAACTACACATTTAAAAACACAAACCTTTACTTAACCGGAACAGCAGATAGAATTGAGATTTACTGCAGGGATGGCAGTGGTGAGGTGAGTTATAACCCGTACACCATGCTCATGAATACTGTGAGGAGTGAAGGGTTTGCGGGCCTGCTCTTCACAACTATTGACAGAAGCTACAGAGCGAGCCTATCAAGTGTGCCTGATGGCGATACTAGTAGGCTTGATTACTCTTCAAAGCCCTTTGCCCTGGTGTACAACTACAGCATATCTAGCAAGCAGTACACAGCTGTAGCTATAGCTGTCAACTATAGGTTTCACGATGCTGAAGGCCTGGATGCTGATGGTGTTAAGAGTGATTTGCCTATAATGCTTGTAGGGCTTGCCTACAGGGATGGCAACGTGTTTAGGGTGTATTCTTACAGAAGCTTCACGTTTAGAGAGCTGACAAGATATGAAGACACTTATCCACCAACAGCACAGGCGCAAAGTGCTGTTGTGTTTATACCGCTGCCTCAGGGTGTTGATAGGGAGTTCCACGTGTTCATAGCTTTTCAAGACCCCTACAACTATGTGCAAAGCGGGTCATACTACTATGACTGTGTTGACTTCACGCTGTACGTAGAGAACTTGTCTATCTTGCCCTTCAGGTGATAGCTGTGAGGGCTAAGCGTGTAAGCCTCTTTAGGAGGGGTGCTGGAGAAGCTATAGCTGCTACAATAGCTTTTGCAGTACTGTCCCTAGCTATAGCCTATATAATTCTGGGTGCTGTTCCTAGGCTGAGCATTGCCCCCTCTACAGCTAGTGGTGCTGTTCTTGGAGGAGTAGAGCAGCTTGTTGTAATACAGCGCGAAATGGAGGTGGGGAGTAATAGAACTATTGTAATTGAGGTGCTGAATGCAGGCTCTGCTCCTGTGAGGATAGATGCTGTCTTAGTGACTGTAGGTGGTACACCGCTACTCGTAAGGCTAGGCAGTAAAAGCATTTGTAACTCCACGCAACCAGGAGTTTTAGTCCCTAGAAGTAGCACCATTATAATTTGTAGTAGAGCAGATTACAAGCCTGTTGGGATTGTAACGCAGGGTGGCAAGGTCTTTGTTGTTAATCCTAGGATTGAGGCATTATTTGAAAAGCCTACTGGCATCCCCATGAAGACTCTCTATGGTGGTGTTACTGTCACTAGTACAAGTTCTCTGCTAAGACTTCTCTACAATAAGACCATAGTCTACTCAGGGGCTATCAACACAACAATACCCATGAAACTACTGTTGAACAAGAGTAGTGAATATGTAAATGCACAGCTCAGCGCCTCTCTAGTTGTAGTAGGGCTCAACCCAGTCAATGGCAAGCTCAACATTCTCATCATAGGTAATGCCACTAGCGGAAACAGCATTACTGTTGGTAATGACGCTGTGGATCTTTCAAGAGCTGGTGCACTGAGGTATAGGCTTAAAATAGAGAACTTCACAGGAGTCATACAAATAGGGAGCTCCCCCGCCGGTCCAGGGATATACCCGTGCCTCATAAACACAGGCAAGTCTTGCAGAGTAACGATAAGTAGTTCTGAACCTGCTGATATCATTAGGCTTTACACAAATACAACTACATTGACACCTCAAGCTGTTGGCCTAGACCCTTACATCTTTGTTGGGGACATAGATGGTGATGGGAATACCGAGACCATTTTTGTAACACAGGACTTCACAACAGGTAACAGCGGAAGTGTAAATGATGTGAATAAGCGGTTCAATAGAGTTGCACTAGACTCCTCGCTAAAGCCTGTGAGACTCATTCTGAGCACAGTGAATGGCTCTCAATACTCAGCTGCAGTGCTCAGTATAAGGTTTTTCTACTGGGACAACTCAATAGACGACATAAGTGACAATGATAACAGGGTTATAGTGAGGGCAGGGCTCCTAGACACTGCTACAGGTGAGGTTAGGTATAGCGTCGCGTTGAGTTACTACGAGCTGTGTAGGTATAGGCACCCACCATTTAGCATTTCCTATGTGACAAAAGACTTCATGATTTACATACCTAGTGAAAACAAGGAGTTTCAAGTCTTCATAGAGCTCGCAGATCCCTACTCAAACACAGGTAATAGGAATGATGCAGACATATTAATTGGCTTATCATATATAGGTATGTCGCTGGTTAGCAGGTGATGTCTCTGTGAGTAGGCTTCTGAGAAAAGGTGTTTCAACACTCATACTAGCATTTCTAATTGCAATAGCTGTGCTAAGCGTTTTCACATATCTTGTGCTCTCCATGGCTAGAGCCACGCAAATAGCAGTTACAGGGCTTAGGAGTGTTGTAGAGTATAGTTATAAAGCAAGCCCTTACAGCCTGGCTCTTAACGAGACAGGGAGAGGCAGGGAAATTGTTAACCTGGGTGGAAGCGACCTAGTTATAGACAGAATAGTTGTAAAGTCAGGAGACTGGCTAGAGGTTCTAACTCCTCAGGAGGTGGGGTGCTCAGGCAATGTCATTAAGGCTGGCTCAAGCATTACCTGCACACCACCCCCAACATGTAGAGCACCTTGCGAGTTCATAGCTGTTATAAATAAGGAGGGGGTTGTTGTAAACATCTACAAGCCCTTAATCAGAGCGAGAACACTTAATGTAACGACAATGTTCCTAATAGCAATAACCTTTGACATGATCTCTCCACAAGACCTGGTGCAGGAGTTCAACGTCTCTCCAAGCCTTGTGGCAAAGCCCTACCCAAATACCCCAAGCATTGTTGGAATGGAGTCCGGAGACAAGCTTCTGCTCTTACCACGTGGGCAAGAGAGCGAGTTTTACAACGCACCCGTATACACAGACCCTGGAAACCCCCTGCCATTTGGTGTTGCTGTAGTCGGTTACGACCCGAGCTGGGTAAAGGAAAACAGGTCAGGGATAAAGATACCTCCAAGATTTTCACTACTGATAGCAGGGCCTAAGAGCCCAGGTACAGGGTTTAATGCCGGCAATAAGCGGATATCTCTTGCTGAAAATGGCTGGAGGGTTCTAATAAACAACTTCACAGGCTATGTAAAGATTTGGAGGGGAAGCCAGGTAATAGCGTGTTCATCAACAAGACCACAGGACTGTAGCGGCGTCTCGCTACCCGCAGTAGGTTTTTGGTACTACGGTGTTGACCAAGGGCTTAACTTAAAGATAGAGTTCAACGGAGTAGCAAGCTATGTGGCCAACTTTATGAGAATGTCATCTTCGCAAAGCCCCACGAGAGAGACTAGCTACTATCCATATCTTTACATAGGTGATGTCGATGGCAATGGCATTAACGACTTAATCTTTATAACAGAGGATGTCTACTACGGAAGCTATGACAAAATTGACGACATGTGGCCTAATGAGCCGGGCAAACCAAATGACTACAGTGATTACAGTACTCAGCCACTTGAGCTAAAGCTCATGCAAATAGGGAGGGCCCTGGGCAACCAAGACGGCTCTATAGATGGCTCCATGTACTCTGGGGTTCTCCTGTACATGAATATACTGTTTCACGACAACTCTTATCCAGATGTTAACCAGCTTAGAGACATTGATAGGACGGACTGGGTTTTAAGAGTTGTTCTCCTAGATGATAAGGGGTATGAATACATTGTTAGGGAGTACAGGTATCAGGAGATATGCAATTACCACAAATCATATGTCACTGACTTTGGGAGAGACAACTACTTTGTGAAGCTGTCGCAAACAGTCTACATACCGATACCAGGGCCTGGCAGGTACTGGGTAGCGGTAGTGTTCCAAGACCCCTACCAAAGTGGTAAAACTAATGATGCAGATTTAACTGTCGGTGTTGAGCTTATAGGGGTAACACCGTTTTATCGGTAATTAAGTTGTGTAAAAGCTTTACACAATTTTTGATGCAGCTTTTCTCAGCCTATTCATTACTGCTAGGCCTAGCCCCTTCTCCTCAACACCTTCAATAACGGCTATGTCAACACCCATGCTGTCTATTTCTCTTAGTATTTTGAAGAGGTTTTTAGCTATTTCAAAGAGGTTTGCTCTTGAGCCGTAGGTGACAAGCCTGATAGGTGTTTCCAGGTTCT
>JAJHQM010000072.1 GCA_020833345.1 Ignisphaera sp.
ACCCGGGTTCAAATCCCGGCCGCGGCACTAAAACTTTACAGTAATAGCATGGTTTCACTCTTAATGTCAAATTGCAAGGACATTGAGCATCTCTATTTATGATTATAGCAACAGAATGAGTGTTGCTTCAACATGTTTTAACAATTAAAAACTTTGTTTTCATGTAGATGGAGAAAAGTGAATTTACATTAAATTAGTTAAATTAAAGTTAAAAGCGTTGTCTTAGTATTAAAGGTGTTTGTAAAAGAATTGCGAAGGTAAGGGCCCTACACCATGAGAAATGGCCTTGAGAAATTCTTTAACCCTACAAGTGTTGCAATTGTAGGAGCTACGCCTGTGGAGGGTAAATTAGGACGAATTGTCTTAGAGAATTTTATTAAGAGGTTTCGTGGAAGGGTGTATCCAGTAAACCCTCGTTACGATGAGATTTTTGGACTTAAGTGTTACAAAAGCGTTTCTGAGCTCCCTGAGACGCCAGATCTTGTTGTTGTAATAGTGCCTGCTCCTAGCGTTCCTTCAATTGTTCGTGAAGCTGCAGTTAAAGGTGTTCCTGCAGTTATTGTTATTAGTGGTGGTTTTGCAGAAACAGGTACGTTTGAAGGAGAGAAGCTTGAGAAGGAGCTTAAGGAAATCTCAAAGGCATATGGTATCAGAATAATGGGTCCTAATGGTCTTGGAGTATTTGATAACTACAGTGGCGTAGACACGTTCTTTGTACCAGAAGAGAGATTAAAGAGACCGCCCCGCGGCCACATAGCGTTAGTAAGTCAAAGTGGAGCCTTTACATGCATGCTAATGGATTGGATGGCGTACCACGGAATTGGCTTGGCAAAAGCCATTAGCTACGGTAATAAGGTGGATGTAGATGATGTTGATGTTCTTGAGTACCTAGCTGGAGACGAAAATACAAAGGTTATTCTGATGTATATCGAAGATCTGAAGCCTGGCCGTGGAAGGCTGTTCATTGATATTGCAAAGAAAGTTGTTAAAAAGAAGCCTATCGTGGTATACAAGGCTGGTAAGACAAAGAGAGGTGGTGTTGCAGCGCTTAGCCATACTGCTGCAATGACTGGAGAATATACAGTGTATAAAGCTGCTTTTAAGCAAGCAGGTATTATTGAAGCCGAGACATTTGATGAAATGATGGATTTTGTTAGGATTTTACTACACCAGCCCCTAATGAGAGGCAACAACGTCTTTATCATAACAACAAGTGGAGGTGTTGGTGTTATGCTGACTGACGCACTAATAGATGCAGGTTTTGAAGTGCCGAGAACGCCTAACGACGTTAGAGAAGCACTTAGAAAAGTGTTTCCGCCTCACTGGATTGTGGAGAACCCAATTGATCTCACTGGCGATGCTGTTGATGAGGACTATATACATGTGCTTGACCTCTTGATAGATAAGCCTTATGTGAATGCTGTTGTAGTTGTCGTAGGACCCTATCTGCCGCGCTTTAAAGGAATAGTTGTAGACTACTTGGCTAAGATTAGAGCAGAATATAGAAAGCCTATAGTTGCAATAACAATAGGTGGTGAGCGCATCATGAAAATAGCTGAAAAATTTGAAGAAAATGGAATAACGGTCTTTGAATCCCCTGAAAGGCTTGCAAGAGCGCTGAAAGCCTTGTACACATATAGTATGATTAAACCACGGGGTGAATAGTAATGAGAAGTGTTAAGGAGGTTATCAGAGATGCTCTTAGTGAAGGTAGATCTAAATTATTAGAACATGAGGCAATAGAGCTTGTGAAACACTATGGAATTCCAGTACCCAATACTATTTTTGTGAAAAACGCTAAAGAAGCATATGATGTTGCAGATTCTATAGGCTATCCAATAGTTGTAAAAGTAGTTTCTCCAGACATAGTACATAAAAGTGATGTTGGAGGAGTGAGTCTAGGTTTGAAGAGCAAAGAAGAGGTTTTGCAGGCTATCAAAGAAATGCAAAGAAATATTTCAATAAAAGCTCAAGGTGCTAAGATACTAGGATACATAATGTACCACATGGCTCCTCCAGGTACCGAAGTAATTGTTGGAGGCACTAGGGATCCTGTCTTTGGAGCTGTTATAATGTTCGGTCTCGGAGGAATATTTGTTGAAGTTTTAAAAGATGTCTCATTCAGAGTAGCGCCTATAACTGTAGATGAAGCTCTAGAAATGATTAACGAAATAAGGTGTAAAAGAATCCTAGAGGGATACAGAGGACAGCAAGGCGTAGACAAAAAAGCATTAGCAGATATCATAGTGAAAATCTCACAATTAATGCTAGAAATTGAAGAAATAGACTCCATAGATCTAAACCCCGTAATAGCGTATCCTAGTGGAGCTGTAGTTGTAGATGTACGTGTCATATTACGTAAATCACAGCAGTTATAAAGATAGTAACTGTTTTACCAAACAATCTTCTATGCAGTAAATATGATTTTTAGCTAATGAAAAGATTCAAATCCGCTAGTGTCTCATAAATAAAAAGATTCGCACTTTATTGAAGGCAATGAGCTTAGAAAATTCACAACGATAAAGCCACTACTGCATTTCTATTCGTTAGTACTGCCCCAGTTTACACCTCTTATCTTTAACATTGATTTTTCAATCATCTTTGCAATAACCGTTGCATAGAGACCTTCAACTTTCCCCAGGTCAAGTGGTGTTAAGAACCCTGCAAAGATGCCTGTATAATGTTTCATCAAGTCAACTAGCGTGTCTATGAATATGTACGCGTTACCCTCTTCTGTAGCTAAGTTAGCTTCAAAGACATATATCTTTCTTTTATTACTATAACTCACACCTCTTACGCTAACAGTTGCTGAATTCTCCTTGTGTTGCTTTATGACTGTATCTATAGCAATATTCTTATCTACAGTTTTTACAATGCTGTTCAGCAATTTTGAGATTTCTTCCACATTGCTATTGCATGTACTTATAAAGCTCTTTATCATGGAGGTGGTTTTGCTGTTTAAAGTGAGCTCTAATCTGATGCTATAAACCTCTTTGAAGAGTGCTAGGGCGCGCCCCATAAGTAAGAGTGCTGTACTAATAATAGGTGTTGTGTATGCTATCATAAATCTGTGGGAGTGCTTTAATATTTTATTCAATTCTATAATTTCATTTTCTGTGTAAAGGTCTAAACACAAGTCAATAGCATTAAGCGTGCTTTTCTTAATCAACTTCAGCCAATTTTCTTTATCACTGCATTGAAACCTTATTATCGTACTGGTTTCCATTACAAAATCACACTTTATGAGCAGATCCTACAGCCTCTTCAATATTCTTAAAGCCGTGAAGCAAAAGCCAGTTTTCTAATCCACGCAAGATGCTTTCTACGAGGCTCTGCGCGTTGTCTGATAGTACTAATGCTGTGCCTATTTGTACAGCCTTTGCTCCAGCAGCTATAAGCTCTGCTGCATCAAGCCATGTAGTCACTCCACCACATCCAATTATATCTGGTTTGTATTCCATGAATACTTCATACACCACTCTTACAGCTATTGGGTGTATTGGAGGTCCAGATAACCCGCCGAAAATATTTGTTAAAATAGGCTTGAGTGTGTAAACATCTATTGCCATAGCTTTAATGGTATTTATTAGAGTTAAACCCTTTGCCCCTGCTTCTAAAGCCTTTCCTGCTGCCTCTACAACTCTATCTGAAGACCCCAACTTGGCTATTATGGGTAACTTTGTAACTGAGGCAACGGTTTTTACAACGTTAAAGACGTTAACAGGGTTCAAGCCTATTTCGAGCCCGAAACCTTTTGCATGAGGGCAGCTTAGGTTTATCTCTACAGCAGTTGCACCCTTTTCCTCAGCCTCTATAGCAACCTCTGCAAACTCCTCTGCGTTCATACCACCAATACTGACAATTAGTGGTACACCTAACTTCCTAGCTTCATCTACAAGCTCTCCTATACACCTCTTACCAGGATTTTCAAGTCCAACAGCATTTAACAGCCCTCCATTACGAAGAGCTACTACTATGGGTGGATCATAACCTTTTTTGGCATAGGGTGTAATAGTTTTTGTAACAATAGCTGAAAAGCCGTACTTTGCAAGTCTACTTATATGCTCCCTGGTATAGCCCAGAAAGCCGCTTGCATTCATAATTGGGTGTCTAAGCCTTATACCTGCTATAGACACTGTAAGAGAACCTTTGTCTAGCGCCATATTAAATTCCCAATAGGCTTCCCTAAGGGTTTTGCCACCACAATTTCGCCACCTAGCTGAACCAGGGTTCCTCTTATGATAACAGCTTCAACAGCTCCTCTAATTTTCATACTTTCGTAAGGTGTAAACGAAGCTTTAGAGTAAGATCTTGAGGAATCTATAGTCAATTCCTTATCAAGGTTTACAACCGTGTAGCTAGCTATGCAGCCAGGCTTGAAACACCCCCACTTTTCACCTATGCCCAAGATTTTTGCAGGTCCTGTTGAAAGAAGCCTTACAGCATCTTG
>JAJHQM010000001.1:0-27500 GCA_020833345.1 Ignisphaera sp.
GCTACTGAAACTCCAAAATCTACAAAGGAGCCGTGCAGTAGCTTCTCAAGCTTTTGCTCTAAAGCATCTACACAATCTATTTTCGGAATGGTATTGGGCATGTCAATTACCGCCGTGTACCCACCCCTAGCCGCAGCCTTAGACCCGCTTACCTCGTCCTCTTTGTAAGAAAGTTTAAGCCCTCGTAAATGCGTGTGCAAGTCTATGAATCCTGGCACAGCAATGCCGTAACCTGTAAGGTCAATGCACTCCGCCTCCCTACACAGATCCTTAAAAATACCTACTTTAACTTTTGATACAAAGCCATGTTCATCAACAACTAGTGTAAGCTGCTCTTTTCCTCCATTACTAAATGCATTAAGCAGAAGCACTTTCAAAATGCTTCCTCACCTCAAAGCATCTAAATACAGGTCCATCTATACACAACAGTTTTTCAGATCCTGACACATAACACGAACCGCAAATCCCCATTCCGCACTTAACCATGGTTTCAAGAGATACGTAAATATTCTCTCTATTTTCACCATATAACTTACAAAACATTTTTAACATTTCCTGCGGACCTATAGCTATAATAACATCATATCTATCCACATTAATTCCTCTAATAGCGTCTATTACTAGACCACAAAAACCCTCTATACAGTCCTCTGATGCTTTTACTATTCTCCAAGCCTTTTTTGGAAGACCAAAGATTTCTACAATATTAAAGAACTCGCTACTTCTCCTTACACCCCAAAATACATCAAGTTCTGCCCCAACTTCAAATGTCTTTTTAATTAGCATGGGTACCGGTGCCACACCTATGCCTCCTGCTACAACAAGCCATTTCTCACCTTTCTTGGGTTCAAACCCTTTGCCCAAGGGACCTTTAACACCTATAAAGGCTCCTACTTTTTGTTGTGCTAACGTTTTTGTACCTATACCTCTTACTTTATACAGAAAGAATAGCTTTTTCTCAACCTTGTATGCAATGCTAAGTGGTATTTCATCTACCCCTGGCACCCATATATTAAAGAAATTAAATGGTTTAACATCAATATCGTTAAGCATGCTTATAGGCTCTATGGCTAGTAAATAGGTATCGAGTGCTACTGGCTTATTTTCAAGGACTTTAAAGGGTTTGAAGAAATACTTGACTATTTTATTCTCACTTTCTCTTAATAACAAACTTCACTACCTCATCACCTGAAATTATTGTACCGCAGTATTCACATTGCAACTTAAGCGGATTTCCGGATACAAGCTTAAACCTAGTCCTGACGAGCTCGCCTTTCTTATTTGAAATACAAGTAGGGTTAGGGCACGCTAATACATCTACTACAATGTTGGGTACAGTTACCTTATATTTCTCTACAACTGCAAAATCCTCAATTATGTTTATTGTTGCGGTAGGAGCTATGAGTGCAATTGCACTTACATCTTGTGGTGATAGCCTCTTCCCCTCAATTTTTATTATATCCTTCTTTCCAAGCTTTTTGCTTTCTACATTCATTAATACAGCTATTCTCAACCCCTCCTTTCCGGCAATGCCAAGAACACTAAGTATGTCTAGAGCCTTACCTGCAGGTATGTGATCTATTACTGTACCGTTTCTAATTTTTGAGACAACAAGTGTAGGCTCTTCGTTCAAGGTTCAACACCAAAAATTAAAGCTAGTAGTGCCATGCGTACAGGTATACCATATTTTGCCTGGATAAAGTATGCCGCATGAGGTGTGTTATCTATTCTCTCATCTATTTCATCAACCTTTGGCAAAGGATGCAATATCTTTAGCTCTTTTTTAGCACGCTTTAGCAAATCTAAGGTGACTTTGTAAGAACCTTTAACTTTCTCATATTCTATTGGATCCGGTATTCTCTCTCTTTGAATTCTAATTACGTATAAAACATCAAGCTCCTCTATAACATCACCTAAACTTCTCCTTTCCTCATAAACCACCCCGCGCTCCTTTAGAACATGTAGCACCTCTTCCCTTACCCTCAAACTTTCTGGAGATATCAAGTAAACTTTTTTTGGTTTGAATAGCGTAAGACTAAATATGAATGACGTTGAAGCTCTACCATAGCGCAGATCCCCGAGAATGCCATAGTTAAGGCCGTCCACTGTGCCAAACAATTTCTTAACCGTGTAAAGATCTATCATTGCCTGTGTCGGATGGTGCTGCTTACCATCACCAGCATTTATTACTGGGTGCCTTGCTATTTCTGCAGCGTATTTTGCCGCACCTTCATATCTATGCCTAATTACTATTAGGTCTGAATACGTATCTAGCATTCTAATGGTATCAGCAAGGCTCTCTCCTTTACTTATACTAAGACTTTCTTCACCTGTAATAGAAATTACGTCAGCTCCAAGTCTCTTTGCAGCTACTTCAAAACTAAGCCTAGTCCTTGTTGAAGGTTCGAAAAATGCTAAAGCCACCATCTTACCAAATAACAAGCTTAGCTTTGTATCTATGCTCTTCTCCATTCTCTCTGCATAGCCAAACAGTAGTTCAAGATCTTCTCGGCTAAAATCCAGTATCGAGAGTACATCATGCTGGTAAAAGGAGCTCTTCACTAAAACCCGCCACAAGTATTAATTTAAAACAAAATATAAGCTCTTTGGCTTTCGCCAACCTTAAGGTATTTGAATTCTTATTATCTTTACTTATGCTGACTCTTTGCACCTTCCTTATTTATGTAATCTATAATTTCTTCATATTCTTTAGCTGATAATAATCCAGTAGAGTATAATGCCTCGAATATTTCTCGTGATGTTATAAGACTATAAAGCTCTACTCCAATACTCTTAAGCCTATGTCTTGCCCCCTGCTCTCTATCAACTATAGTTACTGCTGCAAGAGGTGTTGCACCCGAGGTCCTCAAAACCATTACTGCCTGTTCTACTGAACCTCCTGTTGTCACAACATCATCTATTATAACAACTCTTTTTCCTATAACATTTCCCTCAACTAAAGACTTTGTGCCGTGTTCTTTTCGTTCAATTCTAACATACGCCAACGGTTTATCCAGTTTTGCTGCAATGAATGCTGCTAGCGCTAATCCACCTGTAGCAATGCCTACAATAACATCGCTGTACCTAATGACTTCAAACCTTTCTATAAGCTCTCTTACAACTCTATTTCTTAACTCCGGATAGCTATACAATTGCCGGAGGTCGATGTAATATGGGCTTTCAAGACCTGATGTGAGTTTAAATCTTCCTATTTTCACCATACCATGTTTATGAAGCTCTATTGCAAGCCACGACATTTTGCAACCTCCTCTTTCTGCTGTTCTATTATCTTAAAAGCATTTTCTAAAACATTTTCGGTATGAGTTATGGCCCTGCCAACAATCTCATAATCAGCTCCGTTGCATATAGCAGTTCCCGGTTCAGCTCCTTGTGTTCCTATACCTGGAGCTAATATTTTTATGTTATTTCCAACAAAAGCCCTGATCCTCTTTAAAACATTAGGTCTAGTAGCAGGTGCTATGATACCCCAAGCCCCGACTTTCCTAGCGAGCTCTGAAAACTCCTCGACATGTCTGTCAATAAACTCTGCTGAGCCTTTATGTGACATGGAGACGACAAGAATAAGCTTTAGCATTCTTTCTCTGCACAGCTTGCTTAGCTTATCTAATGCCTGCTCATATCCTACAAAAGTGTGTGCTATAATAGCATTAAATCCGTGTATCCAAGCGCGCTCTGCAGAAATGCACATTATATCACCTATGTCAGCTAATTTAAGGTCTGCAATCAATAGCCCCTCATAATTTTTGAGAATTTTACCTATGGCTTTAAAGCCTACCTCCAAAATGGCTGGCAATCCTATTTTAAAACCTTGAACGTATGGCTTAAGCAAATTATATCGGTATTCAATCCACTTCAAAACATCTGCATCATATGGAGGATCTAGAGCTACAATTAACATAGTAAGACACAATAACTCTTCATAAGTTAAAGAGCTTTAAATAAGTTGGCGTTCATTCTTCTGTAAATGCAGTTCAATATCTGATGCTTATTAATTGAATTGAAAATATTGTTACATTATGAGGTCTCAACCATATTTACTTCTCCAATAAGGGCATGCAACGCATATCTCTGGATGTTTATCAACTTTTACTCTCCAAACCCCATCAACGTTAGCAACATGTAGTGTAGGCACATCTACATCAAATTTTAAAAGTGTGCAAAAGCCTGTTGAAGTATCATAATACTGACATTTAATTGTTTTTTCTTTGCCCACCAGCATGATATTTGCAAGAACTGTAGCAATATCAGTAATGTAATCTTCCTTATTTTTCTTTGTCGTTAACCTAACCTTCTTACTATTAGTCAATAGGAATGCAATACCTTGCAATATTCTATAAAAAGAGCTCTTCAACAGCATTGTCTTCACTATAATTATGTCTTCACAATCAGATATTCTAAAACTTTCAGGCTTTATACCACTTCAGCTTTTCAATAAGAGCTGTAATAAGTTTTGATTTAATACAAACATCTTTAAATATCTACTACTTAGCTATAGATTACTTCAACGTTATTGCTGCTACACTGACACAACTAGTTATGGAAGAATTGAACTAAATAATTCAGATCATCCATATGCAGATTAAAGTTTAGTAAAATGCGTAGAGCTCCTACAAGTCAGTACATAAATAGTAAGACCTGCTAAAGTCTACAATCATAAAGTAAGCATACCCGGCATGCTCAGGAGCACATGTTGATAAGACTCAAGAAGTCTATTACAGAACTGACAGCAAGTTTAGATATCTGTGAATACGTGTAAACACTTGGTATCAATGTTTAAAATACCTCTGCACTCACCACAACTTCTTAGATGGTCTACACTGCAGTGGTACAGAGAATCAGATGGGTGATCCCGTGGCGTTAGGCTCGTCAGCCACTCATGAAGTACAGGTGAAGCTAGGGAACCCGCACTGAAATGCAACCCCGCTAACAGAATTACAGGTATTCACGAGCACCATCGAGTGCCGTTAGCGGGAAAACACATATATCTACTTTTACTCGTTTCTCACAGTTTACGGGGTAATGTTTTGAGTTATAGTAGTAGGAGTGTTGAGGATTATCTGAAGGCTATATATAAATTTGAAGAGATTTTTGGAATAGCTAAAACAGGTGACATTGCAAGAGAACTTGAAGTTACTGCAGCAACAGTGTCAAAGATCTTAAAGCGCTTGGAAGCCGGTAAACTTATTGAGCGACTTCCTTATGAAGGTGTAAAGCTGAGTCCAAAGGGTAGGGCTATAGCCATTACTATAATTAAGAAGCATAGACTTGCTGAATACTTTCTGCATTACTATCTCAAATTTGACTTAGTAAAAGCGCATATTTATGCCCATATGCTTGAACACATGCCTGAGGAGTTTTTCAACAGGCTCTGGATATTTATGAATAAACCCTGCAGGTGCCCGCATGGAAACATTATACCAGGGCTGCCTGAATATCGTGAAGAAGAACTGCAGGAAATAATTAATGATAGCCCTCTACTCAAAATTAAAGAAGGTGTTCCTATAAAGATAACTAGGATATTATGCTCATTTCATTTTGATTTAACTGATAAATTAACTAAAGCAGGCATGGTTGTGGGCAACACAATCATTATAGAAAAGATAAGCACTAATAGCATGGTAATAAGAAATCCCAGCAACAATACAGCCTTAGAGATACCTCTATACCAAGCTAACTTCATAAGGGGAATAGCATTATCAGATAGAAAGCATTCAGAGTGGTGTACAACACCTATGCGCTCTTGACATTTGCTATAGATAAGTGTTTTACTACAACTTCTTCAGCGCTTTGGCCCCACATCATTATGTATCAGTATTTAGCATGCTCATCATGTACATAACGATTACATATGTTTGCCTAAAGTAAAATCTTGTGAATACTCGTTCATCAAATAACACTATACTAATGAAAAGTTTAAATCCTTTTAGTAAAAGTGCGACAAAATCTTAATATTCTCTAGTGGCAAAAACATCTCTTCTTTAATTGAGGCTGATCTTAAGGTCAAAATAAGCTGCATTTTTATTTCATTGACAGAGAAACACTTTTGTGCTTAAATATTTTTGAATTTTAGTACTGGTGTAGCTAAATGTTATTAGGCACTGTTGTAGTTCAGGGTATTGGTAAGAGCAGTTTAATGGTTATAAAGGTAAAGAAGCTCATTGCTATAAAGAAATCAGAGTTTCAGGAGATCATAATAGCTGAGTGCGAAGACTTTGGCAAAGCCTTGATTCTCGATGGCTACATTCAGAGTACAGTTGCTGATGAATTTATATACCATGAGAGTTTAGTTCACCCAGCAATGTTATTGCATCCAAATCCGAAAAGAGTTCTAATAATTGGTGGTGGCGAAGGCGCTACACTTAGGGAGGTCTTAAAACATAATACTATTGAGGAGGCTATTATGGTGGATATAGATAGAGATGTTGTTGAATTATCTAAAGAGTTTTTACCTGAAATGCATTGTGGGTCTTTCTTTGACAAGAGAGCAAGAATAGTTATTGATGATGGTAAGAGATTTGTGGAAAAAGAACTTGCAAGAGAGTCAAAATACGATGTTGTAATTATGGACTTGACCGACCCTTACTCAAGTGAAATTGCAAAAGATCTTTACAGCAAGCAATTCTTTATAAAAATATCAAACATCTTAACCCCTGAAGGCATTGTTGTAACACAGGCAGGGTCAAAGTACTTCTATGACGAGGTATACAATGATGTTGCTAATACTGTAAAGCAAGTATTTGCCCATGTTATGGAGTATCAAGTGTGGATCCCATCCTTTGGCTATGCGTGTAATTTCATTGTAGGATCTAAAGCACTTAATCCTTCAATACTTACAGTTGAGTATGTAGAGGAAATGCTTAGAACTAGAGGTGTAAAGACAAGGTTTATAAGTGGGAGAAGGCTGGTAGCAATGACACTAATGGGTATATATTAGACTTGAATTAAGCCCTGCGCTTTAGAACGTTCAGAACTATGTATATTACTATACCTGTTTCTATTGAGACCATAACTATAGTTACAACGAGTAATTGAGTAAATGTTTCATCAAGTTTATTTGATGCTGAAGATTGTGAAAAGCCTGTCACATTTATATGTACAACAGCCTCTTGTAATGTTTTGCAAAAATCTCCATCAATATATGGTGTAACCATGTAACTTGAGATGTTGCAAAGCCAATTTTTATAGACATTTACATCATTAATATAAGTGAAGTTCATGTTGTATATGCTTAACATTATGGCATAACCTATATCTGTACTATTAAACGCTGAAACAAAGATGGTATTAGTGTATTTATTCTGGAGTAAGAAGATTCTGGAATACCCCTCTAATATTCTTGACATAAATACATTTAAGAATGAAGGAAGTATATTCCTAAGAATTTTGTCACTTATTCTTGGTGTAGAGATAGGAATTTTTGTTACGTTTGCTTCTATTCTTTTAGCAATATCTTGTACAAGTACTAAAGATGGTAAGAGACATGGTATAGCTCTATATGAATCAAGAGGATCAGAAGCTGTAAGACCGCTTACATGTATAGAGTAGTTCATTACTTCTTTATACGTATTTATGTTAATCCTTATATCGGTCTTCATAGGCAAATAATCTATTGTATCACATTCTTTAACCTCCCTTAAGTAGTAATTAAGGTAGCTTGATTTATTTAAGTAAACATCTATAAGGCTAATTGTTGATATTAGCTTACCGTCTTGTGTAGTTAAGACATATATACCGTTACCATCTTTAACCACATTTCCAACATTATAAAGCCTATTGTTTATCAATTCATTTAGAAACGGTTTGAGGGAAACCCACATAGGAGACGAGATTGTGTATAAACTAGGGGTAGTTACTTCATATTTATGCCATTGAATTACAATGCTTTTCCAATCAATTACTAATGTGCCTTCAACACTTTCTTTTATAGTTATAGAAGAAGTATTGTATGTAACTGCTGTAAGTAGGTAGTGAAGTCTCTCTCTGCCAATAAAGTTTATAGTGATGTTGACACTAAACGAAATATTATTTTGCATATTTGAATAAATTGAAAATATGCTATCCACTTTACTAAAAGAGTACATTACTTTGAATGATTTAATTGTTTTTTGAATAGGAGCTACATTACTTGTGAACAACCATAAAACATTCTGATCATTTATGAATATCTCATTACTTTGTGATTGAAGAGAAAAACTTTGTAAAGGTGTTAGGGTAAGGATAATGGCTATTAATATGATTACTTTAAGATCAGACCCTGTTCTTCTAGGTACCACGATTATTACACCCCCTACTTATTGGTTAGCATTGTTATTACTTCGCCAAGCGACTCTGCCAAGTTCTTTATATTGCATGTATGAAGAAATATATCAATGTATTTGCTATATCTATAGAGTTTCTTATTAAAGCAAAATGCTGTAGAGAAATTACACAACTTGAACATCTCAACGTCATTTATACTATCACCAATACATACGAGTTTAGTTTTTCTATCACTTAGTCGCTTCTTGATGTACTCTATTAGGGCCTCCCTTTTTCCATTCAAATCAATGTAGCGCTCCACATAGCCTGTTAAAAAGCCATTGTATATTTTTAGTATAGCCATTTTATAATTATTAAATCTGAGCCCCCTTACAGCTCTTTCCCCAACGAAACTAAAGCCACCAGAAACTGCAATAAATAGAGTGTAACCTCTATGCTTTTGCCTAACTTTAACTGACTCCTCTATACCGCTTCTCCACAGTAAATGTGAGAGAATTTTATTAAAGGTAACAACAGGTAATCCTGTCCATAAGGAGAGCTCTCTGTAAATCCGTTCCCCGTAAGTTATGTGCCCTTCAGTGTAGAGATCAAAATTCTTCTTAGCTTGCTGCTTACTACCTAGCATTAAATGTGCAAATAGCCATGAACTTGAAATGGGGGTAAGCATTCCATTAACATCAAATGCTACTACCAGCATCACATAAGACTCACTGAAACAGTAATACAATTAAGCGAATTATTTAATTTTCTTTC
Organism: Ignisphaera sp.; assembly: GCA_020833345.1. Classification (GTDB taxonomy): domain Archaea; phylum Thermoproteota; class Thermoprotei_A; order Sulfolobales; family Ignisphaeraceae; genus Ignisphaera. The sequence goes on from JAJHQM010000001.1 coordinate 9,034, forward strand.
TCCTTACTTCACAATGCCGCAGACTTTAGAAGTAAGGTTCTAAAAACATAAAAATTGCTATCTCAGGTAAAGATGTCACTTTCTCATTGCCTCGAGCAATTTTCTAAGCTCTTCGTGTACCATGAATTCTATGTCCTTTGAGTGAACCCTTATCAGATGTAGGTACATCCCTCTCTTAGTGAATGGCCCCTTATCACAAAGATTACATCGTAACCCCCCATTTCTCTTTACAAGTGTCACAACCATTTTGTCAATAACTTTCTCGAAGAAGGGGGCTATTGAAGGTGCTACTAGGTCTTCTAATTCATATCTCTGGGTCAGTAAGGCAGCCTTTCTAGCTACATATTCAACAAGCTTCTTCAGAGCTATCTCCTGTCTCATTACAGTAACACCAGAGTAGCATCTATTGTAATACTCAGCTACACCTGCATAATTTAAAATGTGAGCCTCATACCCTAGCCCTAGCTTATTATAATGATTCACAACAAGCGTTAGGTGCTAAGATTATGCTTGTACTGATATGCACCTCTCATATTGCTGTAGAAACTTCCTAATTTCCTTTAGTACTTCCTCAAGACCTTTTTGTTTATAAAAGTTGTAAGGAATTGCAAGTATCGCACTGATAGAAGCACATCTTTCTTCCGGTATTATACATAAAAACTCCACTTTGCCCATTAGGAAGGGTTCTGAGACCCTAATGTCTTGAAAAACTACCTTTACTCTATCCAGTTCAACGCTATTACCACTTTTAAGCTCTGAAAAATCGACATCACATGGGTACATATCTAGGATTATAATTACCTTCTCCTCTTCAAAAATTAAAACAGCCTTTCTATGTTCATCAATTAAGAGTTCTGTGTGAGACATGGTCAATCCTATGATGAGTGTAAGGCCAATGTAAGTTCGCTTCCGCAGAAGGGGCATTTCATGTGAAGTCTTTTGGCATCGGCTTGACAATAGTATATACTGTACTTAGGGTTGCATTTTGGGCAGAAGTATATTATATCATCGCCTAAATAGAGCTTCTTTGCACAAATTCCACACTTAACTTCATACCATCCCCTATGTCCTGCTGAATTACATCCCCTAGGTCTCAACATTGATCTTCACCAACTCTTAAACTATATACAGTTCTCCTAGTAGCTTGTTAAAATCTTATAAGTTAAAATGCTGAAATTGTCAGTAGATAGGCCATGTCTGTGGAGATACTCGCCTTTTCTGATGTACACGCATCCCAATACCTGAACTTGCTCATAACCTCGCTAAACAAATACCAAATTAAGGATATTGATGCAATTGTACTTGCAGGAGATATCGTAGATAGAGGAAAGGCTGAGTCAATGGAGCTCACTATCAGAATTCTAAAGCAATTTTACTCAAATCTCTTTAAAAGACCTATTGTAATAGCTATATTTGGTAATGAGGAGTATATGGGCACAGAGGACTTATATTACCATAAATATCCTGAAATTGTGTGGCTTAATGAAACATCACATGTACTTAATTTAAACAATCTTGAAGTGTGTTTCATTGGAAGTAGAGGTGTTCTGAAGAAGCCTACAGCATGGCAGGAGAAGAATATAAAGAACATACGGCTTATCTATAGTGAGAGATTGAAGAGCATATCTGAGGCTATTGTAAAATGCAAAGAAAACAGGTATTACACAGTACTTGTAACACATTATGCCTCAAGCTATTTAACCATATATGGTGAAAAACCATCAATATATCCTTACTTAGGATACCCAATAATTGAGGAATTGATGATAAGACCTGACATTGCCATTCATGGTCATGCACATAATGCAGCAAGACTTGAGGCTGTGATTAAGGACACCGTTATTTATAACGTTTCGTTACCAGCAAGAAGAGGTGTTACGTTCATTACATTAAGACCTTAATAATGTAAAGTGATGCAAACATTATGTAAGGCATTAAATGGCTTAAGTCGCGTCCTGATTTCCTGAAGGCTATGTCTAATTTTAGTAGATCTGATAATTTAGCTTTACTTAGCTCTATGCCTCCTGGCAGAAAACTTTTTGCTAACTCAAGAAATGTGACTGAGAGTGCTGCATTGATATCGTGAAGATTCTTAAAAGCTTTCTCCACAATTGTCAAAGATTCTAAAGCTTTTTGCTGGTGGGCTAGGGGTTCGAATGCCTTGATGTGCTGTGATAAGATTGAGAAGAAGTGAGCTAGGTCTACACCCTCCATAATTATCCTTCTTTCGGAAAGCTCGTTAAGTTCTATGACCTTAGCGAAATCTCCTCCAGCAGTTCTCAAGAGCTTGGCTAATTCTGCGACTTCGGTTGAGGGAGTAGAGTGCATAGCACTATAGATTTTCCTTAACGCATCATGAAAATCTTTTGCAATGGTCTGGAAGCATGTATCAATATATATAACAATCACTGCTGTTACTGTAATTGGGATGCTGGTTCTGTATCCTATATCTTGTAAGAGAAGTGCTATTCCTTTTGCTATAGTTTTCCCTATTTCTAAGTCTTTTACACCTCTATACCCATGCCTAAACTCATCCACAATCTTATTTACATGGTCATGAAGTGCTACAGCAGGAGTTAATGCTGATAATATACATAACTCATAGTCATCTGAAGAGCTTAACCTGTGAGGCGAGGCTATTTTGGGATAGCTACTACAAGCATAAAATAATGCTTTAACAACATCTAAAATCAATTTTTACGCCTTATACTAAAAATTGTCTTGTGTGAGATCTTATTAGCTTATCCATATTAATCACATAATATGAGCTGTTATGAGTGTGGTACTTCGTGTGCTATTTTCTATTACTATAATTATGTACTCTTACTATGTATTTAAACACCCCTGGTTTACCGTAGTACCTACTGTTGTAATAGCTCTTGTAAATATTATTATAATGAAAAGCCGAGAAAGGATCTTAAAAATACCTCTTGTAAAAGTGGGTTTAGATTTTGTAGGAGCCTTGATACCCCTAGCCTCGTCCATAGTAATGCTCATTCCAGTATTATTAGAATTTTGCTCCTCTATTCATTTATTCGCATTGCTTACAAGTCTTGCCGTAGCTCTCTCAGCTCTTAACACAATAATCATGGAAAAGCTCTTTGCGGTGAATATAGTTAGCTACACAATAACATATTATGTTACTTCCTACATTCTTTGTGATAACCACACTGTTTACTGCTATGCTCTTCCTCTTGCAACCCAGGTGGGTATCATAATTGGCTCAGACCTACTTCATTACATTTACATACGGCGTCATTTCACTAACCATGTCCTAGTTATAGGCGGAGCCGGAGAGCGTGACGCTATATACATATCAACAATACTTATACAGTGGCTCAAAATTCTACATCAACTTGCAATAACATTTATATTTAGCGTAAAACTTATTTAATTGCGAAGGCGGGTTGGCGGCATATATGAAAGTGGGTGTTGTAGCTGATAAACCTACACCTCCGTGGAGTGTTAGGCAAATAATACTAGCTCTCGAAGAGTTTGGTATAGACACTCTCTATGTAAGACCTTCTAGCATAGCTTCTGTTATAGGAAATGGTCAAAGCATTGTCTTTACCAATACTCTAAAACCTGTAAATCTCGACGCTATCGTACTTCGTGATTTAGGAGTTGCAACAACTATTGAAATGTTTCTACGTAGAGTAGATCTATTTAAACACATGGAACTTGAAGGCATACCTGTAATTAATCCCGTGGAGTCGTTTATTACTGCTAGGGATAAGTATATGAGCCTTTGCTTACTTAGTAAGGCTGGAATACCAGTTCCAAAGACTGTTGTATTAGAGGATTTCTACGCTGCAACAAGAGTTGTTGAGACATTTTCTAAGGCAGTAATAAAGCCTCTTATTGGAAGCTTAGGTCTTGGGGTCTTGAAAATTGAAGACCCTGATCTGGCGTATACTATAGGCAAGACATTGGCTCAAATAAAGCAACCAATATATGTTCAAGAATACGTAGAGAAGCCGAATAGGGATATAAGGGTATTAGTTATAGGCAATGAAATTGTTGCTGCTTACTATAGGATACAGACAACTCCAGGTAGCTGGAAAACAAATATATCTCAAGGAGCTATAGCTCAACCTATAGAAAAACTAGATGAAGAGCTCAAAGAATACTCCTTTAAAATTCTAGATGTGCTTAGACTCTACTATGCAGGAATAGATTTTGGCGAATCAAAAAATGGTTACGTAGTTTTTGAAGTTAATGCAGCCCCTCAGTGGAGAGGCATTCAAAAGGTAACAGGAATAAACCCTGCTAAAAGCCTCGCAAAGTTTGTTATTCAGCTAGTGAAGAGATGAAGAAAAGCAAACCATCTGATAATTAGCTTTTATGATGAAAAGCTCTCGCTCTGATACTCTAAAAATATGTAATCATGGGTTCGCACTTTGAGGTTTAAAATATGTTTCTCACTAATGAAATTGAAAAACATACTTATACTTTATTCTTCTTCTATAAACACTATATTTTCGGGCTTGAATCCAAATTCATCCACTAGGATTTTTTTAAGCTTTGTTCTATGATCTCCCTGAATCTCTATTCTACCATTTTTTATAGTTCCACCAGCAGCAAGTTTTGTTTTTAGGTATGATACTAGTTTCTTTAGATCAAAAGCTTTTTCATCTATTCCCTCAATTACTGTAACAACTTTACCCATTTTTCTATGCTCGAGCTTTACCTTTATTACTTGAGACTCTAATTCTAATTGTATACATAGTTCTGGTGGTAAACCTGCACAGTACGCATCTTTTTTCATTTGCTTGCATGCCCATAAAGATTTGTGTAGAAGAGTTTAAAAGCATATTTCAGCAAATAAATTTCAGCTATTTGGTGGTATGCTATGGTAAAGTACCTATGTGTGCGTTGTGGGAGAGAATTTGACGAATCCCAACTTACTGTTATGATGAATGTGAGATGTCCTTACTGTGGTTATAGAGTTATAGCAAAGGTGCGTAGCGATGAAGTAAAGGTTCTGAAAGCTGTATGAGGATTTCCTCAGAACAGCCATCTATGACTAGTTTTAAACACCTATGAATATCTACTATTACCCCTGCGTTCTCTGCATTTTGTTGACTAGTTTATGCATTTGATACATATAAATTCATATAATACGTGATGAGTAAAGGCGTGTTCTATCTCATTAAGGCCAAGATTTAAATGTGTATTGCTCTGACCTTGGATTTGATGATGTTAAATAAGTAGTAAATTGTGTTTAAAAATTGAGAGAATTACTATAAATTTTGCAGCTAACTGTTAGTGCTGTGCTGTTTAAAACCATTTACTATTTACTCTTACTACTTTTAAGTTCCTTCTCTTTTTCTTCTAAGCCTTCGCTACTTAAGACATTGGTTAGCTCTTTGTATCTATTCCTAACGGTTACCTCAGTAACGCCTGCAGCCATTGCAACCTCTTTTTGAGTTCTCCTCTCATCGTTTAGTAACGCTGCTATGTATACAGCTGCAGCTGCTACTCCTGCCGGATCTCTTCCTGCTGTAATTCCTTTTTCCCTAGCTTTTTGAATAATTTCTATAGCCGTCTTAACAGTAGCTCCACTTAACCCAAGTATTGATGCTATGCGCTGAGCATGCTCAGCTGCATCAACTATTGGTATCTTTAAAGAGAGCTCTCGTACAAGTAGCCTATAGCACCTTGCTATCTCCTTCCGAGCACTTTTAGAAATTCTGGCAATTTCGTCAAGTGTTCTTGGAATCCCGTGAATTCTGCATGCTGCATATATGGCCGCTGCAACCATACTATCTATAGCCCTACCTCTTACAAGCTCTCTTTCAACAGCCTTTCTGTATATCATGGCTACTTCTTCTCGCACACTTCTAGGTAAGTTTAGTTGCTCAGCTAATCTCTCCATCTCGTCAAGGGCCTGCATCAAGTTCCTTTCCGCAGCGCTTTGAACCCTCATCCTACTATGCCACCTTCTGATCCTCATCATCTCTAATCTCTTTTTCAAATCTATTTTCCTACCCACAAAATCCCTATCATACCAATCAATAACAGTTGAAAGCCCACTATCATGCAACGCTACATTTATGGGGCCTCCAACACGGCTCCTCCTATCCCTCTCCTCAGCTGTAAAAGCCCTCCACTCGGGTCCCCTGTCAATTACATGCTCTGCAATAACCTCACCGCTATCTGCACATATCCATTCGCCTCGAACCTCATCATAAATAATGTTGCCACTAGGGCAACGCGATAATATGTCCTCTTGAGAAGGCTCAGAAGGTCTAATGACCATTGAGTAACGCCTTCTAAGCTTACTCTGCAAAAACTTATAAACCTTTCGCAAAATAAACTAATTTAAGCTTAACTACATAGAGGTAATCTCTGGCTATTTTTATCTCTCTAACTTAAATAGTTGACGGTATTAAAGCGCTAAAAAGTTAAAACCGATAATCCTTACTATTTTAAGTTATTTCAATAAGGATTGAAGAGAAGTATTGATTCTTCCAGCCAAATCCTTAATCATATGGACGCGTTCAATATCTTTATAACTAACTATCTCTACTCCTAATCTATTCTGGATTTTCAGCAACATCTTTAATACCTCTTCCTCCTCACTTAAAGCCACTTCATATATAAAGAATGTTAGCAAGTATAGTCGGGTTAAAGAGTCCTGATCCATATTATGCATGGTATTTTCGTTTATACTTATAAGGATGCTATTTAACTCCATTGCAAGCTTCCTTAACCTGTTTACATGCCTCTTGACAACATCAATAGCACGTTCATTAAGAGGCTCTATCCTGAGGCGCTTACACCTTCTTATGTGCCTAGCGTATTTATGAACAGCTATTTCTAAAAGCGTTACTAAGCTCATTTTAAATCCTCATCATTAAATAGCTCTAATAGTACATATGCTATTATTTGCAATGCCGTTTTTCTTCATAAGCCCCGAATTCACATACACATGCTCTGGTGAGGCATTATCATCTATATAGACTTTAAATTTAAACCTCTTCCTCCCTGCTACACTTACCTCAATACATTCCTTAACACCTAATTCTTTGGCTAATATAGGAGAAATCCTGGCCTCATCTTCACTAATGTTATCATCGTAAAGCAGCCTCACTCTCTTTTCTTTAATACTTTGCTGCTTTTTACCTAACACCTCAGTTGGAGGTGGTATAACTGCTAAAAGCTTTTTTAAATCTACCTTCTCCTGAGGCTTCTCCTCTTTTTCAACAAGCTCTGATTCAAGTTTTTCATTGCTCAATTACGAAGACACCTTAGAGAGCAACACACGTCATATCATCTACCTGTCTTTGTAGCTTAAAAAGTGTTTCATTCCTTGCTCTCTGCATATTCAATAACAGGGTATCCTAGGGAGAAAATGTCTATGCCCTTAAGCCCTGAATCAATAACCTTTATAACATCAGCTATGGGAACCCTTATCTGCCTCTTTGTATCCCTATCCCTAATAGTTACATCAGCTTTCTTTGGGGTTTCGTAATCAATTGTAATTACATATGGAATGCCAAGTTCATCAGCTTGAGCATACTTCTTCCCTATAGAGTCTCCTTCAAGATACATAGCATAGTAATGCTTCTTCAACTCTTTATAAATCCTGTAAGCAATTCCTTCTAGCGGATCTCTATTAACTAAAGATGCTACGCCTACCTTTATGGGAGCTACTCTCTTGGGAAACCTCAGCACTGCTCTGCCCCCATCCTCACTATACGCGTACTCTAAGGTTATGTAAAGAAGCCTTTCAGCACCAAATGAGGGTTCGGCTACATGTGGAATAATTCTCTCTACCCATATCTTCTCCTCAACGTCCTCTACCCTGAATACAGCCTTGGGCATAGAAATGCCTTCAATAACAATGCTATCTCCTTGAGATTCTGCAACAATTTTTGCAAGCACATCACTACTCAGGGACGCAAGTATTTTAAATACTTGTGGAGCTTTGGAGCCAAAGAGATTTATTATAGCATTCTTATCATACCTTACAATGCTCTTCCTCACTACCTTTGGATCTTTGAGTTGCCTAATTGCATATAAATCAGCTTTGCTAAACTCCATATGTCTTTCTAAATCGTATGTATGCCTATACGCATGTCCTGAGACCTCAAGCTTACCCCATTTCTCTATAATTACCATCTGATCAAATGTTTGCTTAGAGTAGTGCGCTCTTTCAGTAGGCAACTTCTCCTCAAAATACATTTTATCATCTGGCACTCCAAGTGCTTTCACAAATTTTTTCGCTATGCACATCCAATATGCAAGCCAGGGACTCAATATAATTCTTTCATCAACAGCCTCAGTTGTTAGGATTGAAGTAAATTTATCAACACCTTTAACCCTATCTTCAGCTCTCAAGATGTTTATATGTTCATCAGAGCAGTTTTCATAAAGTACATCACAATTCGGATTAGATTCGTCGTAGAAGAACTCTATTTCCATGATCGTAAATTCTCTGAGCCTTATCAGCCCTTGCCTAGGCGAAATCTCGTTACGAGCAACCTTACCTATTTGAGCAATTCCAAAGGGAAGTCTTCTCTTTACAAGATCGTAAACACGCTTAAAGTTTATGAACATCCCTTGAGCAGCCTCAGGCCTTAGGTAAGCTAGGTTTGTTGGTGAGTAAGGTCCTATGTAAGTTTGAAATAGGAGAAGGAATCTGTATACACTTCCAAGAGCTCCGCCGCATACAGGGCACTTAATGTCATTTTCCTTGATTAGTTTCTCAAGCTGCTCTACCCCTAGTCCTTCAACTGATACACCAAGCCTCTCCTCTATTAAGTGATCCGCCCTAAATATCCTGTGACACTGAAGACATTCAACAGCATAATCTGTAAAATTCTCTTCATGCCCGCTTGCCTTAAACACTATTGCAGGCGCTATCATAGGAGTCTCTATTTCAACTACAAATTCCTGATGCTGCTTTACAAAGAATTCTCTCCACAGCTCCATAATATTGTTTTTAAGCAAGACCCCAAGTGGTCCAAGATCATAAAAACCTGCCTGCCCTCCGTAAATTTCATAAGACTGCCAGAAAAAGCCCTTTCGCACTGCATAGTCAATTATTTTATCGTACTTTGATGACATTTTACGTCTCAGCCTAGGCTATCTCTGCATTCTTAATGTTTAAAACTTATAGTGTTATATATTTTAATGAATTGTGATAACTATGTACAAGGCACAACATTTGTACATAAGTCCTGCTGCAGAAAAACACCATTTCCTAGGCTTTAGTAAAGATTTAGAAGAGGCAGTATTTATCATTATGGGTGCGCCTCTGGATATATCAGCGTCGTATAGAGGGGGGTCTGCTGAAGCACCAAGAGCAGTAAGAGAAGCTTCGAAATCTTTAGAACTTTGCACATTCTTTACAAACATTGATATAGAGAGCGTTGGCTTTCATGACCTTGGCGATGTTGTGCTAGCACCAGGTGATATAATTGAGTCTATGAATAGAATAGAACAGGTAGTATATGCAGTTTTAACTAAAGAAAGAAGATTATTTATTTTAGGTGGTGAACACACAATAACGCTTCCATCCTTTAAGGCATTTGCAAAGAAGTTTAAAGAGCCTTGTTTAGTAGTCTTTGATGCTCATGGTGACTTAAGGCAAGAGTACCTGGGGTCAAGATATAATCACGCAACAGTTTTAAGGCGTATAATAGACGAGGTTCCCCATAGAAAAGTAGTGCTCATGGGTGCAAGAGCGTTAAGTAGAGAAGAAGTAAGCTATGTAAAGACCGCTAATGATAGTAAATTGAAAGTTGTGCAAGTTCTCAGCAAAGTATCTCGAGAAACTAAGGATGGCTTATCTAAGGCAATTGAAGAGTGCAGAGAAGCTCCAAAGTATGTATCTATAGACATGGACTTTTTAGACCCTGCATACGCTCCAGGCGTACAAACGCCAGAACCCTTGGGTGTAATGCCATTGGAGTTGCTGGAGCTCTTAAATCAAGTAATTGATGAAAATGTTTATGTAGTTGATATTGTTGAAATAACACCTCGCTACGACCCAACAGAAGCAACAGCATTTCTAGGAGCAAAGATAATTATAGAGGTTGCCGGCATGATGCTCAGGTCAATGAATGTAAAAGTAAGTTGCTGGTAGCCGGGCGGGGATTCGAACCCCGGTCACGGGGGCCAGAGCCCCGCATCCTTGGCCGCTAGACGACCCGGCTACTCATTAAACTCTTAGCTTGTATACCAGTTTATAAGTTATTAAGTTATAAGGATTTTCTGTAATGTTCTTGACTTAGCCCAATACCGTAGTTACATGAAGAATGTGAAGAATTAAAGTCTTAGAGAAGGTGCATATAGATATTTCAACAAAGTATTTATATTCTTCTTATCAATATTAAAGCTGAAAGCTGAGCAAATTGTAAAGTGTTTAACTTTCATGGTGTAGGTAGCTTGGCAAGCGATGTTATAGAGCCTAGGGAGCTGCAGATAAAGATTTCATTAGCTGAGGAAAACATTTTGGAAGGCATTAGAAACTCTGTTACAAAATCTATTGAAATTGTTGAAGAAGTTGATAGGGTGCTAGGAGACCTTATTACATTGCGCTTTGAAAGTGCTAAGAATAGGATCTTGAAATCTTTGGCTATGTATGCTAGTTGTAGAGAAGCTGTTAAGGCAATACACTTACACTTTGCTCAAACTTCTGCAGTATTATTGCATAATCTTCACTACTTGAACTTGCTAAACGCATTTAATCAAATGCTACAAAACATTCACAAAATGTTGCTACATCTACTATCCATAGGTAAGAGAGAGCTGAGCAGTAATGAAAAGACTCTCCTAAGCGTTCAAAAGTTTGTGGCATTACTAAACATGTATATGAAAACTGTAGAAGGATTTCTCAACGCCTACCTCTCACGATCCCAAAAATCAGAGGAACTTTTGAGCCAAATGTCAAGAATAGCAATTGATTTGGAAGACTACATTAATGACTTCGCATCTGATGACGCGTATTCCATGTTGCCGGTTTTAATAGTGCTAGACATGGAAGCCCTAGCCCACTCTGTTACAAATCTGTACGAGGCAATACTATGTCTGTACCAAGCCAAGAAAAGCTGAAACTTGATGTGCATGTTGTTGGCTGGAAAAGCATTGTAGTAGATGTTGAGAAAGTTGCACAGCTTTTCAAGATGTTTATAGGAAAACCTTTAGGCATTTCAAAGCCTGAACCAGACACTGTGTATAAAGTTCCGTTAGTACTCTCCATGTATGAAGCTCTGTACCTATGTGAAAAAGGGGTTGCAGAGCCCATATTAGGTACTGAGAGAATTGATTGTAAAACCTTGGAAAAGCACTTTATGAATTTAATGCCAAAGTTTAAAAGAAAGTACTTGGTGTTTAAGGATCTTAGACAGCGAGGCTATATAGTGAGAAGCGGTATGAAATTTGGAGCTGATTTCACAGTATATGAACTGGGGCCTGGTCTTGAGCACGCACCATATGTAGTTACAGTTGCCTCTGCAAAAGATTACCTTAAAGCAGTTGATATTGTTGGGCTTGGCAGATTAAGCCATAGTGTTAGAAAAAGATCTGTTCTTGCTGTAGTGGATGAGGAAAAAAGCTCTGTAAACTATATAGTTTTTAAATGGGTTAAGATATAACTTCACTTGAGCCATGTCCTCCCTAACCTATCTCATTCATATGGTGAATTAATTGAAAGATAGAAAGAACGTGTTAAAGCAACCTTCTCAACACATTGACAGGCGCGGGGCATATCCCTACAGTAAAAAGGAGGAGGTACATGAAGATAGGGTACGAAGGCCCCAACCAGGGGAGAGGCACCACGAGCCTATACCTAAACCCCTGGGCACGCAGTGCAATCCCTCATGTCCATTATTTAGATGTGCTAAAAGAGCTCTAATGGTAAAGCTTGTTAATGGTAAGCCCGTTGCTTGGTGCTCGTGGGTAAACGATGTGTGTATTATTCATAAGTGTCAATATGCCTCTTGTACAGCTAGGTACCTCCTACCTGATGGAAGGTGTCTTGCCGCGCTTAAGACTAGTGATAAAGGTGAGGACGAGTTTATGAGGGAGCTTGAAAAGAGGGAGACTAGGGAGAGCTTGAAGAGCTTGCTGAGCCGTAGAGGACTTCGCAAGGATCTGGGTATAGAGGAGCTCTAGACCCCTTCCATCGTCTGTATAAGTCATGCTCTATGCCCAGCACATCTAGCACCTTACCTACTATAAAGTCCACTACGTCTTTAAGGCTTTGCGGATAAGTGTAGAAGCCTATAACAGCAGGCACTACAAAAACACCAAGCTTAGCTGCTTTAAGAAGTACTGAGAGCTCTACAATACCTAGTGGAGCTTCTCTTACAACAGCTATTACTGGTTTACGCATTCTTAAGCCAATGAGGGCTGCTCTCACAATGAGGTTTTCGGCAATGCCATGAACGATCATCGCCATGGTTTTTACAGAGGCTGGAGCCAGTATGTAGCTATCCAGTGCATTACTGCTACTACTTATGTCAGCGTTAATATCACTTTCTCTATATATGCTAGTAGCAAAGCTTGTCAATTTATCGAGAAACCAACCTTTACTTATACATTCATATTCAGCAATCATAAGTGCCTTCTCAGAAACCACTGCATATACTTCATGTCCTAAATTCTTCAAAACCTCGGCAAGCCTAAGAGCAATAACACATCCGCTAGCCCCTGTAACACCAAGGAAGATCTTCATAGAGTTTCAGACCTGCGCGAGCCTATCACTAAATCAACCCTTTCGAGCCTCATCATTTTGTGGAAATGGCGCCGGGGGGAGGATTCGAACCTCCGACCACGGGGTTAACAGCCCCGCGCTCTACCAGCTGAGCTACCCCGGCGCCCACGTGATTGGCTCAAGTCACTTAATGAATAGTGTTTTGTGAGGCTAAAAGCTTATATCACTCTTTGCCTCTCTTCTGCTGCAATGGATTTTCTCAGCCTTATGTATAGTGCTAGTACTAGGCCGTAAAGCGGTGCTGTAAGGGGATCAGTGTTTATCCTTACGTGAACAAGCTTAATGCCTGGGAAAGTCTTCGCCATTGCTAAAAGTGCTTCTCGTACAATATGCTCTTCTGATGTGGTATAAAACAGCATTGCATAATTCGCAAACTTTATGCATGTATTCGCTCTATCCACTGTGGTATACAGGTACCCGAGGTCTCCGAGCTCCTCACCAACGGAAGCTAGTGCTTGAGATACTATTACACTGTTACACTGTTCAGCAGCTTCAATAGCATTGCTGTAAAACTCTATAACTTCTTTAGCTATGTTAGAGAGCTTGGTCTCTGCCTCCATCCTCCTAACCCTCCTTAACCCTCTCCCAATGTGCAAGCCTAATTTTATATTTGCTAAGCTAATCGATAGCCTGTACACAGCCTCGTCAAGCTCCATGACATTTTCTCCTTCTGCTAACGCATAACCTGCTACCTCGTGAATAGGTTTAGGTAGCAAGGCGTAAAAGTCTATGCCTAAGAGCTTGAGCGCTTGCCGTACCCTACTTGCACATCCCTGGCTTTGAGTTGAGGAAAATAATAAGGCATATTCAATAAAATCGGCCATGTAAGGCAGTACAGTATTATAAATGTAGTCACCATTCATCGTTATTACATTTACTCTTCCTAGCGATATTCTGAGGAGTGTTTCTAAATGCTTTGCCACTCCTTCTACAGAGCCGCAGTGTACTATGGCTATACTGCTTTTCCCCAAAAGCTTATCAATAAGTGTGGTGAAAATGGCTTCAGAAACTCTCTCACTTTTCTCTAAAAATCTTACCAAGGATTCCAAAAGCTCTATGACTCTTCACCATACTCCTCCTCGTGAAGCAGCTCTAAGAATACCTCCTTATAGTACTCCTCCTTTTCCTGCTCTATCTCCTCTTTCTTCCTACCAACCTTCTTACCCTCACTAATAACTGACGTTGTCTTAACCCTATCTACAGAAGCTGTTTGAACACCTACAGTATACTCCTTGCCCTGAGGCAGAAGCTCATACCCGCATTTACTGCACCTTAAAGCTACTACACCACCCTCCTTCTTCACAGGCATCATAAGTCCTCCGCATTTTGGGCAGAACTGCATTATCTTTTCACCAACCGTACTTTTATAACATGCATCACAGCTCTTGCCCTTTCTAGGCTTATAAATTTATAGCCCTTGAAGAACTCTCAAACTTGTTTTCAAACCCCATGTGTAATTACATAAGCCTATCTTCTCAGCCTAAAGGAAAAGATTCCCATTGATTATGAAGAACTGTACTAGGACGCGCCTTTCGCAACTGTTTTGGTTTTCATATAGGTTTATAAGGTTTAATATTATTATTGTGTATTTTGATGGTGCTTCCTGTGAGGGGTGAAGAGCCTTCAGGGCTCTCCCCGAGGGTAGCAACTCAAGATGTGGGGTCCCTGGGGCGGCCCTGAACGCCCCCAAGGCGGATGCAAACCCAAGAAGCTGTGCAAGGGAAAGAAGATAATGCGATGACCGCATTAAATCAATATGAACCTACATAAGAGCTGAACCCCTTAGAATCAGAGTCTAGCGTCTTCTTCACAGCGTTGCTCTGTGGTAATACCACTCATCATCTCTGTAACTCAACTACTCTGTACAGCTCTATAACTCTTTTGCTTAACTCTGCAACTTGCTGATCAAGGCAGGGACTACATACTACTTTGTTATTAATAAGTTGTAATAAGATCTTAACTTTGCTTTTTCCACAGCTAATATACTTTGCATTCCTTACAAACCCTGCTTGCGCATAACCCTCTATGTCATAAAGCTTCACCGTTTCTTCGCACCCGCTTAACATGGCTGTCTACCTAGATCCTCTCTACAGGCTCTATACCTAATATCCGCAATCCCCTGTCCAGAACCCTGTTTATGGCATATGCCAAGAGAAGCTTTGAGGCTCTTAGCTTCTCATCCTTTTCAACAACAATAGGCTCTTCATCATACCACGTGTTAAACTCATCAGCAACCCTAAGCAGGTATAGTGCGAGTGCTGATGGATCGAGCTCCTCATAGCTCTTGTACATGACCTCTGGAAACATTGAAACCATTTTTACAAGCCTCCACCTGCGATCGCTAATTGTGAAGCTCCTATCCATAATTTTAAGCAGTTTCTTCCAATCGAGCTCAATGCCTAACTCCCTAGCTTTTCTAAATATTCCCTCTGTTCTCGCATAGGTGTAGAGCAGGTATGGGGCTGAGTTCCTTTCAAAATCTAGTGCTAAAGCCCATGAAAACTTTACAGGTCTTGTTGGAGATACGAAGAGTAGGTAGAACCTTACAGCAGCTACCCCCATTTTCTCCGCTATAGCTTCTGAAGCACTACCTCTTTTCTCAAGCTCAACCATAATTCTCCTCTTAGCCTCGTCAAGCATATCGTCTAGTGTTATGATTCTGCCCCTTCTCGAGCTCATCTTCATACCCTCGACATTGACCATCTCGTAGCTGTAATGAATGAGATTTTCTGCTTCTCTTACATGGCCCAGCATGTACAAAGCTAGCCTTAGCTGAGCCTGTGGAAGGGTTTGCTCTGAGGCTATCACATTTATGACTTTATCAGCGTTGAATTCTCTGAACTTCTTTAATGTGTAGGCAATGTCTCTAACTGTGTAAAGTGTTGTTCCATTGCTTCTCTGAAGGACTAGAGGCGGTATTTCAAGTTCTCTTGGTATTCTCAGCTTCTCCCTTAGCTCAGCGCTGTCTATAGAGCTAAAGCTCAGAGCCAGCGCCCCTTTGTGTTCTACTGCCTTTCTCTTCAGTGCTCTAAGCACTTTCTCAACATCTCCACACCACACCAAATCGCTTTCCCAATCCCAAACCTCTATCTCTGCACCAAACCTCTGCAGAGTTTGCTTAAACCCCTCAATGCATGCACTAACAACGTTTCTGATAAGTTGCACTACTTCTGCTTCACCTTTTTCATACCCCCTCATGATCCTGGAGAGCTCTTCTTCAAAATCAATATCCTTAAGCTTTTCCGAAATTTCGCTAAATATGTCTGGCGCGGCTTTCCAAAGCCTTGTCGCATCTGCTGTAAGCTCATCTAGTTCTTCTCGAAGCCTTTCAGCCTCTTCTCCTGTGGCCGTCTTAAGCCTCTTCTTAATGCTCTGGATTTCTGCAATTGTGTTGGTTATTGCGTAAATAAGGCCGATCCAGTGATCAGGCTTTGCATTGCTCGGTATCTCTACTTTACCAAGTAGTTTAAAGCCTAGTGCTACTGTTGCAACTTGTCTTCCAACATCATTTATGTAGAACCTTGTCTGTACGTTATTTCCAAAAGCTTTAAGTATTGTGGCTATGAAGCTACCAAGAGCAGCGTTTCTTGCTGCTCCTATGTGTAGTGGGTGAATGGGGTTTGCAGAGACATACTCTACAACTATTCTCTTAGGCTCTCTTTCTCTGCAAATGCCATACTCGTTATCGTTTACAATGTACTCCAGCACTTTTGATGAAAACAGCTCTCTGTTTAAAAAGATGTTTAAGTATATTCCCTTTAACTCTGCTCTGGCAATAAGCCCGCACCTCATTATAGACTCCGCTATTCCCTCTGCCTGCACCCTATCGATGCCGGCCTTCGGCAGCACTATTACAAAGTCCCCGAACTCCTCCTTGGGAATGTCAAGGCCTTTAGCAAGTCTCTCTACTGGAGCCCCCGTAGCGTTAGCTATGCAGAGCTTTAAATCATTAACAGCGTTAAGGCACATTGCTAAGTCACTCCAAACTGCACTAAAGGGTCCTCAAAGTCTATTGGCAGGGGCTTGCCTGCAGCCACAATTTCATCGTATCTCTTCTCCAGAAACCCTGTGAATACAGAGCAGTTTTCAAACCTACCATCAAGTGGGCACTTCTCGCCCAGCTTTAAGAAGCAAAACCTCTTCTTCCTGTCGTAAAAAGGGCATAGCTTGTGGTGAAGCTTAGCGCTCTTGACCATTTTCTGAACCCAGACCCTCTTGGGATCCCTCTGCTTTTCACTACCCTGCTGAACTTTGTCCTCTGACGCCATCTAAACTCACCTCTGGGACTCCATATGGAAATCAGGGGAGAAAAGCCTAACTAAGTAAGCAGAAGCATGAACCCTCGATGAGCACTGCACAAGCCCGCTTATACCCGGTCCCCGCCCCAGGTCGGCGTCGGGCTATTGGGAGCGGTGGGCTGCACCCCTCGAGGCGTAAGCCCCTCGGGGCATTCACCCCCGCCCCATCAACCCCGTCTTCTACGGGAGCCCTCCTCCCGGGCTTTCGCCCGGGAACGGCCGCCTCTTTTCGGGGAGGGGTTCCCGCTTAGATGCTTTCAGCGGTTACCCCCTACGGCGTAGCTACGCGGCATACACCCTGTCAAATGACCGCTACACCAGAGGCCGCGGCGACCCGTTCCTCTCGTACTGAGGTCACCTTCCCCTCAGGCGGCCCGCACCCCCCGTGGGTAGAGTCCGACCTGTCTCACGACGGTCTAAACCCAGCTCACGTTCCCCTTTAATGGGCGGGCAGCCCCACCCTTGGGGGCTGCTGCACCCCCAGGATGGGAAGAGCCGACGTCGATGTAGCAAACCGCGGGGTCGATGTGGGCTCTCGCCCGCGACGACCCTGTTATCCTCGGGGTAACTTTTCTGTCATGCCCGGCCCCCACCAAGGAGGGCACGAGCGTTCGCTAGGCCGCGGTTTCCCGGCCCGGCTCCTTACTGTCAAGAGCCGGGTCAGGCCAGCTTTTGCCCTTGCACTCTACGGCGGAGTTCTGACCCGCCTGAGCTGGCCTTTGGGCGCCCGTGTTACCTTTTCGCGGGCGTGCCGCCCCAGCCGAACCGCCCACCCGACGCTGTCCCCCGGGACCATGCCCGGGGTAATGCCCCCGGTCCCCGCTGGGCGGTGTTTCATTGGCCCCTCCTGTGGATCCAGAGACCCACCCTCACAGGGTCCCGCCTACGCTATGCAACAGAGACCAGGGGCAAACGCCGGGCTGCGGTAAAGCTCCACGAGGTCTTCTCTCCCTACGGGGGGATGCCGGCCTGTGCACCGGCTCCGTGGGCTTCACGGGGACCCGGGCTGGGACAGTGGGGCCCTCGTTGATCCCTTCATGCGCGCCGGAACTTACCCGGCAAGGCATTTGGCTACCTTAAGAGGGTCAGAGTTACCCCCGGCCTTCAGCGGCGCTTCGCCGGGTTGTACCCCGGTTTCACGGACCGCCAGTGGCCAGGATTCGGCCCCCGTACACACCCTTTCGGGCTAGCGGGGACCTATGTTTTTATTAAACAGTCAGGACCCCCTAGTCACTGCGACCTGCGGTTCCAGGGGTTTACCCTAGAACCGCAGGTACCCCTTCTCCCGAAGTTACGGGGCCAATTTGCCGAGTTCCCTAGCCCGGGTTAGCCCCCGCACGCCTTGGGCTCCTCACCCAGGGGCACCTGTGGCGGTTCTCGGTACGGGCGCGGGGGATCGCTCCCCGCTCCCTTTTCATGGGCCCCGGGGCTCGGCCGAACCA